>CAZWYX010000113.1:0-1519 GCA_964638485.1 uncultured Planctomycetales bacterium | reverse complement strand
TTGATACCCACGCGGCGTACGCCGCGACCGTGGCCACGCGGGTGGCGCTCCACTTCTGACCGCATCGTGCACATTGCCAGTCGGCGTCCTTCCCGACCGCGTCATTCGTCATGGTCGTGTGGGTCGTGCGACACAACGGGCACGTCGCGAACCCGAGGAGCTCCGGCGCAGTCGTCGCGACGGCGGAGAGTGTAATGTTCATCGGCCGACCTCCGTGGTATGAAGCACTTCGGCCACGGTTGGTGGAGGACCGTCGTTCCAGAGCCTGAGGAGGACAACGGGCGGCACGATGCCGATTGTCGTCGCCAGCACCCAGCTGCCAAGGGATGACGCGTCGAGCGCCAGGATCGTCAGGAGCGTCAATGAAACCCAGACCGCAGAAATCCACCAGGGAACGGAGCACAGTGCCATAGAGACCTTCCGAAAGGGCTTTGATGAGGACTGACCAACGGAATACGTGGAACGATCAGGACCCAGGAAAGCGATGCCTTTTCAGTTTACGCCCCATGACCGGCGTCGCGATGTTCACTTGCGGACAGCGGCGGGATGTGGATCTGAGGTACGCTCCTTCGGGGGTAGACCACCTGAGGTATCCAATGTTCATCACCTACCGTCGAGTCGGCAGAATCTCCGCGCTACCAGCCCTGGTGACCGTCGCCGCAGCCATGATGGTTGCCGGCGTTGCCGCGATCACGCTGGTGATCATCGGCGTCGCCGGGTGCGGCGTCTCGCTCCTTCGCGCGTGCGGACGAAGTGGTCGAGCCGACCGGCGTGTGCCCGCTCAGGACCACCAGACCATTGAGGGCGTCATCGTGGATTCGACTGACGTCTCCGATCAGCTGCTCCGTTTGGACAGCGACAAAGGCTGACGGCGCGGTCCAGCTCTGGCCCCTGTCACATGCGCTCGGCGATTTCTATCAGCAGTCGCACGAGCAACACAAAGGGGGCGCCAACGATGAGGATTGCCACCGGACACAGTAAGACGACCAGCAGGAGCAGCCCCACTTCCTTCAGCCCGTTATTCAGCCGCTCCGGGACGCGAACCTCGGCCGGACAGCGCATGAAAATGCTAATCGTGCAGGACGGCCGTCAGGAGGGAGCTGTTGACCTTGATGTCGCCGTTGTATTCGATGAATCCGAGGTCCCGGAACTTGTTCATGAAAAAGTTCACGCGGGACCGCGTCGTCCCAACCATCTCGGCGAGGATCTCCTGCGATAGCTTCGGCAGTCTCAGCGGCTGGTCCTCCTTGCCATAGCGGGCCAGCAGAAGCAAGGCGCGGGCGAGCCGCTTTTCGGTCGGGTTGAAGAGTTGATCGACGAGGTCTTCCTCGATCCGGATGTTTCGCGCCAGCATGTGCGACAGGAACCGATCGGCCAGCGCCGGTTGTGTGTGCAGCATCTCGAGCATCTGGGGCTTCTCAACGACGAGCACTGTGCTCGCACTCAGCGCCGAGGCGGTCGCCATGCGCCGCGGCTGCCCTGCGAGACACCCTTCGCCGAAGAAGTCACCAGGCCCGAG
>CAZWYX010000112.1:0-1559 GCA_964638485.1 uncultured Planctomycetales bacterium | reverse complement strand
GCCCCTGGGCGCTAGGAGTCTGCTCCAGGAAGCGCTCAATGGCGCGAAAGCGCTCATCGATTCCCTTGGTGTAATCGATTCGGTCGACTCCGACCCCGAGATACTGCGCGCTGACACCGAGCTCCTTGAGCACGCTTTCTCGCAGCAACGTTGCGGGTGAGTGTGTTTGAGGTGGCCCGCTGAGATCGTCGGCCGCAAGGCTGATGGGGAAGGGTTTGATGAGCGTCTGATGGTCGCGCCGACTGACGGCGAATTGCTCCCAATCGATGCGGGATTCGACGAGTCGATCGACGGTGTCCAGAAAGTTGTTGCAATGGAATTGGATGTGAAACCCCAAGAGGTCGGCCCCGAGCATGCCGTCAAGCAGCTCACGCGCCCATGGACAGATGGCGAACGCCTCGGGGTTCGGCCACGGGATGTGCCAGAAGAGCGCCACCCTCGCATCCGGCCGCTTGGCTTTGATGAGCCGCGGCAAGAGGGCAAAATGATAGTCCTGGATCAGCACACAAGGGTGCTCGGTTCCCTCCAGCTCCCCCAGAACCGCTTCGGCGAACTTGGCGTTGACCCGCTGATATTGCGCCCAGGCGTCGGCTTGAAAGGTCGGCCGTGTATGCGCAATGTGGCACAGCGGCCACAACCCTTCATTCGCAAAGCAGTAGTAGTACCCATCCTCTTCTTCCTTGGTCAGCCAGACCCGCTTGAGCGTATACGACGGCGTCTCCGGTGGCACTTTGAGCTTGCCCTGCGCATCGGCGGTTTCACGATCCGCATCGCCAGATCCGTGGGCGATCCAGGTCCCGCCGCAGGCCCGCAGGATCGGTTCCACCGCCGTCACCATCCCGCTGGCCGGCATCACCCAACGAATCTGCCGCCCCTCGCGAACGTGCATATACGGTTCACGATTCGCCACGACGACCAGCGCGCGGCCCTGCAGGACCGACTTGACGTGCTCCTTCAGCCGCTCCGCGGTCCAACGCGACTCTCCGGCATGGCGAAGCTTCGCTTCTTCCTCCGCGGCGGCCCTCGCGGCCAGCAGGCTCTTGGCCATGTACCTGACTTCCCGGGCTAATGGACTGAAGAGCGCCTCTTTGGGCAACACCCCTTCGGTCGACTCCCCGGACCGAAGCCGCCTGACCCATTCCACGGTCTTTGCCATCGGCCGGACCAGGCTCCACTGCACGATCAGCAACGTCACCAGTGAGATGAGCAACACGTGAATGAACAGGCGGACGAAGCTCTGCCGCCAGAGCTGCGTGGCGTGCGTCTCGATGTAGCCGGCATCGTGGAACAGCACCAAGGTCCCGAGGAGGCTGGCCTCTCGGCGCATGGGCAGCGCAAACAGATGCCAGTATTTGTGACCCACCTGAATCAGGCCGTGCTTGGCGTCATCGACCTGGATGGCCTCCTCTGCGAGGGACGGCAGCGCATGGAACTGCTGGGGGAGGCTGGTCGTCAAGGCGAGCGTATGGCCGTCAGCGGCGTACAACGCCACGCCGGCCAACCGTTCCCGATTGCCAAACCGCTCGACCAGCCGCTGCAGGTCAGCCAACCGCTCGCCG
>CAZWYX010000111.1:0-1563 GCA_964638485.1 uncultured Planctomycetales bacterium | reverse complement strand
TGGCGATCAACAAGGTGGATCTCGTCAAGAAACCGCGGCTGCTGCCGCTCTTGGAGGCGTGCGCGAAGCTGGGGCTGTTCGCAGACTGCGTCCCGGTCTCGGCGCTGACCGGCGAGCAGATGGACGTGCTCCTTGAGCGGATCATCGCCCACCTGCCGGAAGGCCCCCAGTGGTATGAGCCGCGCCAGCGGACCGACCAGACGACCCCGCAGCGCATCCGCGAGCTGATCCGGGAACAGCTGCTCCTGGCCACGCGCCAGGAGGTCCCCCATGCCGTGGCGGTCCTCGTCGAGGAGGTGGAGGAGCGACCGCGCGTCATGGCGATCCAGGCGACGATCTTCGTGGAGCGCCCCGGGCAGAAGGCGATCGTCATCGGCCGAGGCGGAGCGCTCCTCAAGCGCATCGGCCGGCTCGCCCGTCAAGAGCTCGAGCGGCTGCTCGGACGCAAGGTGTACTTAGGGCTCTGGGTCAAAGTCGCCGAGGAGTGGCGCAGTGATGAGCGGATCCTGCGCCAGCTGGGCTATACCGCCGAATGAGCTCGTGCAGCCGGTGGTCCTGTCGCTGAAGACGGCCCTGGCCAACATCGCCGCCGGGGAGATCTACGACGCCAAGTCGATCGTCGGCGTCCTCCTCGCCCACCGGCTCCTTGCGTGATCGAGTTACCCCGAATTAACCTCAGCGTAACGCCCCCGTAATCTGCCTGGTGTGTACTGCTGCCCAATGAGATGGGCGTCTCAATCCGTCACCTCCAACAGGTCTTAGGCGAGCGCACCGAGGAAGTCCGGCAACTACGCCGGGAACTACAGACCCTCGCCCAGGTGAGCAAGGCGGTCGCCTCAGAGCGCTACCTCGACGAGATCCTCCAACTCATTGTCACGGTGACCGCTGAACTGATGGGATCGAAGATTTGCTCGCTGATGTTGCTCGACGAGGCCAAACAGGTGTTGGTGATCAAGGCCACCCAGGCCCTCAGCCCAGCCTACCGGAACAAGCCGCCGATCAAAGTGGGTCAAAGTATCAGCGGTCGAGCGGTCAAGGAGCGCCGGCCGATCAGTGTCCTTGATGTGACGCACGCGAATGGCTACATGTATCCGGAGATCGCGGCACGGGAAGGGTTGAAGTCCCTGCTGTCGGTTCCGATGATGGTCAAGGAGCGGACGACCGGCGTGCTCAACCTCTATACGGCCACCGAGCATCAGTTCAGCGAGGATGAGGTTCGGGTGTTGTCGACCATTGCCAACCAGGCAGCGGTGGCGATCGAACACACCAGGCTCCTCGAGCAGTCCGTGGCGTTACAGAAATCGCTCGAGGAGCGCAAGATCGTGGAGAAAGCCAAGGGCGTGCTGATGCAGGCGTATCGCCTCTCTGAAGCTGACGCGTTTCGCACGCTGCAGAAACAGAGCATGGAGAAGCGCAAAACGATGCGCGAGATCGCCGAGGCGATCCTGTTGGCCCGTGAGCTGCCAAAAAACTTGACAACCTGATTGGTATTGCTATAGTGGTGTACGATCCAACGGTGGATCGTCAGTCGAACAAGGGCGTTCGCGAAGAGCGAACGCCTTT
>CAZWYX010000110.1:0-1571 GCA_964638485.1 uncultured Planctomycetales bacterium | reverse complement strand
GTTCCTCATGAGTCTCCTCCTGTGGTTAGGGTTGCTCGACCGACGTGGAAACCGTGTGAAGGCCGTCAGTATAACATAGCGCCTTAGGCCGCGCAACCTCGAAGGCTCATCTGGTAGTGTACGATCAAGTGTGTAATTTCAGTGTGAGAGCAAAGGCAATGGGCGTATCCTGCTCCGGGATCTTGTGGAGACTGTGCTCTGGCGAGCACAACACGGAGGGACACGCCCCATGCCGACGGCCCAATTGGACTTCGAGAAGAACATAGCGGGTTGGTGGAAAGAAGTCAAAGACGATTTTTGGGGCGACGTGACACAGGAGACGCTGAAGTTGGTCAAACTGTTGTTGGAGGCGTCGATGCAGGAAGAACTCGTGGTGTATACCCAAGCCGAGTGGCATGAGCGCACGGGCCAGGCGCGCCCGTATCGCAACGGCTGCTACACGCGGACCTTGAGCACCGCCCTGGGCTGCCTGCCGGATCTCCGAGTGCCCCGCAGTCGCGATGGCCGCTTCCATCCCGCCGTCCTGCCCCGGTATCAGCGTCGGCAGGAGGCCGTGAATGCGTTGCTGCGGGAGACCTTCCTCGCGGGCGTGGCCACCCGACGCGTGGGCGAAGTCGTCCAGCCGCTCTTGGGCGTACGCTGGAGTGCGACGACCGTCTCGACGGTCACGAAGACGCTGGATGCGGCGGTCGCCCACTTCCAGCGACGGAGGCTCCTCGATGAATATCAGGTCCTGTTCCTCGATGGCGTCACGATGAAGGTCAAGGACGCCTTGGGGACGAAGAAACGGTTGGTGCTGGTCGCCTACGGCTTGACGGCCTTCGGGCGCCGGGAGCTCCTGAGCTTTCGGCAGGCGGCGAGCGAAAGCCAGGCGAGCTGGGAAGCCTTCCTGAACGATCTCTACCGACGGGGACTCGAGGGCACGACCCTGCAGCTCGTGGTCACCGACGGGTGCAAAGGCTTGCACGCGGCCTTGGCGGTCGTCTATCCCTACGTGAAGCGGCAGCGCTGCTGGGCGCATAAACTGCGCAATGTCGCGGCGACGCTGCCGCGCCGGATCCAAGCGGCGTGCCTGAACGAGGCGAAGACGATGTATCGCGCGGCGACGAAGCGGGAGGCCGTCACACGGTTCCATCAGTGGGAGCGTCGCTGGCAGCGGCTCGCTCCCAACGCCGTGGCGTGCCTGCGCCAGGATCTCGAGGAGCTGCTGACCTTCTTGGACTTCCCTGAGGCCCAACGGGTCAAGCTCCGGACGACGAACGTCATTGAGCGCTGCTTCCGCGAAGTCCGACGTCGCACGCGGCCCATCGGGTGCTTCACGAATGCCGCCAGCTGCGATCGGATCATCTATGCGGTATTCCATCGCTTAAATACGATCTGGCAGGAGAAGCCCTTAACACAATTTACACAATTTACTTGACGCTACCGCGTTGCGGTGCCTCAACGCGTGCGGCGCACGCCGCGAAACGGCGCATGCCGCTCGGTGTACTCGATGATCTTGCGCATCATCCGCACTGTTTCCACCGGGTAGCGGCCGGCCGCCGTCTCGCCCGAGAGCATCACAAAATCGG
>CAZWYX010000109.1:0-1575 GCA_964638485.1 uncultured Planctomycetales bacterium | reverse complement strand
CGCTCTTCCGATCTGCTCGCGCAAGTGTCGGGGCTGCGGTGGATCCGCCTGCTCTATTGCCATCCGCGCGGGGTGTCCCAGGAATTGATCGAGGCGATTCGTGATGAGCCGAAGATCTGCCGTTATCTCGATATGGCGATTGAGCACGCGGATGACGACGTGTTGCGCCGGATGAATCGAGGCATCACCCAAGCCCACTTGCGGGAGACGATCCAACGGCTGCGGCAGCAGGTGCAGGACATCGCCCTGCGCACGTCGGTGATTGTGGGATTTCCCGGGGAAACGGAGGCGGCATTTGAGAACCTCCTCGCGTTTCTGCAGGAGATTCAGTTTGAGCGGCTGGGCGCCTTTCAATATTCGCGTGAGGAAGGGAGTGCTGCGTTTCGATTGCCGGACCAGGTGCCAGATGCCGCCCGGCAGCAGCGCTTTGATCGAGTGATGCAACTGCAGCAGCAGATTGCGAGCGAGGTGAATCGACGCGCCATCGGCCGCACCTGCGACGTCCTCATCGATGAATCGGATCCCAGCGATCCGCTCGTGGCGCTGGGGCGCACGAGCGCTGATTGCCCTGAAGTGGATGGGACGGTCTTTGTGCACAGCGCGTCCCCCCTCGCCCCAGGCACGGTGGTCCCTGTGCGCATCACGGATAGCTTCGAATATGATCTCGTGGGCACGGTGGCAGCCAACCTGCCCATGGCTGGTGCCTGACACGCGGTTCGTTCCAGCCGTTCCTCCGATTCTTCACGTTCTTCACGCCGTGTTCCCGTCACACCGTGAGCGATGACCCTCCCCACCAAGCTGACCCTGCTGCGCATCGGGCTGACGTTTGTCGTCATGGGACTCTTATTTGTTCCAGGGGTGTGGGCCAAGGTCGCGGCGCTGGGCTGCTTCCTCGTGGCGAGCGCGACCGATTGGCTGGATGGGTACCTCGCTCGTCGGTGGCATCAGATGACTCCGTTAGGCGCGCTCCTCGATCCGATCGCCGATAAGGTGCTGGTGATTGGGATGTTCTTGGTGTTCGTGCAGCTGCGGCTGATTCCCGCGTGGATGGTGCTCGTCATCGTGTTGAGAGAGTTCATCATCACCGGGGTGCGCTTCTTCGCGGCCAGCCGCGCCATCATCCTCTCGGCCGCCAAAGAAGGCAAGCACAAGACCGTATCGCAGATGACCACCATTATTGTCATTCTTGCGATGCTCGTTCTGCGCGAGGTGTTCCGTGGACAGATGCCGTCGTGGATGCACGGGGCGATGACCGGGGTGATCTCCGGGTGCTTGTGGGTGACGATGACGTTGACGGTGATCTCCGGTGCCAGTTTCTTCTGGCGCTATCGAGCGCTGTTGAAAGAAGCGATGGGCCGGTGACATGCGGTGGAGTGATACGTGACACGTCAGACGACGCTTTCCACCTGGATCGCGACGGTCGGTGGGTTAGGAGATGTTCCGTGGGCGTCGGGGACGTGGGGGAGTGCTGTGGGGCTGCTCCTCGGATGGCTTACGGGACGGTGGATTGCTCCGCCATGGTCGCTCGCCCTCGGCGGGGCAACGTTTCTCTTCTGCGGATGGATCTGCACGCAG
>CAZWYX010000108.1:0-1673 GCA_964638485.1 uncultured Planctomycetales bacterium | reverse complement strand
GTACCGCAAGCAGAAGAAGGCCGGCGGGTAGCGCACCACAGGACACCACCTGAAACTAAAGGACACGATTGCAAGTTAGCGCAGAGGGCTGAGCTTGCAGCGCCAAGCAACCACTTGGAGCCGCGAACGAAGGACGAGTGTGCGCAGACAGTGTTGAGTAATGTCCGGTGACAGCTCGGAAAGATTTACTTCCCGGAACAAGCGTGTGCAGCGGTCCGGAAGACTGCGCACTGCCAACGCGTTTCGTGTGACAGCGATGAGAGCGTGGAAATACTTACACGCCAGACTGTCACGATTCCAGTCGCCGATGTGAGCGCAAGGCCGGATGTCGGTGCGGGCCGCATCCCGATTCTGCTCACGGCCACGGGGGAAGGATGAAGAAGATGAGGGGCTGGCTACTGACCCAGGGGCGCTTGTGCTGATGGTGGTGCAGCGTGGAGTGAGCGAACTGATCTCGGCGGCCGACGGCGTGATGGCCGGTGGGGGCGCCGGAGCAGCGCGGGTGCATTCCGAAAAAGGAATGCCACCGGTCTCGGCGTAAGCGCATCCAGGCGCCACGGCAACCTCAGGTATGCTGTCAACTCATGGCTCACAAGGAAAGTACTGGAAAGAAGGCGGCTTCAGCCGCAAGCAAGATCTTGCGATCTTCCACCTCGTCAAAGGCTGCGAAGAGTGCGGCGGCCTCTGCGCTCACGCAGTGGAAGGGCAAACATTAGGACCGACTCATCCGCACGCGGACTTTGCCAGCGACCCGCGCCACCGCTCCGCGGAGTCAAGGTCGGAGCGGCTGGTCAAGTAATTGCGCTACGGATCTCCGAGCGGCGATTACTGCCGCGTGGTGAACGCGTAGATCCAGCCCACCGAGAAGGTGTTCTGATTGTCTCGCGCTCCTACCGTTTTTCGTGAAGAAGTTCACGTCCGACCAATCGCGGCGGTATTCGACACGCATGATCAGGCCCTGGCTGTGTTTCACTTCGGCCGTCAGCCTGAACTCTTGTACGTTTTGCGCGGCACCCGTGGTGAACCCATCCTCGCCGTTGTAGTACTCCCAGCGGGGGATCACGGCGAACACCGGGTTGACTTGCGCCTTCGCCTAAAGCCCAATGCCTTGCCACGTCGCCGTCGCGCCAGCGACCTCGTCACGGCCGTAGTCATATTTGCCCATCACGCTGAACATGTCATTGACTGCGTAGGTGACGGTGATGTCGGCCAAGTGTCGCCAGTCATCCGTATTGCCGGCCTGTTCCGGATCCGTCATGTAGTTCTGAATAATCGAGAGCGCTGCGGTCAGCTTGATGATCGCCTGAAAGCCGTACGTTATTCTGCGAGTTATTGTCCTTCGTGTTGTTCCAGCCGTTTACGAGCGCCGCGCCGAGCGTCACTCTATCGTTGGGGGCCGGATGTGACAATCCGCAGTCGGCACCCGTGACGGCCGGCCTTGACGCCGAGCGCATTGCGGATCTGTTTGTGATTATGGCGCTGGCGCTCTAGAGCAAGGTGGTGAACGCTCGCACGTAATACACCGCAACTGCGAGGAGGGCGCATCCGCTCACGATTTGCACCGGACGGCGCCACCGGGCCAATGACGCAAATCGCATGAGGAGACCCGCGAAAAGCCCGACGAGCAGGAACGGCAGTCCGCGACCGACACCGAATGCCAACGCGAGCAGCAG
>CAZWYX010000107.1:0-1676 GCA_964638485.1 uncultured Planctomycetales bacterium | reverse complement strand
GCCCCGTCGCCCCCGTTTTTAGATGATGTTAGTAGCAAAATCCTGCCCCACTGCCAGAACATTCAGTTCACCATAAGCGTTCCAGTGTACGTTCCTATCGTGCTATAATGCAGCCATGCGACTGACGCTGAAGACCCAAGCACTGGTGGGGATGCTCGTAATCGCTGTCTGCCTCGTCGCTGTGGGCGCGCTGGCGATCTTCACGAGCCATTTGTTGCAGCAAACCTCCCAAGCCGTCCTCCAGGAAAATGTCTCCAGCCTGAAAGCTGCGGAAGAATTGGAGCTCGCCCTCCTGGACCAGAAGGGCGTGGTGAGCAGCTATCTCTTGAGCGGCGATGAGCAGTGGCTGCGCCAGTTGGAGGTCAAGCGCCAGAATTTTGAGCAGTGGTTCCGCAAGGCGCAGGCGGTGGCTCTCACCGCGAAAGAGCAAGCGATTCTCACGCGCATCCGTGCGGACTACGCGCACTATGACCGCACGCGGTTGCAAGTAGTCCAGCTCTACCAGCAGGGACGCATCGGTGCCGCGGAGCAGATCTTGCTCCATGACGGCCAGGAGCTGCTCGGTCGCCTCTACGATGTGTGCGAAGAACTCCTCTTGGTCAATGAGCAGCTCATGGCCACGGCCCAGCACCAGACGGCTGTACGCGTGCGGTGGCTGCAGATCATCATCTGGACGATGATCGCCGGGGCTATTGTCATCGGGCTGGGCATGGGCTGGTGGGTGACGCGCGGTTTTTCGCGGCGACTCGTGCACTCCGAAAAATTGGCTGCCTTGGGCCAGATCGCCGGCGTGGTCGCGCATGAAGTGCGCAATCCGCTGACCGCCATCAAGCTGCGCCTCCACTCGCTGCAAACGGATGCCACCCAAACGCCGGCGACGCGCGAAGACCTGGACATCATCGCGCAGGAAATCCACCGCCTCGAAGACACCGTCCACGAGGTGTTGGAATTCGCCAGGCCGGCTACGCCGAACCGGCAACCACTGCAGGTGCGCGAAGTCGTGGAGGGCTGTGTGCGCTTCATGGAGACGACGTTTGCCGAGCGCGGCATCCGGGTGGTGTTCGCCTCTGAGGACAACGCGCTCATGGTGCATGCGGATGCGGCCCAGCTCAAGCAAGTCTTCCTCAATCTCTTTTTGAACGCGGTGGACGCCATGCCCAAGGGCGGGACGCTGCGCGTGCTCTCGCGTATCGTCAAACCGTTAGCCGGCCGCGCGCTGGCCGAAGTCGTGGTGGAAGACTCCGGGACCGGTGTGCCAGCCACCGTCCAGGCGCGACTGTTTGAGCCCTTCGTGAGCACGAAAGCCGATGGCACCGGATTGGGTTTGGCGGTTGCCCGCACCATTCTGGAGCGTCATGAGGGCGAACTGGTGTTTGATCCGCAGGTCGTGCAGGGCGCGCGTTTCTTGATTCGCTTGCCCATGGTCGAGGGAACGACGTGAGCCATCTCTTGGTCGTCGATGATGATCGGAACATCCGCAGCTCCCTGCAGAAGCTCCTCACAAAGGCAGGTCACACCGTGACCACGTTGGCGAGCGGGGAAGAGGCGTTGCAGCAAACAGGCGCGGCACCGGATGCGGTGCTGATGGACATCCGCATGGCCGGCCTGTCCGGCTTGGACACCTTCCGGCAGCTCAAGGATCGGTGGCCGCGCGTGCCGGTCATCATGATGACGGC
>CAZWYX010000106.1:0-1700 GCA_964638485.1 uncultured Planctomycetales bacterium | reverse complement strand
CGTGCCGATTGCGCGCCTGGCTGCGGCCCAAGCAGCGCTCAAAGGAAAAAAGGAGAAATAATCCTAACGACGGCACCGTGCACGGTTCGCGGGTGACGGTGCGCGGTCCACGAGAGCACATGCCTGATCCCGTCCGTCTGTATCTCAAAGATATCAAAGACATCCCGCTGCTCACGCCCGAAGATGAAATTCGTCTGGCGACACGGATCAAGCGGGGCGATGCGCGCGCCCGCCGGCAGATGATCCTCTCCAACTTGCGCCTAGTCATCAACATTGCCAAACGCTATGCCCACTTGGGCGTGCCGCTCCTCGACCTCATCGAGGAGGGGAACCTCGGCCTCCTCAAAGGGGTGGAAAAATTCAATCCGCGCAAAGGCTATCGCTTCTCCACCTATGCCGCGTGGTGGATCCGGCAGTACATCACGCGCGCGATCGCCAACCAAGGCTCGACGGTGCGCATTCCGGTCTACATGACGGAGCGGCTCTCGCAGTGGAAGAAGGTGACTGAGCGCCTCACCCAGAAACTCGGACGCAAACCCACCCTCAAAGAGCTGGCGATCTCGATGAAATTGCCGATGGAGAAAATCCAGCGCTTGGGCCAGCTCACCTCTCAAACGAGCTCGCTCGATGCGCCGATTGGCGATGAAGGCGATGTGCAGATGATGGACCTCTTGGAGGATGCCTCCGCCGCGTTGCCCTCCGAGCACATTGCCACGCTCCTCCAGCATGAACGGATCGTCACCTTGCTCAACCGCATGGGGGAGCGCGAACGGGAAATCCTCACGTTGCGGTATGGACTCCAGGATGGCACGGCCCGCACGTTAGGGGAGACCGCCAAACATTTTGGGATCACGCGCGAACGCGTGCGACAAATTGAGCAGACAGCCAAACGCAAACTGCGCTTCCTCTTGAGCGCGCAGACCGATGCCGAGGACTTTACGACCGTCGAGTAAACTGGATCCTGCCTGGCTGCAGGCGGCGATTCGCAACATCCCGGACTTTCCAAAGCCAGGGATTCTGTTTCGTGACATTACGCCCCTCCTCCATGATGCCGCGCGATTTCAGGCCGTCATCCGCGCGTTTGCCGAGCACTACCGTGCCCGGCGCCTCCAGGCCATCGCCGCCATCGAAGCGCGCGGTTTCATCCTCGGCGGAGCGCTGGCCTGTGCGTTGGGGGTGAGTTTTCTCCCGGTGCGCAAGCGAGGCAAACTCCCGTGGAATACGTGTCGCGTCACGTATGACTTGGAGTACGGGACGGATACGGTCGAGATGCACCGCGATGCGATCCGGCCTGGCGAGCGGGTACTCATCCTCGATGATGTGCTCGCCACCGGTGGCACCAGTCGCGCCACGGCTGAGCTCGTGCAGCAGCTCCACGGCACGGTGGTCGAGCTGGCGTTCCTCATCGAACTAAAGGCGCTCGGTGGCCGCCAGCGCCTTCACGGGCTACCGGTCTACGCCCTGCTGCAGTTGTAAGCACAGTTCAGCGTTGAGAGTTCAGATGGAGTGAGCCGTCTCGTTCCGGAAGCGAACGATGCGCCAGTAGCTCAAATTGGATAGAGCGAGGGCGTCCTAAGCCCTGCGTTGCAGGTTCGACTCCTGCCTGGCGCATGTTTGACTTCCAGTCACAACGAGTCGGCAGGAGTCGCAGGGAGCCCCGACAACGATCAGGGTTACGGCGACCGTTGTTGGGAGCCGTG
>CAZWYX010000105.1:0-1708 GCA_964638485.1 uncultured Planctomycetales bacterium | reverse complement strand
TGGCAACGCTACGACATTCAGCCGCATCGCGTCGAGAAGTTCAAAATCTCCAACGACCCCCACTTTGAGGAGAAGGTGCGCGATATCGTGGGCCTCTACTTGGATCCTCCAGATCGCGCCCTGGTGCTGTGTGTCGATGAAAAGAGCCAAATCCAGGCACTGGATCGCACCGCGCCCATTTTGCCGTTGCGCCCCGGCCTGCCCGAACGGCAAACGCACGACTATAAGCGGCACGGGACCACCACGCTGTTTGCCGCGTTCAATATTCTCAACGGCAAGGTCATTGGCAGCTGCCTCCCGCGTCATCGGGGGCGCGAGTTCGTCCGCTTCCTCACCGAGTTGGAACAGGCGGTCCCCCCCGACTTGGAGATTCACCTGATCGTAGACAACTACAGCACGCACAAGAGTGCGGCGGTGGCCCGCTGGCTCAAGCCGAAGAAGCGTCATCGCTTTCACCTGCATTTCACACCCACCAGCAGTTCCTGGCTCAATCAAGTGGAACGCTGGTTCGGCCTCCTCACCGAGCGGATGATTCGCCGCGGCACCTTTCGGAGCGTCGACGAACTCGAGCGCGCCATCTATCACTGGCTGTCAAACTGGAACGAGCAACCCAAACCGTTCATCTGGAGAGCGACCGCCGACGTCATTCTCGACAAGGTACGCCGTTGCAAAGAATTAGCTGGGACACCACACTAGCCTGAAATCCCACGGACACCCATCGTCCTAACCTGAATCGATTGGAATGGGAAGCGACGCAATATTTCTGTCTGGATCATGTTAGCAAATAGTTTAAGTGATAAACATCATTCCACATCTATAGATTGATAATCGGCCCACGCGGGCATTTCGGCGGCAGGGCATGACCGTCCGGGTGGCGATGCGCGGAAGGCGCATTCTTTCCGCCTATAGGCTTTGCAAGTGGCGCCGTGGCCTGTTCGGGGCGGCCAACCAGAGATAGGGCTTGTACCAGACCGAGATACATGATATAGTGGCTTTGTGTTGACGAGTTCAAGAGAACCGCTAACGGCACTCGCCAAGCGGTTTCTTGAACCCACGACGCCGACCCATCGCCAGTACGAAGCCCTGCGCGCCTATTTCGTCGACGGGCTGCCGTCCCACGAGGCCGCGGCGCGGTTCGGGTACACGCCGGGCAGCTTCCGCATCCTCTGCCACCAATTCCGACAGGATCCGAGCCGCACCTTTTTCACCCCGTCGCGCAAGGGCCCTCGGCCGACGGCGGCGCAGGATCGGGTGCGCGCGGCGATCGTCACCCTCCGCAAGCAGAATCTGTCGATCTACGACATTAGCCGGGTCTTAGCCGAGGAAGGCACCCCGCGGAGTCCCGTGGCCGTCTCCCTCGTGCTGAAAGAGGAGGGCTTTGCCAAGTTGCCCCGGCGGTCCGAGGACGAGCGACCGGCAGGGCCGCGCACGGCCGTCGCGGCGGTGGCCGATGTGCGCGCGCTGGATCTGTCCCCTCGGCAGATCCGGACCCAGTTTGGGGGCCTGTTCCTGTTCGTCCCGTTCCTCGCCCGGATCCCGCTGGACACCATTCTGCGGACCGCCGACTTTCCCGGGTCGCAGATGATTCCGGCGGCGCCCGCCATGCGCGCTCTCCTCGGGCTGAAGCTGTACGGCGCGCGACGGCACAGTCATGTCATGGCCGAGGTGTTGGACGAGGGCTTGGCGCTCTTCGCGGGCTTGAACGCGA
>CAZWYX010000104.1:0-1708 GCA_964638485.1 uncultured Planctomycetales bacterium | reverse complement strand
TCGACCGCCTGCAGTCGCTGGGGTATCTGCCGCAGCGGCCGCAGCAAGTCATCGGCGATTTCGTGCACCGGCTCGATGGCGCATCCAGCGAGCCGACGTTGGAAGAATTGGAAGCGCAGTATCAGGAGCTGCAGGCCATCGCTGCCCAACATCCCCTGCCAGCAGCGCTGGATACCCAGCTGCAGCAACTCGCCCAGCGGCTGGAGCGCGCGCGAATCGCCGAGCAGGTCCACCACCTCAAAACCCAGCAGAGGGAGTTCCCACCGCAGGAGGAGTCGCATGGGCCCTGACCTGAATGGCTCGTTTTCGCAGTTGCGCCGACGCATGGCGCGGGAGTCGTTGGAGGTGTTTGCCACGCTCTACCTGCCGCAGCATGTCTCACGAGCGCCCTCGCCCGCCCATCTGGATATCTACCGGCAGCTTGAAATCATCACCAGTGCTCGCGGTCAGTCGCTGGCCGTCGCCGCCCCGCGCGGTTTTGGCAAGACGACCATGATCACGACGGTCTACGTGCTCTACAGCGTCTGCTTTGCCACCGAGGCGTTCATCATCTTACTCTCCGACTCGCTCGGGCAGGCGGTGCAGATTCTCGATGCCATCCGCAAGGAGTTGGAATCCAACACCCGGCTCTTGGTCGACTTTCCTGAGCTTGCTGGAGCCCGGCCCAGCCCGTGGAAGCGAGATGAGATCGTCACCCCAAACCGGGTGAAGCTGCTGGCCCTCGGCTCCCGGCAGAACATCCGGGGCCGCAAACATGGAGCCAGCCGCCCGACATTGGTCATCGCGGATGACCTCGAACGCGCCGAGAATGCCTATTCGGAGGAATCCCGCAGCAAGCTGCGCGATTGGCTGAATCGCTCCGTCTACAAGGTGGGCACACAGGAGACCAACTACTGCTTTCTCGGCACCCTGCATCACCCCTTCTGCCTCTTGGCGGAGTATGTCAGCGAGGCCCACCCGCAGTGGATTAAGCGGGTCTATAAAGCGATTGTGCAATGGTCAACGCGCGAGGATCTCTGGGAGCAATGGAGCCGCATCTATGCCGGGCGGGAGCTCTATGAAGAAGCCGGAGGGCCCATGGCGGCGCGGCGGTACTTCGAGGCCAACCAAAGCGCCATGCTGGCCGGCACCCAGGTGCTCTGGCCAGAGCGCTGGAGCTATTACGAGTTGATGGTGGAGCGGCAAAAAGACCCGTGGAGCTTCAACAGCGAGCTGCAGAATGAGCCGGTCAATGAGCGCGACTGTGTCTTTCCCGTGGAGGAGTTCACCTACTGCAGCGATGTGTATCGCTCGGTGGATGAGCTCCTGCTCGCGTTGCAGCCGCATCTCGATTTCTACGCAGGCTGCGATCCGGCCTTGGGGAAGGATTTCATGCGCGGAGACTACAGCGCCATCATCGTGCTCGCCCGCGATCGGCGTGACGGGAGCCTCTATGTGCTGTTTGCCGATATCGCTCGGCGCACGCCGACACAGTTGATTCAGGATCTCTTGGCGTTTGAGCAGCGCTTCCGGTTTACGAAAATTGCCGTGGAAACGAACCAATTCCAAGAGCTGCTTGCACAGGAGCTGGAGCGGCTCGGTCGTGAGCAGGGCCTCTATCCGCGGATTGAGCGCCTCAACAATGACACGGACAAAGTGCGGCGCATTCAGGGGTTGCACTCGTTGATGAAGAACGGCACCATCAAATTCAACCGGGCGCATCATCTGC
>CAZWYX010000103.1:0-1722 GCA_964638485.1 uncultured Planctomycetales bacterium | reverse complement strand
GCAGACGAGCGCCTCGCGTGACTGAGCGGCTGCCGTTGCAGTTGTCACTGCCAATGCAGGCCGTGATGACCGCCACCCACAACCTGAGCAGTTCCGGCCTCTATTGCGATGTCACAGAGCCCGTGCCGGTGATGACCCGTGTGGCGCTGCGCATTGAGCTGCCGGCTCGAGCCATTCAGTGTGATGGAATCGTGGTGCGCCATGATACGGTCCCTGGCGATGGGAATCGTACACATCGTATCGCAATTTTCTTCACGCGGATCCGTCCCGTCGATCGCCAGGCCTTGGCGCGGTTTGTCGCTGAGCGGTTGCCCACGCCTTCGTCACACACGCGGCCTCGCGCACGCGGTCCATCGTTACCGAGCGCGCTGGGGATCATCGCGCTGCTGTTCGTTGCGGGGTGCGTCTCGCAGTGGCGCCTTGTGCGCGGGGATGCAGCGCGCGCACTCGTGGCCCACCTGAGCGCCGCTGAGACGCCGCCAGATCAACCCTACACCTTTCGCTGGCTCCGACGACAGTTGATGGATACGTCATCGCTCTCGCGCTTTGATGGGGTCATCGTGGATTTGTGCGGGCGCGCGATTCTTCCCGTGCGCCAACAGGACGATCACCACGTCGTACGACTCCGTCCCTTCCGTGCAGGCGCGCCGTCGCCGGAGGAACAGGAAGGACTCAAGTTGCCCGTCAAAGACCTCGTCGCCTTGCAAGCCGTGGTGCAGCGCTACCACTTTGAATCGCAGGTCGTCACTGATGCGCGCGGTCAGCCTGAAGTGGTCGTGTACGCGCCCATCGCCACGCAGGTGAGGCTCAGCCGCGGACAGGCCCCAGGCGAACTCTACGTGGACATTCAATGAGGCCGCCTGCCACGCGGATGCCGATCGTCACACTCTTGACCGATTTTGGGATGAGCGATGGCTACGTGGGAGCAATGAAAGGGGTGCTGCTGAGACAGGCCCCAGGCATCACGCTGGTGGATCTCTCGCATACGGTGCGGGCGTTCGACGTGCAGGCCGCTGCGTATCTGCTGGCGAGTTGCGCGCAGGAGTTTCCTGTGGGCACCATTCATGTGGCGGTGGTGGATCCTGGCGTCGGCAGTGCGCGACGCATCCTGATTGCTGAGAGCCAGGGTCAGCGTTTTGTCGTTCCAGACAACGGCCTCCTTGATATGGTGCGTCTGCGCGTACCCATCCAGCGCTGGATCCATGTGACGCGCTGGCCGAAGACCAGAGGTCGCGTCTCGTCCACCTTTCACGGACGCGATATTTTTGCCCCCCTCGCAGCCGTGTTAGCCACAGGCACGCCTGCCCATCACTTTGGTGCGGTGGTGCGCCACGTGCCATTTCAACTACGTCTGCAGCCACCGCGGATGATCGGCGCCTCGTTGCAGGGCGTGATCCTGCATATTGATCACTTCGGCTCGCTCGTGACCTCGATTGATGCGCAGCGGCTGCGACGATTCGCACAAGGACGCCCGATTCACGTGCGTGTCGGTCGCCACCTGGTGCGGCGGTTCGTCAGGACCTATGCTGATGCCACACCCGGCACGGTCGTCGCGCTCATCGGCAGCCATGATTGGTTGGAGCTTGCGGTGGTCGAAGGCCACGCGGCTCGACGACTACACGCACGGCGAGGCGACGCTGTCATCATTACGCGTGGGTCACAGCGATGACCCCACCACCTCCGTGTCGGCGCCA
The DNA here is from genome assembly GCA_964638485.1 of uncultured Planctomycetales bacterium. Lineage (GTDB taxonomy): Bacteria > Omnitrophota > Gorgyraeia > Aquiviventales > CAZWYX01 > CAZWYX01. Next base: position 28 of record CAZWYX010000103.1, on the reverse strand, counting down.
TCGGTGGCGCCGAATGTCTGTGATGGCG
>CAZWYX010000102.1:0-1722 GCA_964638485.1 uncultured Planctomycetales bacterium | reverse complement strand
AGCGGGTGGAGGGAATCGAACCCTCGTAACTAGCTTGGAAGGCTAGCGCTCTACCACTGAGCTACACCCGCTGGAGCTTGTTCAATGAGGCCACACGTTACGGAGCGAAGCAACCGTAACGTGTCTGGCCGAATTGAATCTCGTGAGCACGCGCACTGGTCCCGCCTGCCTCCCCTTGCCTTGAATGCACCTTGGTGATTTTGACGAGGAGGAAGGGATTGAGGCATGAGGTGCGCAAGAGCTTGAGCCGCTCGCTGCCAAACAACGTGTCAATGAGCGCGAGAATCTGCGGGAACCAGCGTCTGCCCCACCACCGTGCACGCAGTCCCTCCCACGCGAAGACGCGACGATCGAAGGGGAGCGCCTCGATCGGTTGCGATTGACCGCTGAGTTGTGCCCACCGACGGAGTTGGCCCCAGGACACGCTGTGTCCATCCCACGGGCCATGGAGGCGCACGCCGCAGCAGTTGGGCGCATGAAACGGATCTATCGGACACCGACGATTGATGACACCGACGATGACAGCGCCCCCTGGCTTGGTGACGCGCAGGGCTTCCTGCACATACTGGCATCGCATCGCCTGGGCGTGAGGATCCAGTTGATACGAATGGTTGATCGTGCCGATATGATCGAGGACGCCGAAGGACAGCACCGCATCGAAGCTGCCATCTCGAAATGGGAGCCCCAGTCCGTCGGCGCCCAGCAAGCGATGCTGACACGTCCGAAATGGCCAGGCGTCCCGTCGCGGGCCAGGATCAATGCCCACCGCGCGATAGCCCAACGCGACGAGCGCCTCCACATCGCCGCCGACGCCGCAGCCGTCGCTTAAGACGACAAGGTGGTCGCGTAGACCAAAGTGCGCCTGGAGCGTCGGATGAAGATACTCCCGCACAAACCTCGCGCAGCGTTGCGCCTCGATGGCAGAAGCGTCGTGGCTCCCTCGCACCTCAGTGACGACGTGTTGCAGCGCAGACGGCTCCATGCGGGGTTACTGTTCGCCGCTCAGGTCGAGCACTTCTCGCACGGTGAATTCGACGCGGTACTCCGCAGGAATTTTCGGCACCAGCGCCCAATTCATGCTCATCGCCAACGGCTCGCAGCCGCCAATCTGGACGACATCAATCACGTAGGTGACGGTTTGGCTCCCGTCGTCACGAGTGATGGTCCTCAGGAACTCCGTCGTGCAGCCGGTCCCTCCCGTGTATTTGCCCAACAGGGTGTGTCGAGCCAAGTCGAGTGCAGGCAGGGTAAAGTCCTGACAGAGGTGGTGGCCCATGATGTAGCGACGCAGCGTCTGATACTCCGCCTCGTTTTGAATGACACACTCGGCCTCCGTCGCCATGACGCAGTGCAGGTTCGGCTGCGACCGGCTAGAGTCGAGATCAATGAACGCCACCTCCTCGACGGCCAGGGCGCGTTGCGCTGCGAGGCCATTGACGACGAACAGGCCACCCCACGTGACGATGATCGGCAGGAACATTCTCAGCATGGACACTGTTCTCCCCCCGTGCGTCTGGTGCCCTGCTTTGCGCCCTTTCCGTATATCGGGTGCTGCTGACGGGCTACGCAGGGCATTCTGCGTAGCTCCCGCCCTGCCCCCGCAGGGACAGAAGGCAGGGCGTCGGAGCGAAGCAGAATGGGCAGGGAAGGATTCGGCGCCCTCCGCTCTCCCGACGGGTGGCGGCCGGAGGGCTCCCCACCGAGGAGCGGAGTTGTCGGGCG
>CAZWYX010000101.1:0-1759 GCA_964638485.1 uncultured Planctomycetales bacterium | reverse complement strand
TCGTTGCTCTCTTTGTCGATGATCGCGACCACGCGCGCGATCGCCTCCTTGCCTCCCGACTTTGACAGTTGCTCGTCATAGGATTGGCGATTTCGTGCATTGCTACGGGATGTTACGGCGCGTCGCCCGGATCGGTCGTGTGCGTAGGGGAAGACGCGACCCTGAGGACAGGGGGCGGCGGGGGAATACCTAGCTGTTTCAGGATCTTGACCGCGTTTGGGGCGGGCTCGGTCACCTGCCAGAGGTCGCCGTCGGGAGTCGACAATTGAATCAGCTTCACCTGTCGAAGGTCGTCCCGAATATTGCGCCATGTATCACCACAGGCGTTTTCGGCGATGCGCTCGAGAAGCAGGGCGATCATCGTCAGCGATACATGCGCCGAGATTCGGTGCGGAACCCAGTGGAAGATCGGGCGGAGGTGAATTCCGCTCTTGAGCATTCGCCATGCACGTTCGACACCCGCCAACTGCTTGTAGCCGAGCGCCAGGTCCTCGGCGCTCAGAGTGTCGTCGTTCGAGTGCACGACGAACTTGCCCGCGACGCGCTCCGCCCGCTTGACCTTCTCGCGATCGATCGTGAGTCGCCCGTTCTCGATTTTGAGATACTTCCCGTAGCGCTCGCTCGCGCGCAGTGCGCAGATCCGCTTGCTGTGCGTTGCGTCGTGTTCGAGCGGATGCCGAAGCTTCGACAGGATCTCCTTGAGCTCAGCAAGTACCTTCTCGCGATGCCGCTGTTGCCGAAGTTCCTCCTGTGGATTGAAGCAGACCACGTAACGTCGCCGTCGCTCGCCATCGCCCATCACCACCTGCTTGACGTGCAAGTTGTCGGCGACCTTTTTGTAGCGGCCTGGCTGAGTGAGTACGAACTTGGTTACCTCATCGCCGCGCATCATTGGCGTGCACACGATGTACTTGCCACCACCGGCGGCCAGCGCTTTGAGATTGTCCTCCGAGACCATGCCCGCGTCGCCCACGAAAATGCTTCGGGTCAGCTTCCAGCCCCGCAGATCCTCCCTCACCTTCGCGACGGTCTGCACGTCGACCTTGTCACCTCGAAAGACCCACGATCGGATCGGCAACCCATCGCGCGTCATCGCCAAACCAACGACCACTTGCGGAACGTCCGAGCGTTTGTTCTTCGACTTCCCGCGTTGGCGCAGCGCCTCGTAAGTCTTCGCTCCTGCGAGCTTGCTCCCGCGCATTGTCGCGTCTTCGGCACCACCTGCATCCTCCTCGTCGATCTCGCAGTGCAGAGTGGTCGTGTCGTAGAAGACCAATTCGACATCGACGTTGAACAGGTCAGCGACGCGAAAGTAGAGATCCTTCTCGATCTCCTCCTTGTGCGCCTCGAAGAAGTCCATCGTGCGATAGAGCTGGTGCAGTTCTAGCGTTTGCGTGCCTTCGATGCGCACGTCCTCGCGCAGCCATTGTTCCCAGCAGTAGAGCTTGGATACCGGCGCAACACAGCGGTTGGCGACCATCGTGAAGCAGGCCCTCTCGACGGGAAGCGTCATCCGCGTCGCATCACGTACAAGCGACGGGAGCAACTTCTGCAGGCCAATCTTCGTCCAAAGCTGCTCGAGGACGTAGATGTCACCGTACGGCCAGGTATCGATGATCTTCCAATCAGGTCTGTCGAGGATGATTTCCTCGGGCGACACCCGCCGCAGAATGCCGCGTGCGAGCTTCCGGAGACGCTCGACCGTCTCGAGATCGTCGGCGCGTCCGCAGTTGTAGACGATGCGGGTCTGAGCGCGCCC
>CAZWYX010000100.1:0-1761 GCA_964638485.1 uncultured Planctomycetales bacterium | reverse complement strand
AGTGACTCTCGCGGGCATCGGTCCAGGCGCCGTAGGCGTAGCCGTCGTGGGCCGCCAGACCAATGTACTCCAGATAGTTGCCCCGGTAGCGCAGGGGGTTGGTCACCGACTCGTTGGAAGGCTCCTCGGTGAGCTGGGCGTTGCGGAGCTCCGTCGTGCTGCGGGTCAGAAACGTGCTGATCAGCGCAAACAGCAGGAAGGCGATCGTCCAGGAGAACATGATAAAAATAACGCCTCCCGATGAGCGGAGGCTCCTGGAAGGCCTTGTGCAATTGTGACCACGTGCAAGTAGGTTCATCTCGTCTTCGGCAGCCCTGCTGTCCTCGTGGGACCAGTAGCTTTGCGCCCTCCGATTGCTCGGCCCGCCATACTGATAGGCGGGTCCGCCACGTGTGGTGGCGGAAGTTTACCTTTCTCGGTACGAGTCGTGCTGGTTGTCAGTTGAAAGTATGCCATACTGCGCTTAACTTGTCAATGTATATTTTAAATTATTTTTAAATTAAATTATCATTCAACCCAAAGCATACAGAAGCATACCGAGTGACAGCCTGCCCCACTTCACCACGCCCCACGGAAGCCCTGCTTCGCCATAGCGAAGCCCCGGCTTGACTAGAGCTCATTTGGCTCTGTTGATTTCCTCGCGTTACACGACGATCGGATGAAAACGACACTTCAGTCGATAGACATCGTAGGCCAGTCCCAGGACGAGCGCCTGCAACTGCTGGGTCAGCGGCGAGCGGCCGGGGGCGCGCGCCGAGAGCTTGCGCTTCACGACCGAGAAGACCGTCTCCACCAGCGCCCGCTGGCGATAGAGCTGCCGCGGGAAGCGGCGTCGCATTTTGGCGCGAATGCCATGAAGGCGCCAGGTCCGCTTGCCACGCGTGGCCGGGATCGCGCTCCGCGCCCCCAGCGTGTCACGGATGAACCGGTGGTTGCGCTCGCTGTCGAACTCCGCATCGGCGACGACCGCCCCGATCGGGACGACCGTACTGGCGACCTGGGTCAAGGGGCGCAAAGTGGCCGAGTCGTTGGTCGGGCCCTGCCGGGCACGCTGGGCGAGGATGGCCCGCCGCGGGATGTCGATGGCAATCAGCCACTTGCACCAGCGACGCCACGTCCCGCCCTCATCCTGCAGCCGCTTGACGAAACACGTGCTCACCGCGCCGGGCGTCAAGCCCGTCCCATCCACCCCCACGACGGTCTTGCGTCGCGTCGCGGGCAAGCGGTGGACGACCGCAGTCAGGACGCGCTGGATCGTGTCCTCGTCCAGGCGTCGCAGGAACCGGTACAGCGTCGTGTGGTCGGGCACGTCCTGCCGCAAGCCGAGGGCCTGCCGCACGGCGCGATGTTCGAGCAGCCGCACCTCGGCTTCCCGGAACGTCCAGTCCTCGTAGCGCATGAGACACAGGATCGTCAGCAGCTGCGGCTGCGTGAAGACGTGCTTGGAAAACTTACTCCGATACGCCGGTATCGTGGTCTCCGCCACGGTACGGCAGACCAACGCGAAACGCACCAATCCAACTTCGGCCACGTCGAGTCCCTCCTGCCTCCTGTCCAGGGCCTCGGAGCTATGGAAGCAGGTTCAACACAGGATGTCAACAGAGCCATCCACCGTCAACTCTTGATCGGCGCCTGGGACGTGGACGCGCACCGTCACCTCGCTTAATTTTCCCACTGAGCACTTGGGGCAATCCATGTTCCCTCCTTTCAATGAGGGCACACGTTATGGAGCCCCCAAGGGCGACATAACGTGTATGGCCC
>CAZWYX010000099.1:0-1762 GCA_964638485.1 uncultured Planctomycetales bacterium | reverse complement strand
CCGAAGGCTGCGCTCACGCAGGGGCTCCCTGCAGGCCGCCGGACATGCTGCGCAGCCGCGAGATGCGCTCCGCCATCGGCGGATGCGTTGAGAACAGGCTGAAAAGGTGTCGCAGAATTGGGTGGGGTCGTTCTCGCGCTCGTTTCGCTGCCCGCTCAACGAGGCCTGCGGCGAGGGGCTTGCCTGGCTGGATGTCTTGGATTGTTGGTGAGAGCTACTTTTTCCCCATGCGGTCTAATGGGGAGTCTGCGGAGAGCACGCGGTCGGTGGTGGTTTCTGCGCGCCCGGCGTTCAGCCGAGCAGACGGCTGGCGTGCTGAAGCAGGTTAGAGGCGATGACATGGAACAAGATGACGCACGTCACCTTGGCCGTCCCGCGGACGAGCACCTGCTCAATACCGTGATGTGTCTTCTGGTGTGCGTTGTTGAGCTCAACCAGGCCGGCACGTGCTCGGTAGAGCTTCTTCGCCTCGTCGGACTCCATCCGTTCCCGCCAAGCGATGACTTGGGGGGCCGCTCCCTCCAGCTTCAACTGCTCGATTGTCTTCGCCGTTTTTTTGGGGGGAACGAGCACGTCGACGCCCAGGTTTCGGGTGTCTACGATGTCCTCGTGCTTGGCGTGTCCACTGTCCGCCAACAACGCGGTCGGGCGGTCGCCTGTTCGCTCGTCGACCTGCTCGACCATCGGGAGCAGGCTTCCCATGTCGCTGCCGATGTTGGTGACCTTAACGCCCACAACGGTGCTGGGCCCACCCATGGGAGAGCCAGCCACCGCATACTGGACGTTGTACCCAGGGCGAAACCCGCCATCGGGCATTTTCATCACCCGAGCCTCGGCGTCTGTCGTCGACGCCCGAGCAGGGTCGTCTTTGGGCGAGCGCTGCTTCTGCAGCTCGGTCACCGTGGTGATAGCTGCTTCGACCCGCTCCTGATAATCCCGAGCTGCCGCGGCACGCGCCGTATGTTGCGCCCGCGTGTACTCAGGGTCGTCGGCTGCGGCGAGCACCGCCTTGAGGTGCAGGGCCGCCTGTTGTCGGCATTCCAGCAGCGAGCCGTACGTCCGGAAGGACGGGGGGCTGGCGGCCGCGCGAATCCGGGTGCCGTCCTGCCCCACCACGTCCAGCGAGAGCAACCCCTTCTCCAGCAGGGCAGCCAAGATGTCTGTCATGAGAGTATTGAGGGCTTCCCCGTGGCTCACACGAAATCTCGACAGCGTGTGATGGCTCACATCAAGGTCGCCGACCACCCATCGATAGGCAGCGTCACGCTTGGTCAGCCGCTCAATCTCTCGCGCACTGCCGACCGCCTGTGTGACTGCATACAGCCACAGCGTCAGCAGCATCCGGGGGCTGATTATTCCACGCCCGGCTTTCCCCTCGACGGACGCGCACTCCGCGCTGAACGCGGCCAAGGGCATTGTTCCTGTCAGGTTCCACAGCAACCTCGCGGGATGTGTCGCCGAAACCAAGTCGTCCGGAATCTCGAAGCGCATCTCTCCTTGAAGCCTCTGCGGCTCCAGCACTCGAGGGGCTCCCTTGCCTGCCTCCTGACCGAGCGGCACTGTCGAGGCCACCGCAGATGTATCAAACAATGGAAGGGAGTCGCTCATCCGCCTCCCCTACAGGCTCCGCACACCAACGCAAGCATCTTCGCTGTCTTTGAAATTTGATCGTCCCGCGGTAACTGTCCGCGATTTTGCGACAGATCTTGAGTTCGAACGAGCCAACTGCACCACTCGGGTGGCGGCATGAAGACCGTGAACA
>CAZWYX010000098.1:0-1776 GCA_964638485.1 uncultured Planctomycetales bacterium | reverse complement strand
TCACTCTTGTCCAAATTAGGTAAGCAGCCGGGCCGTCCTTGAGGTGTGGTATGAATGCTTTGCCCAACGTTCAACCACACAGGAAGGAGGCCCGGCGTGAATGCATTGTGCAGTTTGTTTAGCCAGATGCTCAAGTTGATTCCGCGCACCGAGTTCGCCCAGATGGTCAAACAGACCCGCGCCGAGCGGCATGCGCGGGGGTTTGGGTCGTGGGACCACTTGGTGGCGATGCTCTTCTGCCAACTGGGGCGGGCGAGCACTCTGCGCGAGATCTGCCAGGGGCTCGCGAGTTGCGAGGGCAAGCTCACGCACCTGGGGGTGGAGCCGGTGCGCCGCTCCACACTGTCCTACGCCAACGCGCATCGGCCGTGGCAGCTCTTTGAGGCGGTGTTTCACGGCTTGCACGAGCGCCTGGCCGGGCAGCTGCAGTGGGGCAAGCGCAAGTTTCGCTTCAAGAACAAGCTCAAGAGCCTGGATGCGAGCGTGATCGACTTGAGCCTTGAGCTCTATGACTGGGCGCGGTTTCGGCGCACCAAGGGGGCGGTGAAGCTGCATCTGGTGCTCGATCACGAGGGCTATCTCCCCGCCTTCATGGTGCTCACCGACGGGCGGCGCCATGAGGTGAAGGTCGCCCATGAGCTGAAGTTCGACCCGGGCACTATTATCGTGATGGATCGAGGCTATAACGACTATCTGCTGTTTGGGCGCTGGTGTGCCCAGGGCGTCTACTTCGTCACCCGCATGAAGCGCCCGAGCGCCTACACCCTCATCGAGCGGCGCGCGATCAGCGCTGCCGGCGTCATCAAGGACGAGATCATCCGCTTCGACCACTACTACGAGGCGCGGCGCGACTGTCCCTACGATTTGCGCCGCATCGAGTATGTCCGTCCGGATACCGGCGAAGTGCTGGTGTTCCTGACCAATCAGCTCAAGCTCTCCGCCGCCACTCTTGCCCGAGTCTATAAGGAGCGCTGGCAGATCGAGCTCTTCTTCAAGGCCATCAAGCAGAACCTGAAGATCAAGAGCTTCGTGGGCACCTCGCCCAACGCGGTGCGCATCCAGGTGTTCTCGGCCCTGATCGCGATGCTGATGCTGCGCTTCCTGCAATTGCGCTCGCGCTTTGGCTGGTCGTTGTCCAACCTCGTGGCGCTGCTGCGCATGAATCTGTTCACCCATCGTGATCTGTGGGCGTGGCTCGATAAACCCTTCGGTGATCCGCCTGCGGCACCGCTGGCACCGGCGCAGGCGTTGCTGCCCTTTGCGCAGGCCGCCTAACTTGGACAGCAACGTGGGGGGCTCGATATGCTAAACGCACCATCCCGTCCAATTCCCTATGACAAATCAAGGGCGCCTAACGGTGCCTCTGGCTAATTTGGACAGCAGTGATCGGCGTTCATCGGCGGTTGCTTGCGTTTTTGAAGTTTTTGAGATGCGCTCTAGTCACCGTGGTTAGAGCGTGGGGCTGTGGAATTCCCCGCCCAGCGCAACCAGCCCCCACGGCGGCAGTTGCGCATCCACGCTGAAGCTGAAGTGACCGGCGGCGGCGCGCATGTCGCGGAACACGCGTTGCAGGGGGTAGCTATCGTAGATGCCCGTGCCGCCGGCCATCTCGTGCAGCGAGTCCACGGATTCCACGGCGAGCTTCACCGCCTGCGCGGCGTTGCGCTTGTAGCGCAGCCGCGTCTCGACATCCAGGGTGCCGCCCTCCTCGTAGATACGGCTCGCCTCCACGCAATCGTTGCGCATGAGCAGGTACGCCGCGTCGATCTTCGCGCC
>CAZWYX010000097.1:1126-1796 GCA_964638485.1 uncultured Planctomycetales bacterium | reverse complement strand
AGTCCCGACCGAGCACCGCAGGCGGGGATACCGGCCGACAGGACCCGTCGGGGTCGCTCCAGGTCGGCCACTCGCGCCGGTTGAGGTCGCCGCTCCCGCTTGGTCGCGGCTCCGTCTGTCTTCGGCGCTCCCTTCGAGACCCGGTGCCGCATGCCATCCAAAAAAGAGCGGGAGACGGGTCTCGAACCCGCGACCCCAACCTTGGCAAGGTTGTGCTCTACCAACTGAGCTACTCCCGCGTCGCTCGTTGCTACACGGATCTCAGGCCACTCGCTCCCCGAACTGGTGACGGTGCACGAGCTCAATTGCACAGTGCACTGGGCGAGAGAGGAGTTGAACCTCCACCCCTTGCGGGACCCCGACAATTCGCCACTCCAATAATGTAGAATGGGCGGAAGAGGAGTTGAACCTCCACGGGTTGCCCCATCCCGACACGGGCAACTCAACACGAAACCTGGGCGAGAGAGGAGTTGAACCTCCACCCCTTGCGGGACAGGCTCCTAAGGCCTGCGCGTCTGCCAATTCCGCCACTCGCCCGCGTCGGGACGCTGTCTGCCAGTTCCGCCATCCGCCCCGTCCAATCTCCAATATGTGCGAATTGTCGGGGCGCCGTCGGCCAATTCCGCCACTCGCCCGCGTCGGGACGCTGTCTGCCAGTTCCGCCATCCGC
>CAZWYX010000097.1:0-1026 GCA_964638485.1 uncultured Planctomycetales bacterium | reverse complement strand
CCTCAGTCCGCCACGTGCCCCTTCACACCTGTCTCAAACCAAACTGCGCCGTGCAGGCTTCGAACCTGCAACCTTGGGATTAAGAGTCCCCTGCTCTGCCAATTGAGCTAACGGCGCTATTGTAACACACGATGACATGGCGCGCCCGGCAGGATTCGAACCTGCTGCCTCTTGGTTCGAAGCCAAGCGCTCTATCCGAGTGAGCTACGGGCGCCGTCAGTGCAGGGCGCCAACCGATCGGCCGACGCCATATCCAATGAGGCACGCCAACAGGCCAAGCAGGAGCACTTCCAATCCGCCACTCCACCACGTGGTTTTCGTGAGTGAGGTTTTGCTCGCCCCTAGCGCAAACAGGGCGATGACCGAACAGCCGATCGAACCGATGAGGGCGGAGGGACCGGTGAGCACCGCATACGGCACGAGCGGAATCGCCGCACCGATCATGAAGGCGATGCCCATCACGAGGGCTGCTCCCGCGGGGGCCGCGGCAGGCTCAGCAATGAGGCCTAACTCTTCGGTCATCATGCACTGTAACCACACGCGCGGATTGGCCGTGATGCGGTCCACCACCGTCTCCAACGCCGTGCCCTCGAATCCTTTCGCGCGGTAGATGCGTCGCACCTCCTCGCGCTCCACCTCGGGTTGTTCCCGCATCTCGCGTAGCTCGCGCTGCATCTCGCGCTCGTAAAACTCACGCGCGGCTTTCGTGGAGAGGTACGCACCCACCGCCATCGAGAGCGCTCCGGCCACCGCCTCAGCGAGGCCAGCGATGAGAATGATGCGCCGCTCCGCCAGCGCGCCGTAGATACCCATCAGGAATCCTAACGTCGTCACGAGGCCGTCGTTCCCACCAAAGACCATCTCACGAATGGCCCGTCCGCGCCGCGAATGCCAGGCCTCCTCAAGGTAGAGCGCCTGCGAGGACACCTCCTGGACCGAGAATTCTGGAATGGCTGGGGTCACGGTAACCGCAACCGCATGGGTTTGGTCCATCGTCGAGGATCCAGGAGCCGCCGTGCCTGCGCT
>CAZWYX010000096.1:0-1809 GCA_964638485.1 uncultured Planctomycetales bacterium | reverse complement strand
GTGGAAAGCCCATGGTGGCGATTGTCCCAATCACGGAGCCTATCAGAGCCGAAGTGGCAGTTCCCGGCTCTAAATCGCTGACGAACCGTGCGCTGGTCGTGGCGAGCCTGGCAGAGGGCAGCAGCCATTTGACCAATGTCCTGCACAGCGATGACACCCGCTATATGCTGGAGCACCTGTGCACGCTCGGCGCGTCGGCGCAGGTCTCGGACCACGCGATCGACGTGGCAGGAACCGGCGGCGCGTTCCAACGGGTGGACGCGTCATGCTACTGCGGCAATGCGGGCACGACGGTGCGCTTTCTCACCGCGCTCTGTGCGCTCGCGCCGGGAACGCAGACGATTACGGGAGATGCGCGCATGCAGACGCGCCCTCTCTCCGATCTCGTGGAGGCCCTGACGGCCCTGGGGGCGGAGATCGAGGCCACCAATGGCTGCCCACCGGTGACCGTGCGATCGGGCGTGCTCAGGGGAGGACACGTCCCGGTGCGGGCCAGCCGCAGCAGCCAATACCTCTCCGCACTGTTGATGGCTGCTCCCTATGCAGAGCAGCCTGTGACGCTCGAGGTCGTGGGCGAACTGGTCTCCCAGCCCTATATCGACCTCACGCTGGATGTGATGGCGGCGTTCGGCGTCTCGGTTGATCGAGATGGCCATCGGCGCTTTCGCATCACCCCCCAGCGTTACCAGGGGGGAATGTATGCCGTCGAGGGGGATGCCACATCGGCTGGCTATTGGTGGGCGCTGGCCGCCGTAAGCGGCAGTCAGATCCGTGTGGCCAATGTCCCCGCGGATTCCCATCAGGGAGATATCGCGTTGGTGCGCATCTTCGAGCAGATGGGCTGCCAGGTAGGGATGAACGGCGGCATCGCCGTGCAGGGTCCTGCCGTCCTGCGGAGTCCGGGAACCGTCGATATGAATAGCTTACCTGACGGTGTGATGACGCTTGCCGTGGTCGCGGCACTGGCGGAGGGGGAGACGCGCATCGTCAATGTGGGGAATCTGCGGATCAAGGAAAGCGACCGCCTGGCCGCGCTTGTCACCGAACTACGCCGGGTGGGCATCGATGCCTCGGAATTGCCTGATGGTCTTCGGATTCGGGGCGGGCGACCGCACGGTGCAACCATCGAGACCTATGCCGACCACCGGATGGCCATGAGTTTTGCCATTCTCGGGACACGCGTTCCAGGGATCAGCATCGAGGCGCCCGAGTGTGTCTCGAAAAGTTATCCTCTCTTTTTCCAGCAACTGCACGGATTGCATCCAGCGACCCCGAATGTGTCATGAATATCATCCTGATCGGATTGCGTGGCACGGGAAAAACAAGCCTCGGACGACTGCTCGCCAGGCAACTGCGACGGCCATTCTTCGATACCGATGCGCTGATCGAGGAGCAGGTGGGTGAGCCGATCCAGCGGTACGTCACGCGGCAGGGCTGGGAGGCGTTCCGAGAGGTTGAACACCAGGTGATTTGCGAGATGGCACGGCAGCGCCATGCCGTAATCAGCACCGGCGGTGGCGCGCTCACCTATGCGCGCAATGCCAACGTACTCGGGCCTACGGGGGTGGTCGTCCTGCTGGCGGCCGAGCCGGCCCTCCTCGCGCGACGCCTGCAACGAAGCTACGCCCGTCCCCCTCTGACGGGTGAGACAAGCCTGGAAGCCGAAATGTCTGCACTGTGGCGGCAGCGCGAGCCGCTGTACCGCAGCGTCTGCGACATGGTGTTCAAGGTCGATGCCGAGACGACGGATGAAGGGGTAGACTTGCAGCAGAAGGTCGCTTCCTTGTTGACAGCTCTTCAGCCATTCCT
>CAZWYX010000095.1:0-1858 GCA_964638485.1 uncultured Planctomycetales bacterium | reverse complement strand
CGGTGCTGGTCGGCGACTCTCTGGTGCAGATGGATCCTGCACCATTGGCTGACTCTGCGCATTCCGCTCATCGTGATCACGTAGATCGCTAATGCGTGATCACCTGGATCGCTGCATCGTGATCGCTCATCCGATCGGAGCGAAGCGACGCTGGGCGTCCGGCTAGTTTTCGGTGCGTTCCTCCTTTCTGCGCGAAGGACCCTTTAGCGCAAGTCGATGTGCGTTGTGAAGTAGACGATCCAATATGGCATCGGCGACCATGGGGTCGCCGAGATAGTCGTGCCAGTTATCGACCGGGAGTTGACTGGTGACGATGGTAGAGCGAGAGCCGTGACGGTCGTCGAGGATTTCGTTCAAATCTCTTCGGTCCTCCGGGCGCACGGGCGTAAGGGCCCAATCGTCGATAATGAGGACGTCGGTGCGTGCGAAGCGCGAGAGGAGCCTGGGATAGGAGCCATCGGCGCGCGCGAGCGTGAGCTCATCGAAGAGCCGAGAGGCACGACGATACAGAGCCGAGAAACCTCTGCGACAAGCAGTCTGGGCGAGCGCACAGGCGAGATAGGTTTTGCCGGTGCCCGTGGCTCCGGTAATGACGACGTTGTGATGCTCTTGGACAAAACGGCAGGTGGCGAGTTGGCGGACGACGGTTTTGTCGAGTTGGCGTTTCGCGGCGTAGTCGATGTCTTCGACGCAAGCGCTGCCGAGTTTGAGTTTGGCGTCTTTGAGCAGACGGGTCAGGCGTCGATTTTCCCGGTCGAGGATTTCGGCCTCGACGAGCAAGGCGAAACGCTCGTCGAAATCCAGGCGCGCGACGTCGGTATTTTTCTGTTGCTCGGTCCATGCACGCGCCATCGATTCCAAGCGCAACGCTCTGAGTTTTTCGAGAGTGGGTTCACTGAGCATCGGTTCTCCTTCAGTTGTAATAGGTCCGTCCCCGGATGTTGTCGTGGGTCTGGGTCGTGGCCGAGTCCGAGGGGGCGGAATCGGAGAGCGGCAACCGGTCCAGGCCGTTTTTCAAAATGGAGTCGACATGGCGATAGGAGCGAGCGCGGACGACGATGGCGCGCGCACAAGCAGCTTCCAGGCGCAGCTCACCGTAGCGACGGGCTAAACGCAGAATGCCCAAACACGAGCGATACCCCTGCTCGGGATGGGGACGATCGCAAAGGATGGCGCGCACCAGCGCTTCGGTTTGCTCGCCGATCGTAGAAGCCCAATGGAGGAGGCGAGACGGCGACCACTGCAGGTGTCGTTGATGAGCGAGCGGCATGTGGTCGGCGACGGTGCTGTGCCGACCTCTCTCGTAGGAACGTGCATGAGAAGCGACGCGCTCATGCTTGTGGAAGATCTCGATGGTGGTCGCGGTGCTGCGGCAATCCACTTGCTCACCACAGAAACGGTGATGGACCGAGTAGTAGTGGTGGTCGACTTCCACGTGATAGTCGATGTTCACGCGTGCCGTCTTCCAGTCGCCGTAGGTAAAACGCTCGGTGGGTAACGAGCGCAGGGCTATCTGGTCCAAGCGCTCAAAGAGCTGTCTTCGACTGCATCCATATACGCGCATGGTCTTGGCGTTGAGTTCTTCGAGCAGCTCGGCGATGCGAGCGTTGAGCGAATCGAGTGAGAAATGCTGCTCATGCCGAAGCCGCGCAACAATCCACCGCTCGGCGATTTGCACAGCGACTTCGACTTTCGCTTTGTCACGAGGACGCGCCGGCCGCGCCGGCAAAATCGTCGTGCCGTAGTGCGCGGCCCATTCCGCAAACGCGCGGCTCACTTCGGGCTCGTACCGACAAGGCGAGGAAACGGCCGAGCGGAGTTGGTCAGGAACCACCGCCGCGGCTACGCCGCCGAAATA
>CAZWYX010000094.1:0-1916 GCA_964638485.1 uncultured Planctomycetales bacterium | reverse complement strand
GCACCAGATGATCCCACCGACGATTAACTACGACGCGCCTGATCCTGACTGCGACCTGGACTACGTGCCCAACACCGCGCGTCCCGCGCGCATTCGTACCGCCCTCAAGAATTCCTTCGGCTTCGGCGGGAAAAATTCCGCCTTGATTGTGAGCAAGTACAACGACGTCACATGAAACTCGCGCCGGATGTCCTCAATGCCAAGGTGCAGCAAGCCGTCAACGATCTGAAACGCTACCAGCCGCAACAAGTGATCCTGTTTGGGTCAGCGGCGCGCGGCGATGCTGATGAGCACAGCGACCTCGATTTTGTGGTGATTAAAGAGACGACGATGCCATTTGTCGAGCGGCTCGTGGACGTGGTGAAGCGTTGCACCGTGGCCGGCGGCGTGGACATTCTCGTCTATACGCCAGAGGAATTCTCCCACATGCGTGAGGAGGAGAATCCGTTCATCGAGCGCGTGCTCGCAGAGGGGAAAGTCGTCTATGAGAGATCCGCATAAGCTGGCGAGGCGCTGGTTCAAACAGGCCCAGCATGATGGCCGTGTGGCCCAACGCCATGTCCGGGAGGGCGATTACTCCGATGCCTGTTTTATGGCTGAGCAAACGGCTCAGAAGGCCCTGAAGGCCTATCTCTATGGGCAGGGCGCGCGGAGTTTGCCAGAGCATTCGGTGGCCAAGCTCGCCGAACAAGCCCAACAGCACGATGCGACCTTCCGCGCGCTGATCGCGCTGGGCAACGTCTTGGATCAGTACTACATTCCGACGCGTTATCCCGATGCGATTGCCGATCCCGCGATTCCTTTTGAGACTTACACGCAAACCCAAGCTGAGGAGGCCATTCGTCTAGCCGAGCAGATCCTGACCACCGTGCAGCAGCAGCTCGGGAGCCCGTCGTGACGGCATTCGCTGCAACGCTACCTCTCTGCTTCTCTGCATCCCGCGCATCACTGCGAGGCGCCACCGGCGACAACCACTCCGCCCTCGTGGTGAGGAAGTACACATGAGCCAGTGGCCGGATAGCCAACGATGGCACGAGCTCTGCGAAACCAACGGCGTGATGTGGATCGCGCAGTTTGGGTCCAGCGCCATCGGCCGCGAGACGTCGAGCAGTGATATGGATCTCTCGGTGTGGTTACGCGCGATCACCGACCACGGCGCCGCGCAAGCCATCGCCCTGACCAATGCGCTCATGCCGCTGTTGGGCCGTAGCGACGTGGATGTGGTCGTCGCCAACACGGCCGCGCCGCTGCTGCAGTGGAGCATTGCGCGCACGGGGTGCGTGCTGTACGAACGTGAGGCGGGAGCGTTTCGGCGATTTCAGTTGTATGCCTGGAAACGGCATGAGGAGGCCCAGCGCGTCCGCGCGTGGGATGCTCGTTTCGTCCACGGTTGCCTCGAGGAGTGGGCGCGTGGGTGAGGCCAGCGAGCGTATCTACAACAAACTGAAACTGCTCAGTGGGTACCTCGGCGAGGTGGCCACAGTGCTCAGGGGTCTGACGGTGAGCCAGTATCAGAGCGATTCCCTGCGCCGACATGCAGCGGAGCGTTTGGCGGAGCTAATCATCGAGGCCGCGATTGACATCAACGGCGAGCTGGTCTTAGCGGCGAGGCAGCCACCGCCCGATGACTACTACACGTCCTTTCTGGTGCTGGCGAAGCTGGGTGTGTGCGATCCGCCCCTGGCGGGGAGACTGGCTCCCACCGCGGGCTTTCGCAACCGCTTAGCGCACGAATACGAGGCAGTGGATGATGCCCTAGCCTACGAGACGATCACCCTGTTGCCCGCGCTCTATCAGGAGTACGTGCGCGCGGTGACGACCTACGTGGATCGCCAGCAGCCATGAGCGCCATCACTGATGTTCGAGGTCTGAGGTCTGCCCCCGGCTTCGGCGGCAACCCCTCCGCCCTCGTGGTG
>CAZWYX010000093.1:0-1925 GCA_964638485.1 uncultured Planctomycetales bacterium | reverse complement strand
TCCGCCACGCAGGGTGGCGGAGGTGTGCCTTTATCGGCTTCCGTTAAAGAAGCTTACCATATCCGACCTCGCCCCATCAAGGAGATTTAGTGTGGCTAAACTTTTCCGCCAAGCGGCGAATCCGCTCGACGCTGCGCTCCAGCTCCTCAACGGGAAGGCGCCCATCGTAGTAGGCCACCCGTAGGGCTTCGAACACCTCACGCTGCGCCGCAAGATCCGAGCAAACGAGCAGCGCGTCGTGGCCTGCTTCAACCGCCCGCACCGCCGCCTCACCCACGGAACACACCTCACGCAAGGCGCCCATCTCAAGATCATCGCTGAGTACCACGCCCTCAAAACCCAGTTCCCCTCGCAGCAGGTCCCGCATCAGGCGCACCGAAAATGTCGCAGGGGTGTGAGACGACGGCTCAAGCTTGGGGTAGCAGACATGCGAGGACATGAGAGTCGCCACGCCAACTCGAATCGCTTCAACGAATGGCACCAGGTGGACGTGGCGCATGGCGGACCAATCGAGCTGAACCGTCGGCAACGAGGTATGCGGATCCTTGGGGACGGCTCCAATGCCGGGGAAATGCTTCGCGCAGGCGGCGAGTCCCTGTCGCTGCATCCCTTGGATCCTCGCCGCGCCAAGGGAGGCGACGCGCTGTGGATCACGGCCATACGAGCGCGTCCCAATCACCGGATCCGCCCCCTCGACCAGCACGTCCACGCACGGCGCCAGGTTCACCGCCACGCCCAGCGCCTTCAGCTCCTTCGCCTCGATCTCACCCTGTTGTCTCACCTCGCCAGGCTCCTTGGTGGTTCCAACCGTCAACGCATCAGGAAACTGTGTGACGCCAGAGGAGAACCGGACAACCCTGCCGCCCTCATGGTCCACCATGACCAGCACCTGACGGCCAAGCGCATCATGCAGTTGCGACAGCAACCTCCGGAACTGCTCAGGGGATTGGAGATTCCTCGCGAATGGAATCAACCCACCCGCGCGAATGTGCTTGAGATGCTCGATGACCTCATCGGTCGCGATGGTGCCAGGAATCCCGACGACAAGGCGAGCGCCGATGAGCGCGTCAAGATCTCGGATCATCTCGGCGTTACTGGCCCTTCTTCCGGTGGCACGTGCCCCGTGAGATAGGCGAAGCCACCATCTCACGGGGCTATCTCACGGGGCGGGTTGCGCCAGCAGCCAAGCCCATGGTATGCTGCCACAGGCCAGATGTCCCCGTCAATCAACTACGCACGACTCCCGACCGAGCAGCCCAACCCTCGCAGCCGGTTCCTGGATCGCCTCTCCGTCGCCAACATCCTGCGCCTCATGAACCGCGAGGATGCCCGGGTGCCTCGCGCAGTCACACGAGTCATCCCCCACACCGCTCGCGCCGTCTCACTCATCGTCGAAGCCGTGCGCCGCGGGGGACGGTTGTTCTTTCTCGGCGCAGGCACAAGCGGACGACTTGGCGTCATCGAGGCCGCGGAGTGTCCACCCACGTTTAACACCCCATCTGGTATGGTCCAAGCGATCATCGCCGGGGGGCGCCGGGCGGTGTTTCGCTCGCGCGAAGGCGCTGAGGATGACCGACGTCAGGCGCGCCGGGAGGTTCTACGCCGTGTTCGACCTGACGACGTGGTTGTGGGCGTCGCCGCCAGTGGGATCACGCCATTCGTCGAAGCAGGTCTTCGGGCTGCGCACGCCAAAGGCGCCTCAACGATTTTGGTGACGTGCCACTACACGGCTCGCGTACGCGCGAAGGCTGACGTGCTCATCGCCCTACAGGTGGGTCCTGAGCTCATCGCCGGCTCAACACGCCTCAAAGGCGGCACCGCCACCAAGCTGATCCTGAACATGCTTACCGTCGCCACGATGGTCCGGCTAGGCAAAGTCTACGGGAACCTGATGGTGGACGTGCGCCCGACCTCGCGCAAGCTGA
>CAZWYX010000092.1:0-1926 GCA_964638485.1 uncultured Planctomycetales bacterium | reverse complement strand
TATCCCCTCGCCTCGCGCCGCAGCAAGGTCAGCCACGAGGCGTTCGCGCAGATCTGCCGCAAAGGGATCTCCTTTCGCGATTTTTACGAGTCTCTGCCTGAGATTCTGGCTGCCAAGGACTTCCGCACAGTCGTGCAGGCGACCGTGCAGGCGCACCGGCAGAGAAAGCCGGTCTTGTGGATGCTGGGAGCCCATGTGATTAAAGTGGGCCTCAACCCACTGCTCATCACGCTGCTGCGCCGGAACGTCATCACGGCCCTGGCGCTGAACGGGGCAGGGGTGATCCATGATTTTGAGTTGGCGTACATGGGCTCAACCTCTGAGGATGTGGCTGCCGCGCTTGCGGATGGCTCGTTCGGGATGGCTGAGGAGACGAACCGCCTCATCAATCGCGCAATCCGCGATGGTGCCAAGCGTGGGGTGGGGTTGGGTCAGGCGGTCGGGATGATGATCCGAAAAAGCCGCCTGCCCTTTCGACGCTTGAGCCTGCTGGCGACCTGCGGGGAACTTCACGTGCCCGCGACGGTGCATGTCGCCATCGGGACGGACATCATCCACCAGACCGCCCGGGCGGACGGCGCGGCGATTGGCCAGACATCGCTTGCGGATTTCCGCCGGCTAGTGGGCGTCGTGGCGAAACTGGGCGGGGGAGGCGTCGTCGGCAATTTCGGCTCGGCAGTCGTCCTGCCAGAGGTCTTCCTGAAGGCGGTCTCCATTGCCAGGAATCTCGGACATCCGGTGAAGGACTTCACGGCGTTTGACTTTGACATGGTTCGCCATTACCGCCCGACAGAGAACGTGCTCAAACGTCCCACCTTGCTTGGCGGCACCGCCGTCCATATCACCGGACACCATGAACTGCTGATCCCCCTCTTGGTTCAGGCGATCATCGAAGAGTTGTAACGAGCCGTTTCCCGAGACCTCAATGAGTCGCCAGGATTCGACACTTACGCTGAAACGGGTTCAGGAGCTCCTCGCAGCCTTTCCGAAGGCCAAGGTCCTGGTCGTCGGCGACCTGATGCTGGATGAGTTTGTGTGGGGCAGGGTCAGTCGCATCAGCCCGGAGGCGCCGGTGCCGGTCGTCTGGGTCCAATCCGAGTCGGTGATGCCGGGCGGGGCGGCAAACGTGGCGAACAACATCCGCGCGCTCGGCGGTCAGGTGGAGCTCGTCGGGGTGGTGGGGACCGATCGCTGGGGCACGGTGCTGTTGGAGGAGCTGACGAAGCGCAAGATCGGGACTGAGGGGGTGTTGCGTGAGCCATCCGGACCGACCACGGTGAAAACGCGCGTGATCGCCCATCACCAGCAGGTCGTCCGTGTGGATCGCGAACGCAAGTCTCCTCCGGATCCATCGGTCATCAGCCGCCTGGTCGCCCACGTGCGCAAGCAACTCGACGCGGTTGATGCGGTCGTCATCGAAGATTATGGCAAGGGCGTGATTACGCGCGCGCTCCTCGAAGAGGTGGTTCCGCTGGCGCGGTCGCGCAAGAAACTCATTACGGTGGATCCCAAGGAGGAGCACTTCGACCTGTATCACCAGGTAACGGCGATCACCCCAAACCGCGCTGAGGCGGGCGAGGCCGTGCGGCGTGAGCTTGAGACTGAACAAGCCGTCGTGCACGCGGGCCATGAGCTGCTGACACGCCTGCGTTGCGAGGCGGTCTTGATCACGTTGGGTGAGGATGGGATGTGCCTGTGTGAACGAAGCGGACACTGCACGCGGATTCCCACTGTGGCACAGGAGGTCTTCGACGTCGCAGGAGCCGGTGACACCGTGATTGGCATCTTCACCCTTGCGCTCGCTGGTGGCGCCTCCATGCCGGAGGCAGCCCGGCTGGCGAATCACGCAGCCGGGATTGTCGTCGGAAAAGTGGGGGTGGCGGTCGCGACGCCACAGGAGCTCTTGGCGCGGCTTGACCAGCGACC
>CAZWYX010000091.1:0-1937 GCA_964638485.1 uncultured Planctomycetales bacterium | reverse complement strand
ACCCCCTTCTTTTTATTGCTGTTTACATCAGGAGTTATGACTGGTCATTTAATGTCATACCAAAGCGACTGCTTTGTTGCACACACCTGCGGATAGCGGTGAGCTCCTGCATTGGAATCCCCTGCGCAACCCATGCCCGATAGCGCCGTTGCCGCTCCGACTCATCATCGCCACAACTCAGATACCCTGGATCAGGTTGGAGGAGCGAGTCCGGTACCCCATCGGCCCGCGTACGATACCCACTCCACGTCCACTCGCCCGGCCCCTGGACCAAGCCCGCCCGCACCGGATTGAGTTCGATGTAGCGACCACACATCAACAGGTACGCATCACCAGCGATCAAGAAACTGCGGAACCGCCCCTCCCAGAGCGCGCCGGTGCGCTCATAGCGATCATTGAAATAGCGGACGTAGCGACGCCCAATGCCTTGTAGGCACACTGAGAGACCCGTCGGCGTCATGGACGTCATCAGGGCATGCACATGATTCGTCATGAAGCAATAGGTATGGACTTGCACTCCTGTCGCTCGACTGTACGCTTCAAGGGAGGTCAGGAATCGCAAACGATCGGCATCCCGGCGAAACATGGGTATCCGATTGTTGCCACGAATGATGATGTGATAGGGGTATCCGGTGACGGTCGAGCGTTGACGGCGAGGCATGGTTCGTAACCTCCGTGTTGATCAAGTGTTGTAAGCTAGGGGTCTGACCCCTGGCTTTTGGTATAGCGCTGGCCAGGCCACTGGCGCACGAGAGATTGCAGCTCGAGCTGGAGTACTAAGGAAGCGAGCGCCCCTGGCGCAAATCCGCTGGCCGCGGCGATGGCATCCACGTGCAGCGGCTCATCCGAGAGGAGCGCGAGCACCCGCTGCGCATCCGCCGCGAGTGCTGCCCGCGTGGGCAACGTCACGCCACGCACCGGCGCAAAACTTAGGTGCAGTTCCTCACAGATGTCCCCCACGCCGGTCACCAGCCGCGCGCCGTCCTTCAAGAGGGCGTGCGTACCCTCTGAGAGTGCTGAGGTAATCTTGCCGGGAACCGCGAAGACCTCGCGCCCTTGCTCTGCCGCGCAACTGGCGGTGATGAGCGCGCCACTCCGCGCGCCGGCTTCCACGATGAGGACGCCAAGACTGAGGCCGCTGATGAGCCGGTTGCGCTGCGGAAAATGCGCTGGCCGCGGTGGAGCGGACAGCGGGAACTCCGAGATCACCGCTCCTGCCTGCGCGATCTCCTCGGCGCATCTGGCATGGTCGCGAGGGTACCGGTGCGCCAAGCCGCTGCCGACCACCGCGATCGTGCGTCCGCCGACACGCAGCGCTCCCCGATGCGCAGCGGTATCAATCCCCCGCGCGAGGCCTGAGACGACGGTGACACCTGCTGCGGCGAGGTCCGCGGCGAACCGTTCGGCCACCTCCACGCCATACGGGGTGGCCTCACGCGCGCCGACGATGGCCAGCGCCAGATCATCTTCAGGCACCAGGGTCCCGCGCACATAGAGGGCCGGCGGCGGATCGTGGATCGTTTTCAGGCGCGAGGGGTACGCGGCGTCCTGGAGCGTGATGATCGCGATCGCTTGCTGACGGGCGTACGTGAGGGTTTCCTCGACGAGAACGGCGATGTGTGGACGGGCTGCGAGGAGCGCAGTGAGCGCTGCGGGTGACATGCCAGGAATCGCTCGCAGGCGTGTGTCAGCAGCTCGCCAGATCTCCACTGCCGAGCCGCACGCCTCCAACAACCGCTTGACGACGTGCGGCACGAGGGCGGGCACCAGTGTTAACGCAATGAGGGCGCGACGTTCATCCATCGTCAGACACAATAATACCGAGAGCACGCGCCTCCTCTCGGCTGGGAGTCAGCGTAGCACAGCGTCAACCGCTTCGCAAGTAAAAACTCCCGCGGAGCGCGAGGGGTCCCGGGAGCCTGGCGCTCTCCACAGGT
>CAZWYX010000090.1:0-1975 GCA_964638485.1 uncultured Planctomycetales bacterium | reverse complement strand
GTAGGGGCGCAACAACAAGTCTACATTTCTCGGGCGGGAGCGAGGGTGTAGTTCCACGCGGGCAGTGTGGGATTGGGCGAGACGTTGAGCTGCGAGATCTGCTCCGGGTTGGGCTTCTGGCCGGTGGGGTAGTCCCCGGTGAGCAGGGTCGCCCTGACGGCAAGCCCAGTCTTGGTCTTGGTGGTGCGGATGTACTTCAGCATGGTTTCGTAGCTGGTGAGTGGGTGCCCCGCCCAGTTCTTCGAGACCTGGCTGAAGAGCCGGTGCTCGATCGGGTTCCACTTGGAGGCGCCGGGAGGGTAGTGGGCGACCCTCACCTTGAGACCGAAGGCATCGCAGAGCTTTTCCTGGAGGCCGCACTTCCAGGCTCGGACCCGGCTGCTGTTGCTGCCACCGGAGTCGGCGAGGATGAGGATACTGTCGGCGCCGGGATAGCGGTCGCGTCCTTCGTATCTCCACCACCGGGCGAGGACATCGCCCGCGAACTCGGGGGTGTTGTGCGACGTGCCGACGAAGATGTGACCGCGGTTGGCCTGGGGGTCGTAGACACCGTAGGGGATGGCCACGCCCACGGCGTCCTTGAGGAAGTCGTGGTCATTGACGGGAGTCGCGGCCCTGGCCCACTTGGTCCCCGGGTTCTTGAACAGTCCGATCATCTCGCGCTTCTTGGTGTCGACGCTGATGATTGGCAGTCCTTGGCGTTGGAATCGCGCGCGCACGCGCCGAATGAGCCTGAACTGCCGATCGCGATCGGCAGAGCGCGTGCTGCAGATCATCTTCCTGTTGACGTGAAGATGGAAGGCGAGCTGCTTGAGCAGGCGCCGGACGGTGCTGGCGCTGACCCAGATCCTGGCCCGACGCAGTTGGTGACTGATCTTCTCGCACGTCTTGCGTGTCCACTTGATGCCACTGATCGGGTCGCCGGCGGTGTCGTCGTCCCGCATCAGCTTCTCGATCTCGGCGATCACCGCGGGCGTTTTTTTTCCACCGGCTGGCGGCCACCGCCAGGACGCCGGATGCGCTCGGCGAGCAGCTTGCCTTCGAGCAAGTCGCGCCTTCCCTTGGCGACGGTATGAACGTCCAGGCCCGTGATCTCGGAGATGCGGCGATCTCCACCCCAGCCGAGCAGCATCGACTCCAGACCCGCGAAGAGCCGGCGCTGGCGCTCATCCAGTAGGCCGAGAAGCAGCAGCAAGGCTGCCTTGCTCTGATCCAGGGCGAGGTCGCGGCGTTGCTGCAGGTCCGAAGCTGGGCCGGCCTCACGTGCCACGATCTGCGCTCTGCGTCGGGCGGACTCCCGAGCGCAGTACAGATACGCCCCCGACACCTTCTCGCGCGCCAAGCGCTCTTCACGCACCAGCCGCAGAAGTGGCTCCTCCACCTCGACCTGCACCACCTGCCGCAGTTCGGAGGCGAACAGGCCCTGTTGGGCGTCGCTGACGAAGCGCTCGGCGGTGTCGACCAGTGACCCCCACCGCGAGAAGCGGACCTCACGGTAGCTCCACAGCCCGCGCTGATCGAAGCGGATCAGCTCATCGAGGGCGTAGTAGCGGCCGCGATGGGAATAGCTCGAGTGATACGGGATCTGTCGCAGTTTGCGGAACACCGTCATGTCGACCGAGGTGCCGAGCGCCTCCTTCAATTGCTCGATAGTGGCGATCCGTTCCCGTCGCAGCAGGGCCACGACGCTGTCGACCTGGTACTCGATGGGGCGCATTCTGTTAGACCTCCGAGCTTGTCCAGAAGTCTAACATAACTCGATCGACACCCCTAGGCTCGGTGGATCCAGAACTGGCGCTTACGATGGCGCGTATCTAGAGGCTTTCTGGCACGTGCCACCCAAGTGCCGCGTCTCGCCAAGCTCCAAGCGTTATGTTAGGTGTCGGACTCGCTCATGCAGTTCTATTCCTGCGCCAAGCCTAACGGGTGGCGCCGTCGATCTGCGAAAGCAGGTACGCCTTGCGAATCGAGCCGT
>CAZWYX010000089.1:0-2004 GCA_964638485.1 uncultured Planctomycetales bacterium | reverse complement strand
CAACCGGCATAAACGGACTTGCGCCTTTGCGGATTATAGCGCATGGTTGTACGTCGAACCCGCGTGGGTTCCAGCCGATCACTTCAGGTCCATTGGGACGATTTCAGGAGGCTCCTATGACTGATCGGCGACAATTATTTCTCCCCTTCAGCGACAATTAGAATTCCCGGTCGGCCCCTCCACCGATCCTCCATCCGCTGGGGGCTTGTTTCGTTGCGATGCCTTGGCTTGTTCCAAGCGGTAGCTGGGGATGTTCAGCTCCAGGATCACGCTGTGATGCACCAGACGGTCGATCGCCGCTGCGGTCGTCATCGGGTCTTTGAAAATCTGCTCCCACTTCGAGAATGGCAGGTTGCTGGTCAAGAGCACGCTGCCGCGCTCGTACCGCTCCGCCAACAGCGTGAACAGCACTTCCATCTCCTCCCGGCTTTGCTGCACGTAGCCGATGTCGTCGATGATCAGAGCCTCGAAGCGCCCCAGCTTCTTCAACGCTTGGCTCAGCTTCAGCTCCCGCTTGGCGATCAACAACTCCTGCACCAGCAGGCTGCACGTGCGGAAGCACACCGTGCGGCCCGAGCGGATCAATTCCTGAGCCACCGCACACAACAGATGCGTCTTCCCTGAACCGTTTTTGCCGAATACCAGCAGATTCTCGCGGCGATCCAGGAACGCACCGTCCAGCAGCGTCCGCACTTGCCGCGCCGCCTTGGCCGGCAGACGCTTCAGGTCGAAACTCGCCAGCGTCTTCTCCAGCGGCAACCGTGATTGCTCCAGCAACCGCTCGATCCGGTTCGTCCGACGCCGCTCGGATTCTCCCCGCACCAGTTCCAGCAAGTACTGCTCATACGACAGCGTTTCCTGCTGCGCCCGTCGAGCCAACTGCTCGAACTGCTCCAGGAACGCCAGCAAGTGCAACTCCCGCAAGGACTCCGTCAGCGTCGCCTTCACGTCTCTGTCCGCCATCACACACCTCCATGTCCCTGAAAAGTTCCTCGATCAACAGCTCATCGAAACTGGCCAGGTCCGTCATTTCGACATGCACTTCAGTCGCCGGCGCGATCGCCTGGCCACGCCGCACCACCTCCTCCACCGCCTCGAACGTCACCGGCCGTTCCTGCGCCAGCAACACCCGCAACGCTTCGTCCACCGCCGTCTCGCTCTCGCGCGCCGCCAGGTGCAGAATCTGCACGTACTGCTGGCTCGCGCGGCTCGCCATCGATTCCTGGAAGGCATCGTACGCCATGCGGAACCGGCTGGTCGGGAACAGGTCGTCGCGGTAGCGGTAGCTCTCGAACGCGCCGGGCTTGCGCACCAGCCAGTCGATGATGTGCCGGTAATTGATGTGGTGTTTCTGCCGGCCCAGCAACCGCGGCAGCCGCTCCACTTGCTTCTGGCCGTACCACACTTCCAAGTGCTCCGCGTAGATCCGCACCTCGACCCACTCGCCGATCAGCCGGCTGTTCACCGAGTACACGTTGCGCTTCACGCGGATCAGGCTGCCGGAGTCCACCCTCGCATGCATCCGCCGGCAACTCTCCTGACGCCCAGCCGGCAACGCACGCAACACCTTGAATTCCTCCGCCAGCCGATCGCGCCGGCCCGCGTTGCGTTGCTCGATCAACTCGCGCAGGAATCGCGCGTACTCCTCGCGGTTGGCAAACTCGCGGCTGCCACGCAGCAGCAACGCCTGGTCCACCTCCTCCTTGAACCGCCGGTGACTTTGCTCCACGTCACCGTTCTCGTGCGCCTGACGCGCGTTAATCTTCTCCATCTCCAGACCGTAATGAGCCAGTAGCGACTCGTACCGCGCCGTGAACTCCTTGCGATCCGACAGATTGTTCACCGCCGCACTCAGCCGGTCCGTGCGGTGCCGCGCCGGGGAGCCGCCCAGCTCCCACAACGCGTTCTGCAGCCCTTCGCTCAGACTCTCGAAGCTCTCCGAAAAACAGATCGTCGCCGACTCCCAGTTCGAATACGTCAGCACGAAGTGATACACCAGGTGCT
>CAZWYX010000088.1:0-2136 GCA_964638485.1 uncultured Planctomycetales bacterium | reverse complement strand
ACTTCAGCGGCCACGGGAGCCATGCCTCCGAGCCAACCACAAAGGGCCAGGGTGACGAACAGGGTGCGTTTCATGCGAGCTGCCTCCTAAGGAAATAGGGTGTGATTCAACAGCAACGACTCTCTTGATGAAAAAGTATATCTGATAATTTCTTTGCTGTCAAGTATAATTTTCTATTTTTTCAATTCCTGGCGCGCACAGCACCACCTTCAGCACAGCCGTCCGTGAGGAGAACCTCACTAACTATTTTGTCATCAATGAGTTAGATCATGCCATCAGCCAGACCATGAGGCTTGACGAGAGGGGCTTTCTTTCCTATAATGAAAGACTCTGAAGGAGCAGTGCCGATGAACCCGAAGAGCTTTGATCCCATCCCTGAAGTGCTCGAGGACATCCAGCGCGGCCGCTTGGTCATCGTGGTGGATGACGGCGACCGGGAAAACGAGGGCGACCTAGTGATGGCTGCGAGCTTCGTCACCCCGGAGCACATCAACTTCATGAGCAAGCACGGGCGCGGCATCATCTGCGTGCCGATGGAGGGGAGCCGCCTGGATGCGCTCCAGCTCCACGCGATGGTGAGCGCCAACCAGGATCCCATGAAGACCGACTGGACGATCTCGGTGGATGCGCGCGAGGGTGTGACGACCGGCATCTCCGCCCACGACCGGGCGCATACCATTCAAACGCTCATCAACCCCACC
Source organism: uncultured Planctomycetales bacterium (assembly GCA_964638485.1). Classification (GTDB taxonomy): domain Bacteria; phylum Omnitrophota; class Gorgyraeia; order Aquiviventales; family CAZWYX01; genus CAZWYX01. Next base: position 1,435 of record CAZWYX010000088.1, on the reverse strand, counting down.
ACGAAATCGGAAGACCTCGCTCGGCCCGGCCACATTTTCCCGCTGCGCGCGAAAGCCGGCGGGGTCCTGCGTCGCGCTGGCCACACGGAGGCGGCGGTAGACCTCGCGCGACTCGCCGGCGTGTTTCCGGCGGGGGTCATCTGCGAGATCATGAGCGACGACGGCACGATGGCGCGCACGCCCCATCTGCTCGCCATCGCCCAGCAGCACCATCTGAAAATTTGCACCATCGCCAGCCTCATCGAGTACCGGCGGCACTTTGACAAACTGGTGCGGCGGATCGTGACGACGAAACTGCCCACCGACTACGGCGAGTTCCAGCTCCATCTCTACGGCACGACGATTGACGAACGGCAGCACGTCGCCCTCGTGCTGGGGGAGGTGAGCCAGGGCGATCCGGTCTTGGTGCGCGTGCACTCGGAGTGTCTGACGGGCGACACGTTGGGATCGCTGCGCTGCGACTGCGGGCCGCAGATGGCGCGGGCGCTCGAGGTGATCGGTGAGACGAAGCGCGGGGTCTTTCTCTACATCCGCCAAGAGGGTCGCGGGATTGGGCTGGAGAACAAACTGAAGGCCTACGCGCTGCAAGATCAAGGCATGGATACCGTCGAGGCGAATCAAGCACTGGGCTTCGAGCCGGACCTGCGCGACTACGGGATCGGCGCGCAGATTTTGGTGGACTTGGGACTCTCGACGATTCGGCTGCTGACCAACAATCCGCGCAAGATCGTCGGGCTTGAAGGCTACGGCCTGAGTGTCTTCGAGCGGCTGCCGATTGAAATTCCTCCCCGTCAGGAAAACGCCCACTACCTCCACACCAAGAAACACAAACTCGGCCACCTCCTCACCACGCTCTCGCATGGCGCATGAGATCACCGGCTCGACGACACGCGAGCGCGGCCTGCCTGCGCCCCACCCGTCGAGATCACGCACGGCGCGGCAGGCAGGCAGGCGCGTCGCCCTCGTCGTTGCGACGTTTCACGAGCCACTGGTCCAGCCACTCCTCGATGGGGCGTTAGAGGTACTGCGCGCGGCAGGCGTCGCCGAGCGTGATCTCAGCGTCGTCAAAGTGCCTGGGGCGTTCGAGCTGCCGGTCGTGGCACTGCGTCTGGCGCAGTCTCGTCGGTTCCACAGCATCATCTGTCTGGGCGTCGTCATTCGCGGGGAAACGCCGCACTTTGATTACGTCGCTGGCGCAGCCGCGCGCGGCATTAGCGACGTCGCGTTGCAGACGGGTGTGCCGACGATCTTTGGCGTGGTGACCGCCGATTCCCTCGAGCAAGCCGTCGAGCGCTCTGGTGGCCGACACGGCAATCGCGGGGCGGATGCCGCCCGCACCGCCCTGGCGATGGCGGATGTGATGAAACAATTGTCATGAATCTGGTACAGCGTCCCACGTCTAGCGGCAGCGAGCGGCGTTGCGTCCGACGTCTGA
>CAZWYX010000087.1:0-2177 GCA_964638485.1 uncultured Planctomycetales bacterium | reverse complement strand
ATTGTTTGCTGGACTGTTGGATCCAGCGAGACGAAGGAAATGCCATGCTCACTCATCTGCATGCTCCCTGCAAAGACAGCTTTTCGCCACACGACGTGCGCGGTGATCCGCACCGGCTCGAGGAAAATCGGCAGCCCCAGCACCAGCTCGATGGTCTCGCCCGGCTTGAACGCCTGTTCGCACACAAGTCGCGCCCCGTCCCGGCTGAAATCCTTGAGCGGGGAGCTCGCCCACGTGGACTGGTTGGGCGAGCGATACCGCACCATGAAATGGCGCACCACCCGCGGAGCGTGCCGTCCCTCCTGTGCACTCATGGTCCCAACGAATCCTCCGGTCGCGTCAGGGCCAGCGTCAGGGCGTTGGCGAGAAGCTTCTGGTACTCCGTCACCACCGTCAGGGCGTTGCGCGGATGACGCCACCAGCGCTGCGGCTGAAAGCCATCGCGGAGATTCGGAGAGCAGAGGACGGTTACGGGCTCGTGTTTGAGGATCTGGCGAAAAACGAAGCGCGCGCGCCGGGACGCAGATGTCGAGGTGATGAGCACGAGCATGGGTGGAAACCGGCCCCTCAGGAAGGCTCGCACCTGCAAGGCCTCCGTGATCGTCCCATCTGCGGGCTCAGGGAGAACGGTGATCTTCGACCGAGGGACGCCAGAGGCGACAAGGACCCGCTCTGACCATGGCGGAAGATTCGGCGCGAGCAGCCCGAGCCGAACAAGCTCTTCCTCAAGCGGGTCTTCGTGTTCTGGGATCACGAGGATCCCGTCGATCCGGTCCTGCCGATAGAGATCCCTCGCGGCTAACGATCGACGAACAGGGTCTCCGGAGAGCACGAGCGCAACCGTGGCATGCGCAAACTCATCTTCCACGACAAGGAACTGCCCTGCATGAGGAAAGAACAGGGCGACCCCGACCGCACTCACGAGGAGGACCGTCACGATCCCACGCCTGAACCAGCCCCTGAGCGCGCGTCGTCCTCGTCGTGCCTTGGCAGGGCTGTGGCGTGTGCGCATGGCACGGCTAGCGCAGACGTGCGCTCACATGCTCGGCGATGGTCTCGCCGATGGTCAAGGCGGCGGTCGCTGCCGGCGAGGGCGCGTTGTAGACATGCAGCGCACGGTTGCCGTCGCGAAGCACAAAATCATCGAGCAGGGCTCCATCCACGCCGACCGCCTGCGCCCGCACGCCCGAGGGGCTTGGGAGCAGGTCGCTGGCTCTCAGGGACGGCACGAGCCGTTGGGCTGCACGAAGGAACGCGCGCTTGCTCCATGACCGGGCAAGTTCCTGCATGCCAGCCCGCCAGTGCCGCTGTGCCATCCGCCAGAATCCAGGGCTCATGACGAGCTCAAGGCAATCCCGCCAGGAGATGTCCATGCGTGTGTAGCCTTCCCGCTTGAGCGCCAGCACCGCGTTGGGTCCCACATGCACGCCTCCCTCGAGGGTCTTGGTGAAATGCACGCCGAGAAACGGCATGGAGGGATCAGGAACCGGATAGACCAGCCCGTTCACCAGCGACGATCGTGAAGGCGGCAACGTGAAGTACTCCCCGCGAAACGGCACGATGCGCACCGCGAAGCGGTCGCCGGCCATCCGCGCCAGTCGATCCGCGTGCAGCCCTGCGCAGTTGATGAGAAACCGGACGTCGTAGTCACCACGCGTCGTGCCAAGCCGCCAGCCGCGCACATTGTCGCGGACGTGCGTCAGCCGCGTGGAGGTCAGTATGGTCCCGCCGAGGCGCTCAATGTCCTGCGCCAGCGCCTTCGCCACGGCGGCGAAATCGACGATTGCCACATGCGGCAAATGGAGCGCCTGAACCCCTCGCACGTTGGGTTCCAGTTCGCGCAACCGTGGTGGATCAATGCGGGAAAGTCCGGGAACTCCGTTGGCGAGACCCCGTTCATACAACGCCTCAAGCGCTGGCAGCTCGCTGGGCTCGACCGCCACAATGACCTTGCCGCACCGCTGGTAGGGGATGCGCTTGGTGTCGCAGAACTCAGTGAGGACCCGAGCGCCGTTCACGCAGAGTTTGGCTTTCAGCGACCCAGGACGATAGTAGATGCCGGAATGGATGACGCCGCTGTTGCGTCCGGTCTGGTGCGCGGCAAGCTGTGGTTCTTTTTCCAGGACGACGAGCCTGACACCCGGAAATCGCCGCAGGCACGCGTACGCCGTCCCCAA
>CAZWYX010000086.1:0-2224 GCA_964638485.1 uncultured Planctomycetales bacterium | reverse complement strand
TGGTCCGCGGCGGTCAGCGACACGATCATCTTAGACAGCACCCCGCCCGCGGTCACCTTCACCTCGCCGTCGGATCAAGCCGTGCTGGGGCCCCAATGAGTCGACGACGCGCGGGGGCCCTGCTGAAGTGTGTGGGTCTGAGCCTCCTGCTCCTCTTCCCCTGGCGGCTGCGAGCGCAGATGAGCAATGGGACGACGACCGTGCGGCAGGAGACATGCGCCGGCACGGGTGGCTCGGTCAGCGGTAGCGGGGTCAGCCTCGTCACGGTGGCTGCGGAGCCGTTTGGCGGCTGGGCCAGCGGGATGGGAGAGACGGTGTGGATGGGCTACCAAGCCAGCCTGCGCGCGCTGCCGCCAGGCACACGGACGATCAACGTCGCGGGGACGGTGACCGATGCGACCACGACCAGCGTCACCGTCAACGGCATTCCCGGCACGGTCACGAGTGCCACCTTCCAAGCCAACGGCATCCAGCTCGTGGAAGGCCCCAACACGATCACCGCCATCATCGCCGATGCGGCGGGCAATCAGACCACCAAGAGCATGACGGTCTATCTCGATACGCAGCCGCCGGCGCGGCCGACCGTCGTGGATACGCCGGGCGTGACCACGGCCACGAGCTATACCCTGACCGGCACCAAGCTCGCCAACACCTCGCTATGGATCAACGGGGCGCAGATCGTGGCCTTGGATACGGCCACGACCTGGAGCTATACCGCTTCGCTGGCGGAAGGCGACAACACCTTCGTCGTCGTCACCAAGGATGCCGCCGGCAACACGAGCACCTCGGCGACGACCAACATCGTGGTCGATAATCTCGCGCCGGTCGTGACGTTCCAACCGCCCACGAAGACCAACTTCAATCCGGTTACGCTCACCGGCTCGGTGGATGATAGCCTCACGACGGTCAAGATCAACAACGTCACCGCCAACCGCTCGGGCAAGTCGTTCGATGTGTCCGTCCCGCTGACGCTGGGCGCCAACACCCTTACGCTCATCGCCACCAGCCCCCGAGGTCTTGTCACTCAACGCACCTACACGATGACCCTCGGGACGATGCCGACGATCCAAACGACCACACCCCCTGATGGCACCAAGCTCTACGCGGCAGCCGCCAAGTCGCTGCAACTGACCGCCACCGATGCGGAAGGCGATGCGATTGAGTACCAACTCCTCGTCGATGGCGTCGCCCTGGGGCCGTGGAGTACCAGCGCCACACAATCCTGGACGCCAACGCTCAGCCAACTGGGGCTGCACACGCTCACGTTCAGCGCCCGGGATGCCTACGGCGGCGCGCGGACCAAGGACAGCGAGATCTACGTCGTTCGGCAACCGATTGCGCATCCTTAGTGAAGGAGGTGACCCATGAAGCGACAGCCGACAGAGTGGACATTCCGCGGGAGGATGTGGCTCGCCAGCCTGCTGCTGACGAGTCTCTTGCCAATCCGTCCTGCGAGTGCGCAAGTCCCGCAACTCATCCGCTACCAAGGCCAGGCGGTCGACAGCCAAGGGGTGCCGCTGGAGGGGCCGTATACGCTCACCTTCCGGCTCTACGATGCCGCCACGGCGGGGATGAAGCTGTGGGAGGAACAGCAGACCAACATCAGCCTCAGCAAAGGTCACTTCAGCGTGCTGCTGGGGCAGGTGACGCCGTTGACATCGATGGATTGGAGCAAATCCTGCTGGCTCTCGATCCAAGTCGGCACCCAGCCGGAGCTCTCGCCGCGGCAGCAGTTCACCTCGGTGCCATTGGCCCTCCGGGCGGGAACCGCGGAACAGGTGGTGGACATCAGCGCGCGCCTGCGCCACTCGGCCTCCCAGTCGCTGGCGCATGATACCGATACCCCCCTCGTGTTTGACATCGAGGAGTTCGATACCGCCGGCCTCCATAGCACGGTGACGAATACCTCGCGCCTGGTCGCCCCCACGGCGGGCAAGTATTTCATCTGGTGCGTCGTCCAATTTGTCTACAACGGCACCGGGTGGCGGCGGATCTTTTTCCGGCTCAATGGCGCCGACAATATCGGCTCCTGCTCGGTGCCGGCGATCAGCGGCGAAGTCACCTCGATCTCGCATGGGATCCACTATCGGCTCGGCGCAGGGGACTACGTCGAGGTGATCAGCAAGCAGACCAGCGGCGGGGCGCTGGATGTAATGATGAGCGGGGTCTCCACGCCGCTGTGTGGCATGGTGAAGCTGCAATGATCCCCGTTGAGAGGAAGGAG
>CAZWYX010000085.1:0-2348 GCA_964638485.1 uncultured Planctomycetales bacterium | reverse complement strand
ACGAGCGGCAGGGCGGTCTGACGCAAATCGACGAGCAGATCCGGAGCCGTCTGCCACACCCAACGCACCAACCGCAGGCGGCCCACCACCCCTTCAAACTCCTCCATGCACACCAGGCGTTGCACCCGCGGATCGTTCGCAAACAGCGCGCGGGCTCGCTCTCCCACGAGCAACGTGAGATGCGCCTGCGGGCAGCCGGCATGCAGCCGTTCGATGACCGGGCTCATCAGGACCGCATCGCCGATGTTCGAGAGGCCGATGACCAGGATCCGCTTAGGAGACGGAGGAGGTGGAAGGTGGAAGGTGGAAGGTGGAAGGGAAGAAGATGGATGCGCACTCATTGCGCTCAGGTCTTTCCACTTTCCACTTTCAACTTTCCACTTTCGAGCATCTGACAAGCCGCGACATACACTTCCTCAACACTGATCGCATCCATGCCAGGATACTTCGGGTGATCGGGATGAAGACAGGGGATGCGCGGGCAGCAGTCGGGATGGTGAATGACTACGGTGCGGGTGGCATCACCGAGCGGCCCAGTGATCGCAGGCGACGTGGGGCCATACAACGCCACGACTGGACGGCCCAGGGCGGCCGCGACATGGACCACGCCGGTATCATTCGAGACCACCAGGCCAGCGTGTTCGAGCACCGCGGCTAATTGACGAAGTGTTGTCTGTCCCGCCAGCACGACCGGACGCGTCATCAGGCGCGGGAGCATGGGTCCAATCAGCGAGAGATCGTCCGGACCGCCGGTGAGCACAAGAGACACAGGATGGCGCCGGATGAGGCGGTTCGCCAATTCGATGAAGCGCTCGACACCCCAGCGCTTGTGCGCCCAATTCGCGCCAGGGTGGAGCACGACCAGCGGGTTGCCATTGAGCAGCCCCTTCGCGTGGAGCAGTTGGCGTGCTTGCGCCCGTTCCTCTTCGCTGGGGTAATACGCATAGGAGCCGGGCTGTTCCCGAAGTCCCAGCGGCGCTAACAGGCGCAGGTAGGCGTGGGCTTTGTGGATGGGCGCCTTGGGAGGCTGCACACGGTGCGTGAGGAGCCAGCCGCTTTTCAGGTTCGCAAATCCGATCCGTCTGGGGATGCCGGCCCACGCGAGCAGCAGCGTCCGCGTCAGGCTGCGCCGCAAGATGACGGCGGTGTCGAAGCGTTTGGCGCGAAGGAGCCGCGCGAGCGCGCGCCTGCCACGCCACGTGCCGTGGGCAGCCTGCTCATCGTACAGCACCAGCTCATCGACCTGGGGGTTGTGCGCGAGGATCGCCTGAGCCCGAGGGACCCCCAGTGCCGCGATGAACGACTGAGGAAGGCCTCCGCGCAGCGCCCGCAGGAAGGGCGTGGCGAACAACGTCTCCCCAAACCAGTTGGGCATGACCACGAGGATTCGCTTGGGAATGTGGAATGTGGAATGCGGAATGCGGAATTGAAAAGAGCGATGATTCTTCATCCTGAACTCCGCATTCTGAACTCCGCACTCCGCACTTCGCATGCCAGATCGGAGATCACCTCAGCGTAAACGCGCTCGACCTGGGAGACCATCCGCTCAAGGTCATAGCGGGCTTTGGCAACGGCGAATCCTTGGAACCCCAGTTGCCTGGCGTAGGAGGGATCCGACAGGCACCGCAGCAGGGCCTCACCAAGACCTGCGGGATCATCAGGCGCCACCGTCAAGCCCACCTGGCTTTCCTCAAGCACCCACGAGGCGCCCCCGCCCCGTCGAACCGCCACGATGGGCAGCCCGCTTGCCATGGCTTCCAGCAGCGACAGCCCAAAGCCCTCCTGGGTCGCCGGCACGAACACAAACACATCCATCAGCGACAGCGCCACGCGCGTATGAGGGAGGCTTCCTGCGAAGCGCACCGCCCCTGCCACGCCAAGATGGTTGGCAAGACGCTCAAGCTCGCGACGCTGCGTCCCATCGCCGACGACAAGGAGCTGCGCCTGCGGGATGCTCGCGGTGATGTGGGAAAACCCCTCGAGGAGTTGCGCAACGCCTTTGGAAGCCACCAGCCGCGCCACCGTCCCGATCACCGGCCCCTGAGAGGCAAGGCCCAGCTGCTTGCGCAACCGCTGGGCATCCTGCGGATCGACCGGTTGTTCAAACCGAGACACGTCCACCCCATGGGGAATGAGGCGAATCCGCTCAGCCGGCACCTTGAAATCGTCTTGGAGGTGTCGAACCACCGGCTCGCTGATCGCGATGGTGCGCAAGCCCGTGCAGGAAAGCCACCGTCGTGATAACCGCCGTCGGTAGAACCCATGCCAGGTCGTCACATAGGGGAGCCGACGGGTCTTCCAGAGCCAGTGCGCGACGACCTGAGCCGCGCGTGTATGGGCGTGGATCA
>CAZWYX010000084.1:0-2478 GCA_964638485.1 uncultured Planctomycetales bacterium | reverse complement strand
AACGTCAAGCGTCAGGCGGCAGCGCAGAGGCGTTTCGTCCAGCGTAGGACGTCGGACGACCGACGAAACGCTGCGTCGCTGAACGCCTAACGCTGAACGCTAAACGACACAAAGGGGGCGATTAGACTCGATTCAGATCGGCTGTGACTGAGCAGCATGCGGAGGTGGTGAGGAGGCCTCCTAAAACACCTCACACAATGACAAACGCGAACGCAACGGCGTTCAACACTGCTGATGAGTTGTTAGCGCTCATTGACAGTGGCGTTGAAGTCGCTGCCTAACACAATTAGGTAGCGCCGTGCGCGACGGACGCCGGTACGTCGTGTACGCCAGTGCCGGCTGGTCCTGTCGAGGGCTCGAGTACACAGGATGAGATCACGCGAGCTAGTCGTTGGATGGTGGGTGACTGGACTGTCTGACGACGACGTCTCACCCAGTCGCTGAGCATGGAGAGACTGAGTCAGAGGGATCTGAAGACCCGGGTGCAAGTCCCGGCGCCTCCACCTTTTTCGGAACAAGAGGGTTAACGGCAACCGGTGAGCGGTTAACACAGCACGATGCGACATTCTTTGAGGTACACGTCCGTTCACCTGCTCGCGTTATTCCTCAGTGTCGCTGTTGTGGGCTGTGCGGCGCCGACGGCGTTGCTGAGACCCTCCTACCGCTACACCGGCCCCACCGTCATCTTGCGCGGTGTGGAGTACATGCCGCTCAAGCTCTTCTGCCAGGCCCTCCAGTACGAGTGTGACTGGGATCGCTTTCGCGGGGTCGCGACGGTGCGCGGCGAGGGGATCGAGCTCCAGTGTCTGGTGGACAGCACCACGCTCCTCGTCAACGGCCAGCCAGGACTCCTCACGCAGCCGGTGCGCTGGTACCACGGCGCGCTCATGGTGCCGCGAACGCTCGAACAGTTCGTGGCAGCGCCGACGCGGCGCCCCTCGACGGCGGTGCGCTTCGTCAGCCACCATCCGGTGCGGCAGCTGGTCCTCGATCCTGGGCATGGGGGCAAGGATCCCGGCGCGATCGGCGTCGCTGGGATCCCTGAGAAACGCATTGTGCTCGACCTGACCCAGGGCGTGGCGCGGCATCTGCGCAACGCCGGCTACCACGTGTCGCTGACGCGCACAACCGATGCGTTCATCTCCCTCGAGGAGCGCACGCGGCTGGCGCATCAGCGGCAGGCGGATTTCTTCATCTCGTTCCATGCGAATGCCAATCGCAGTGCCTCCTTGCGCGGCATCGAAATCTATTACCTCGCGCCGAAATCCACCACGCATGAACTGGATCGCGCGGTGCAGCAGGCCAAAGTCGTGCCGCTGCCCTACGGGCGGGAGTCCCTGGGGACCTCGCTCGACACGAAAGCGATCCTGTGGGATCTGCGGAACGTCGAGCACCGTCGGCTCGCGATCGCACTGGGGCGGGCCATCGCCCACCGCGTGGCCGCACACCTGGGTGCGCGGAATCGCGGCGCGAAGGGCGCACGGTTTCACGTCTTGCGGGAAGCCCACATGCCGGCGGTGTTGGTGGAAGTGGGGTATCTCACGCATCCGGTTGAGGGACGACGGTTGGCCGACGCCTCCTACCGGCAGCGCCTGGCGCAGAGTGTCAGCGACGGGATTGTGGCGTTCCTCCAGGAGTACGAACGCACGGATGCGTTCTCGCAATGAGCCATCAACCGATTGGCGTGTTTGACTCCGGCATTGGCGGATTGACCATCCTGAAGGCGCTGAGGCGAGAGTTGCCCTGCGAGGATTTCGTCTACTTTGGGGACACCGCGCGTGTGCCCTACGGCAGCAAGTCGAAAGCCACCGTCGTCAAATTTTCCATCGAGAACGTGGAGTGGTTGTTGCAGTTCCGCGTCAAACTCATCGTCATCGCGTGTCACACCTCCTCCGCCTGGGCGCTCGCGACGCTGAAGTCATATTTCAAAGTGCCGATTGTCGGCGTCATCCAGCCAGGGGCGGAAGCGGCCTGCGAGGCCAGTCGCACCAAACGCATCGGCGTCATCGGCACCGCCTCGACGATTCAGAGTGGGGCGTATGAGGAGGCGATGCAGCGAGTGAATGGCCGGGTGCAACTCGTTGCCCAGAGCTGTCCGCTGTTGGTCTCCTTCGTCGAGGAAGGCTGGGTGCGCGATCCGGTCTGCGAGGCGGTGGTGCATCGGTATCTCGCGCCGGTGTTACGTCAGCGCGTGGACACGTTACTCTTGGGCTGCACGCATTATCCGCTGCTCACCCCGCTCATCCGTCGCGTCGTCGGCTCGCGGGTGGCGGTGGTGGATGCCGGCCAACGCACCGCGCTGAACGTGCGGAGTCTCTTAGAGCACGCTGGCCAGTTGGCCCGCGCTCGTCGTGGGTCGGCGCAGTTTTCCACGAGCGATGAACCACAGCGCTTCGCGCGGCTGGGCGCAGCGTTCCTCGGCCAACCGATTCGTCACGTCCGTCTCGCCACATCTTGACCTACGTACTCACCTACGTA
>CAZWYX010000083.1:0-2503 GCA_964638485.1 uncultured Planctomycetales bacterium | reverse complement strand
GACACAGAGCCGTCTTCGTGTCGAACCGAACAGGCTATGTCGTGCCGATCAGCTGCAAGAAATGCTGGATGATCCGCGCCGTGGCGCCCCAGATCACATGGCCACCGATGTGGTATTCGTAATCGACGACCGTCTCGCCGTCCTCCCGCGTCCGGACATAGCTGCGAAAGACCGCGGGGTCGGCTAACACCGGCAAGGGCGCGTCAAAGATGGTGGCCACCTCAATGGGGTTGGGCCGGAAGGCATAGGGGTAGGGGATCAGCCCCACGAAGGGGGCGATCGTAAAGTTCGTCGAGAACGTGGCCATCTCGTCCAGTCGGCCCAGCACCGTGACATCCTCCGGCCGAATGCCCACCTCCTCATAGCTTTCGCGCAACGCCGTGGTCAGCAAATCGCCATCACTGGGATCGAAGGCCCCCCCAGGGAACGCGATCTGTCCCTTGTGATACTTCAAGGTATCGGTGCGTTTGGTGAGGATAAGGTGATAATCAGCGGCGTGTGTGAAGAGGGGGAGCAGGACAGCCGACTGTCGGCGCGCGGGATCGGGCGGGAGGAGTAGAGGAGCTCGTGTAGCCAGGACCTGGAGCAGACACTCGTGCATCCCCGCCGCCTTACTCGCGCTCGTCTTCGTCGTCGTCCCACTCCGAGTCGTCGTCCGCCTCGAAATCCGCCACGTCGTCGTCATCCTCGGCTTCATCGTATTCACCGCGAGCGATCGCCGCGGCGATCCCTAGCTCTTCGATGGCGTCCTTGGCGATTTCTGAGACCTCGGGGTCCGGATCACGGGCACAGCGTTGCAGCGTGTGCAGGGCGCGCTCGTCGCCGATCTTCCCCAGGGCCCAGATCGCCTCCAGCCGGATATCGCGGTCTGGCTCGAAACAGAGCTTCTGTAACTCAGGCACGGCGGAAATCATCTGCGCTTCGCCGCAGGCGGTGATGGCCTCGATGCGAAACTCCCGGTCCGAATCGTCCAGGGTGCGCAGCAGGTAGCAATGCCACCGTTCTAGCCCACTGCGCCCCATGGCGAACAGGGCGCTGAGCTGCATGCGGGCATCCGCCGAGAAATAGGCATCTTCGATCAAATTCAGGACTTTGGGATCGTCTGTACAGAAGCTGAGGGCCTCGATCGCGAAGCGCCGCACGGTGATGCCCTCACGCTCGTCGGTGGCGGCTTCCAGGAGGGCGCGCTTGACACGCTGGGCAAGACTGCCGTCCAACTCCTCCATGACGAACCCCTCGTACATATACCGTCCGAGGACCATCGCCGCTCGTCCCCGCACCTCCTCATCGCTATCAAACCAGAAGATGTTCAGGATGCGATCGATGTGCTCTTCATCGGGATAATACCACATCGCCTCGACCGCGCACCGGCGCACTTCGGGGTCGGAGTGATGCATCAGCATCGTGTAAATCGGCGCATGATTCTCCGAATAGTTATCCTCCTCCGCCTCGCTCAACTCGCGGATCCTCTTACGCTGGGAGGGAAGGTCCAGCGTGTCGAATTCCGCAAGGAACGCCTCGCTCGTCTGCGCGTTCGCCGATGCGTTATACAAAGGGTCGTGTCTGCCAGGTTGATCTCGAGAGTCCTTGTCCATTGCTCCACCTACGCAGGGATGAGGGGATGACAAGGCTCCGAAAGCGCACTCCCGCTCTCGACGCCACTGTGCTCATCATACCATATCATCCCCGGCACGCCACTGGAAATTTGCGGTCCCTTTAGAAAAACCGCCGCCGCGCGCGCGCGGCTTCGCCTGGGTCCATCGCGCTGAGTTTCCGCTGCAGATCTTGCTGCCAGGCGTTGATCTTGACCAGGTTGCGCTGTTTGACATCCTCGGCCAGGTCAGCCGATTCCACAAACTGTCGAGCTTGATCACACAGATCGCTGGCGCGCTGGAGATTGCCCTGGAATTCTTCTTTGCTGATTTTCACATAGAACTCCGTGACCTTGGCATCACGGAAAAACTGTCGAATGGTCATCCATACGTTCATACAGACCCTTTCCTGAGCGACCCCACACCGATAAAAGGCGTTCCGCTCTTCTATCCTCGACCCATACGACGGGCTCCCTCATACATGGAGATCTCATACAGTTGGCCGTGGCACTCGACCCGCTCTGTCGTGCGTGCATACCGAAACCCATGGTCACGCAGCAGGCGAAGGAAATCGATGGCAATCGGTCGGTTGGGCTCTGCCAGGATCACACGCCCATGCGGGGCGAGGGCGCTGTGACAGAGCTGCAGCAGAGGGTGGAAGGCCGCCCGTTCATACAAGACGTCGGCGGCGATCAGGAGCGGATACCTCTCCGTGAGCCTGGGAGCACTCCAATCCAGGTGGCGAATCACCGCCTGGTCGCATCCATTCGCGAGCACATTGTACCGGGCGAATGCGAGCGCATCGGCTTCGTAATCCGTCAGGGTCACCACCGCGCCCTTGCGACTCGCCACGATGCCCGGCAAGCCCAGGCCGCAACCCAATTCGAGTACCCGGAGCCCCTGCATCTCTA
>CAZWYX010000082.1:0-2622 GCA_964638485.1 uncultured Planctomycetales bacterium | reverse complement strand
GACGTTACGCGTCCTCGCCGCACGCTGGACGCTGAACGAGACTGTTGCCCCTAGGGGCAACAATGTTCCAGCGCACGAGGATGAGCCACACCCAAACGCCAGACGCCAAACGCCAAACGATTGTGTTGGCCACGCGCAACCCGAAGAAACTGCGCGAGCTCAGGCGGCTGCTACGTGACCTGGACATCCACTGGTTGTCCCTGCGCGATTTTCCAGACGCCCCTGCCGTGCGAGAGGATGGTCACACCTTTGCGACAAATGCGCGCAAAAAAGCTGTGACTGCAACACGAGCCACGGGGCTCATTGCGGTAGCGGATGATTCAGGATTAGAAGTAGATGCCTTAGGGGGTGCGCCAGGGGTGCGCTCCGCGCGGTATGCCGGCGCTCAAGCGAACGATGCGGCGAATAATCGCAAACTGCTGCGCGCGCTGCGGCAGGTTCCGTCGCATCGGCGCGGCGCGCAGTTTCGGTGTGTGATCGCGGTGGCCACGCCTGCTGGACGCGTGGTGACCGTCGAGGGCCGTGTGCGCGGACGGATGGCTGCGCGCGTGCGCGGGCGCAGCGGGTTTGGCTACGATCCGCTGTTTCTCATGCCGCGCTACGGCCGCACGTTTGCCGAGCTGGGACCGCGCCTCAAAGATCGTCTCAGCCACCGGGCGCAGGCTGCGCGTCGCGCTCGACCGGTCATACAGGACCTGTTGCGACACGCAGTTAGAGAGCAGGCGCGAGGAGTTGGTTGGCGAGCTCCTCGAACGAGAACTCGAAAGAGGAGACCGGCCGCTCGAGCGTGCCGGTGATGCGCTGCCGGCCGACCAGGCGCGTCATGTTGTGGAGGATGCTCACCGCGCGGAACATGTTGCGCAGTGTCGCAGGCACGCCGGGCGCGTACTGCAGTACATCCGCCGGCACCTGGGCATCCACGAGCACGTTGAGTTGGTGATCCAGCCCCACCCATCCCTCGAAGATGATCGGGATGCGCGAGCCGGCGTATGTCGCGATGACGAGCGTCTTGTCCGTCGTGATTTTGCCCTCGGCTAATCGCCAGGTCCCGACCGCCTCGACGAGTTCGGCCTGTCGCAGCTCTGGATAGTCCAGCCGGTCGGCGAGTGCGCCCAGGAGTCCCCAGAACACTTTGTCCAGCAGGGGAATTGAGCCTAAGCGCGCATCGCGGATGTGAAACTCTCCACTGCCCTGCAGGGCGGATGGCTCGCAGCGGTCGCCTCGCAGTGTGGCGGTGGCGGTCAGGACCCCGGTTGGGTAGCGCTCACGAGCAGGCCAGAGGGTGCGCACGAGCGGCTCGAGTTGGACGCCATCAACGGCAAACGTGCCGTGGCATGCCTGCTGGTGGCGTGGGACGCCCAGCGCGCCGTCGCTCAGTGTGACACGACCATCCGCCACGAGGAGTTCGAGTCGCGGTACCGTGAAGCCGTGCTCGTCCCAACGCAGCTCACCGTGATTGAGACGGACGGGTAACTCGCGGAGGTGCAGGTCGCTGGCGCGCCACTGTACGTGCGCACGTGGTGCCTGTGGCGTCCCTTGCAGCGTGAACGTCAGGGGGAGTGTGCCTGTCAGCGGCCAGTCGGTGAGCGTCTGGGCCATGGCAGGCCACGCCGCCAGATCGGCGAGCATGAGTGTGCCATGTCCAGCGAGGTGGAGCGATGGCGTCGTCCCTCGTGCCACCTCGCCTGCGGCAACCACCGCTGAACCCTTCGAGAGCAGCTCGAGGCGGGCGATGTCCAGCCGTTGGGGGATAAGGGTGGCCTCGAGGTGGCCTTTGAACGCCGGTCCCTCCAGGTGCGCCACGAGGTGTGGTTGCGTCGCCAAGGTGTCCACCGTGGCGGTGAGGTGGTACGGTTGTTGCGCAAAGGTGAAGGTGAGCGGAGTGACCTCGAGCTGCGAGGGGGCATAGCGCACGGTGCCGGCAATGGGTTTCAGCATCTCCTGTGTTCCGGGGAGGCAGAGTTCGCCCTCCTCGATGCGCATCGTCGCTGTCAATGGCCAGGCCAGTGGTGGGGTGACCGCAGATGGCAGCGGTCCTTGCCAGTGGGCGGTGAGGTTGAGCTGACCTTTGGGACAGAAGGCAGCGATGGCGAGTGGAAATTCATAGAGGTCTTGGTTGACCACAAACTGGACTTCCGCGATGGCATCAATGTCAGGATGGGCGAAGTGGGTGAGGTGGCCTGTCACGCGCACCGGATACAGGTCATGCCAGCGACCCTCGAGTGTGACATTCGTCAGTTGGTCATGTGCGAGTTGGGCAGCGCCGCTCACACCAAGGAGATCGAAGGGAATGGAGACGTTGCGGGGTGTCACAAACTCAACCACCCCGTTCTGAAACGTCAAGCGACCGGCATCAACAGTCCAGGTGCCTGACTGCGGCTCGAGCTGGGCTTCACCCTCAAAACGCAGGGCGCCCCTTAACGCGAGCGCAGGTTGCGGTAACCGTACCACCAGGTCATTGACTCCGAGGAGACCTTGCATGTGGAGTGGTTGGGAGGGAGTCCACGTGAGACGGACATCGGTTCGCAACGTCCCTGCCTCAACAGGCGCTAGCAGCGGCCAGGCGTTGTGTAACGCGTTTAGTGGCAGCAAGGGGATGCGCAGATGCGCTGAGAGGTGGTG
>CAZWYX010000081.1:0-2739 GCA_964638485.1 uncultured Planctomycetales bacterium | reverse complement strand
CCCGACAACTCCGCTCCTCGGTGGGGAACCCTCCGGCCGCCACCCGTCGGGGGAGTGGAGGGCAGCGATTCCCTCTGCTCCACCATTCTGCTTCGCTCCTACGCCCCGCTGCTCTCACGCATAAGGGCGGGGCGGGAACTACGCAGCATGCCCTCCGAAGCTCTGAGTCGGTTCACGCAAGCCGAGCGAAGGAGGGCAGTCACTAGCCCTCTTCATCGTAACGGTGTGAGGACATGAAGTCAAGGATGGCTCTCCCTCGTCTCGCGGTGTGGTTGTTGGCCGGCGGATTGCTCCTCACTCTCCTGGGGCGTGCAGCCCAGGGAGCGACGGACGACGCTGCCGCTGTGCACCTGGTCCGGATTGACAACCAGATCATTAATCCGGTCACCGCCGAGTACCTCATCGCGGCCATGGATCGCGCGGAAGCGGCGCGCGCGCAGTGCCTCATCATCGAGCTCGACACCCCGGGCGGCCTCCTCGAATCCACGCGCACGATCGTCAAGCGGATGTTCAGCGCTGAGGTCCCGCTCGTCGTGTACGTCGCTCCCTCGGGCGCACGCGCAGGATCGGCAGGCGTGTTTCTCACGTTGGCCAGTCACGTCGCGGTGATGGCGCCGACGACGACCATCGGTGCGGCCCATCCGGTGACGGTCGAAGGCGGCGGGCCGATCAAGAAGTTGATCCGCCGATTCAAGGATGAGCAGGGGAAGGAGTCATCGCCCCCGAGCTCACCGCTCTCCCCGCCGAAGAAGCCGCTGGCGGAAAAACAGCGTCCCACCGAAGTCGAGGAAGTCACCGAAGTGGATCCCATGAGCGAGAAGATCCTCCACGATACCGTCGCGTGGGTGTCGGCCATCGCGCAGGCGCGCGGGCGCAACGTCGCGTGGGCGCGCCAGTCGGTGGAAGCTAGCGTTTCCTCGACGGAAGCGGAGGCCCTCGCAGCACACGTCGTTGATCTCGTCGCGCGCAACATCCCCGAGCTCCTCACCCAACTGGAGGGTCGGACAGTCCAGTTGCCGCACGGGCCGGTGACGTTGCACACGCAGGACGCCCAGATCGAGCGCAGGGACATGACCCAACGGCAGCGGCTGCTCCTCGTGATTACGAATCCGACCGTGGCGTATCTGCTGATGATGCTGGGCTTCTGGGGGCTGTTTACCGAGATCACGCATCCGGGGTTAGGATTCCCCGGCATTGCGGGCGCGATGTGTCTGATCCTGGCGCTCTTTGCGTTCCAGACGCTGCCCATCAACTACGCCGGGGTTACACTCATTCTGCTGGGACTGGCGCTCCTCATCGCAGAGGTGAAGGTGGTGAGTTACGGTCTGCTCACCGTGGGGGGCTTGACGTGCCTGACACTGGGGTCGCTCATGCTCATTGACTCGCCGTATGCGTTCCTGCGCGTGTCGCTGTCCGTCATTTGGCCCATCGTGATCGCGACGGCTGGCATCGCCTTGTTCCTCGTTGGTGCGGTCGTCCGGACACACCGGCGCCAGGTCACCACCGGCGCGGAGGGGCTGGTGGGAGCGGTGGGCGTGGCCCAGACGGACCTCCAACCAGCAGGCCACGTGTTTCTCCATGGTGAATCGTGGCAAGCGGTGGCTCCACAGTTGGTACCGAAAGGTCGGAAGGTGCGCGTGGTGCGCGTGGAAGGATTGACGCTCATGGTCGAAGGAATGTAAGCGCTGACATTCTACAACGTGTCCAGGAGGTATGCGATGCCGTTTACTTTAGTGCTCCCCTTCATCGTCGTGCTGTACCTCATGAACTCCATCAAGATCCTGCGCGAGTATGAGCGTGGGGTGATCTTCCGCCTGGGGCGGTTGGCGGGAACGCCCAAAGGGCCGGGGCTGATCCTGGTCTTCGCGCCCATTGATCAGATGCGGCGCGTGGATTTGCGCACGATCACGCTCGATGTGCCACCGCAAGACGTCATCACCAAAGATAACGTCTCGGTCAAAGTGAATGCGGTGATCTACTTCCGCGTGATGGACCCCAACAAAGCGATCAACGAAGTGGAGGACTACCTCTTTGCCACCTCGCAGATGGCGCAGACGACGCTGCGGAGTGTCCTCGGCGAGGTCGAGCTCGACCACCTGCTCGCTGAGCGCGATCAACTCAACCATAAACTCCAAGCGATCCTGGATCAGCAGACCGACCCGTGGGGGATCAAAGTCTCGGCGGTGGAGGTCAAGCACGTGGACTTACCGGATGAGATGAAACGCGCGATGGCGCGTCAGGCCGAGGCCGAGCGAGAGCGGCGCGCCAAGGTGATCGCTGCGGAAGGCGAATATCAGGCCGCCGAGAAGTTGACGATGGCGGCAAAGACGATGAGTGCGGAGCCCATGGCGCTCCAGATGCGCTACCTCCAGACGCTCGTCGAAATCGCCACGGAGAAAAATTCGACGACGATCTTTCCGATTCCGATTGATCTGATCAAGCTCTTCCTCGACAAAAAATCCTCGTAACAGACGACCGCCCCGTCCCACGAGTTCACGTGTGGGGCGGGGCGGCTCTGTGATGGATCCGTGGTTCAACAGACGTGACGACGTTTCTTCGTCTTCCGGCGATGTCGTTTCATCTGTCTACACCCCTCCCTTCGCACACGCTGTCAAGCATCCTGTCCCCACAGCTTGACGCTTTCAAGTATACCTGATAGGATGACGAAAAAACAAGGGCCGCTCCTCGGAGGGGAAACCCAGGTTTCCCCTTCCGACGTCCGCCAACGAACTTGGCGGA
>CAZWYX010000080.1:0-2863 GCA_964638485.1 uncultured Planctomycetales bacterium | reverse complement strand
TAGAGCGCGGGTCTGAAAAACCCGGCGTCCCCAGTGCAAGTCTGGGTCCCGGCACTTTCTTTTTGGCATCCACGGTGGCACGGGGGACGCCAAGGGGAGTTTGAGGGGAACTACTTCCCCTCAAAAGATGCTTCCCTGTAGGAAGGGGAGATAGCGAGCCTAGAGTCCGTTCGTACGTCGGCGAGCGCCAGAGGGGAAACCCGTGGTTGCCCCTCTGGGGAGGACCGAGCGTCAGCGAGGGACGACGCGTCGCCCAGTGCCAGTTTGGGTCCCGGCACCATTGTTGTCATGACAGCCACGACCATGCGTCTCTATGGAAAACGGCCGGTCGCTGAGCGGTTGCGAGCCGCTCCTGCGACCATGCAACATATTTATCTTGAAGAGCAGGGCGACACGTCCGAGATCGCAGCACTCGCGCACGCGGCTGGACGTCGTGTCACCATACTGGCGCACACGGCGTTTGCCAAACGTGTCGGTGCGGTGCATGCGCAAGGGGTATTGGCCGAGGTCGAGCCCTTTCAATACGCGGATCTGGACACGCTCCTTGAGCGCACGCCACCGCTCACCGTCTTGTTCCTCGACCGCGTGACCGACCCCCAGAACGTCGGCAATATCCTGCGGACGATGGCGTGCCTCGGCGGTGTCGGTCTTGTGCTCCCCAAACACGACTCAGCCGAGATCAATGAGACGGTGCTGCGCGTGGCCTGCGGCGGTGAGAATTATGTCCCCGTGGCCCGGGTGACGAATCTTGTGCAGGCGACAGAACGCGCCAAGCGGGCACGCTACTGGATCGCTGGCGCGGTGAGCGATGGCGGAACACCCTTAGCCGAGGTCCAGTGGCCCGCACCGCTCGGCCTTGTGGTCGGTGCTGAAGGGAGCGGGATTCGTCCAGGGTTAGCCAAGCATCTGGAGTTGACTGTCACGTTACCGCTACGAGGTGCCGCGCTGTCTTTGAATGTGGCGACCGCTGCCGCGCTCGTGGTCTATGAAGTGCAACGCGCACGCGATCATGCGTAAGCCAATGCCCAAACGCCCACGTCTACCCGCAGTGCGTACGGCCATCCTCAATCTCCTCGCCGAGACTGGCATGTTAAAGTCGGTCCGACGGAGCGGCTGGTGGATGATCGGGATACGCGATGGCGAAAGCGTCGCTGAGCACTCCTTCCGCACGGCGGTGCTGGGCTATGTGCTGGCGACGATGGAACATGTCAATCCGCACCCGGTGGTCATGATGGGATTACTGAACGACTTGCACGAAGCCCGCATTAACGATCTGCACAAAGTTGGTCACCGGTATCTCGATTTTCGCGCCGGGGAACAAGCGGCGTCACGTGAGCAGTTGGCCGCGCTGCCACCGACGCTGCACCAGGCATTCACTCGCTGGGCTACCGAACTCCGAGAACAACGCACACGGGCGAGCCGCATTGCCCGCGATGCGGATCTGTTGGAGTGCATGATCCAGGGAAAGGAATACGCCGATCAAGGCCATCCGCGCGCGATGGAGTGGGTCACGCGTCCGGCGCGCCTCCTCAAGACGAGGAGTGCCCAAGCGCTCGCGCGTCAGCTCCGCACGTGGCCCAGCGATGCGTGGTGGCAGTCGTTGGTGACGTTAGAGCGATGAGTGCGCGCACAGACCGGACCAGTACACCGTGACTGAGCAACCGAAAAGAGCAGACATGACAGAACCAACCCGTCCACCCGACTCCGCCTTTGCCACCTTGGGCCTGCGGCAGGAGCTGTTACGTGGCATCCACGAGTTAGGCTTTATCCGGCCCACACCCATTCAGGAGCAGGCGATCCCGCCGATTCTCGAGGGGCGCGATGTCATCGGCATTGCGCAAACCGGCACCGGTAAAACCGCCGCCTTTGTCTTGCCGATTTTGGACCGCTTGCTACGCGGGACGAGCGGCCCGCATGTACGCGCACTCCTGATCAGCCCCACACGCGAGCTCGCGCTCCAATCCATCGAACACATGAAGGCCCTCTCGCGCTATGTGCCGCTCAAAGGCGCGGCGATTTTTGGCGGAGTCCCGATGCCACCGCAAATTTCGGCGCTGGCCCGTGGCGTGGACATTATTTCGGCGACCCCTGGACGCCTGCTGGATCATGTGTATTCAGGACGGATTGATTTTGGCGCGCTGAACGTGTTCGTCCTCGATGAAGTGGACCGCATGCTGGACATGGGATTCCTGCCGGATGTCCGCCAGATCATCTCGCTCCTGCCGCGCAAACGGCAAAATCTCGTGTTTTCAGCGACGCTGCCTCCGGAGATCGTCGGGCTGGTGCATGAGATTCTGCACGATCCCGTGACGATCCGCATTGTGCCGCGCACCACAGCCGCGGTGGGCATTCGGCACGCCATCTACCCCGTCCCGCGACATCGGAAGGCGGATTTCCTGCTGGAGTTACTGCGGGGGAGCGAGATGACGTCCGTCTTGGTCTTCACGCGCACCAAACACATGGCGGATCGCCTGACGCGCATTCTCAAACAGCGTAACATCCGCGTCTCGGTGCTGCACGGGGGCCGTAGTCAGAGTCAGCGGCTGCATGCGCTCGACCAGTTTCGCCGGCGGCGCAGCCAGGTCATGTTGGCGACGGATATCGCTGCCCGCGGTATTGATATTGAGGACATCACCCATGTCATTAATTACGACGTCCCGGCCACCCCGGAAGACTATGTGCACCGCATCGGGCGCACAGCCCGGGTGGATGCGACGGGGGATGCCTTCACGTTGGTGGATCGCGATGAGGAGCCGCAAATTCG
Source organism: uncultured Planctomycetales bacterium (assembly GCA_964638485.1). GTDB lineage: Bacteria > Omnitrophota > Gorgyraeia > Aquiviventales > CAZWYX01 > CAZWYX01. Next base: position 99 of record CAZWYX010000080.1, on the reverse strand, counting down.
GGCAATCGAGAAGACCTTGCAGCGGACGCTGCCGCGTATCACTCTTCCGCACTTCAACTACCACGCGCCACCACCACACGCACCCGCCCATCGTCCAGG
>CAZWYX010000079.1:0-2867 GCA_964638485.1 uncultured Planctomycetales bacterium | reverse complement strand
CTTCCTCATGTTTGGATCGCGGGTTTCCTCGTAGGAAAAGAATGTCAGACCGGCCGGCTGGAGCCGCTGCGCCACGGTGAGCGTGTCAGCCAAGACCGCCGCGTCGTCTTTGAGTAGATGCAGCCCAATGCCAAGATGGACGCGCCCAGGGGCAAGCGCCGTCGCCGTGCGGGCATTCAGCGTAAACCATCGCACATCCGTCGTGTAATTCATCAACACGACGAAGTCCACCCAGCCCTTGTCCACCCACAACGGCCAATCCTGGAACACCACGCCGTAGGCCCGCTCGACTGACGGCATCACCGCACATGAGATGCGCAGACCCTGCCGCTGTTGGCGAACGGCTTGTGCGACGCGTTCCACCAGCTGCGAGACCTGCAACCGTCGCCAATCATCCCATCGATGAGCCGTTGCCGGCGCCAAGACTTTGTGGCGCGGATTGAGCTGGGTCGCCTCCTGAAATCGCGTCACGTTAGCCGGCGCAAAACCGTAGCTCAAGCCCTGCGCCTGGAATGTAGCGCTCGGAATACTTGGGACCGCATAGGGATAGCGGATGTAATCCAAGTGCAGTCCATCGAGCTCCGGATACCGCTGCAGCAACTCCGTCGTCACGGCGACCACATGCTGTTGGACCCGCGGGTCCCCTGGCTCCAGAAACAGCTGCTTTTCCAACACGAACGTGATGACGCGAGTATCCGGTTTTGCCAAGGAGGCGTGACCATCCTGATCCACGGTGAGCGCGCCTGTGCCCAACTCCGTCAGCACCTTGGCTTGGGCGTTGGTGGAGAGACTCAACACGTTGAGCCACGCGTGCACGGTGATGTGCCGTTGATGGGCGGCGCGGAGGAATGCGGCGAGTGGGTCGTTGCCAAAGGTTTGCTGCGCCCGTTGGAATGGTGCGTCATCGGCCACGGAGGAGCGAAACCACGCCTGGTCACCGCGATAGACTTGCAGGAACACCGTCTGGATGCCCAGGAACTCAGCGCGCGTGAAAAATTGCTCGAGCGCCGCGCGCGACGAGAATGGGTGCTCGGTGCTGAAGACCGTGACCCACAATCCTCGCACAGGAGGGGTGACGTGGGCAGGAGCGATGCCGCCGGCACCGGCCGAAGCAATCACCACACCCACGAACAGCCAACCCGCCAGACCAGCCGCCCCCGCTAGGCGTATGCAGCGGCCGAGACTGCGGCGTGTCATTTTTCGGCGCGGTAGGCCTTGAGCTTCGCCCATGTTCTGCGGCCGGCCACGCCATCAGGTTCCAGCCCCTGCGCGCGCTGAAACGCTTTGAGCGCCGCGCGCGTCTGCTGCCCCATCTTGCCATCAATCGGCCCGGGATCGTAACCCACGCGCTTGAGCGCCAGCTGTACCTCGCGCGTTGACGGACGCCCGCTCTTGCGGGAACCGGAGGCCTCATCCCCGGCAAAGGAGGTTACGACGTACTGTTCTGTCCGTGGCGTATTCCCTTCCACCCGCCCCTTCAGGTACGAGACATCGCCAACCGTGCGATCTTCCAGCTCCGCTTGGCGCTGTTCCAGCATCGTGACGCGCTGTTCGAGCAGAGCTGTATTGTGACGCCTGGCGCGCCCGCCGGCACAACCACTCATCATGAGGCTACCGACAAGGAGTCCGACCAGCCACCACGTCTGTTGGATCATGCTGTCATCTCCTCTCGAAATTGTGGAGCACGCATCACTTTTTCTTCGGAGCAGATGTTGCCGGTTTGGACGTTCCGGTGGCCGGTAGCGGCTCGAGCCGAATGACGCTCACCCGCCATTGCCGGCCATCCACATAATAATCGGCAGTGATCGCATCGCCCACGCGCACCTGCCCCCAACTGAGTTTCTGACCGCCTTTCCTCATCACCAAGACCTTCTTGGGATTGACGTACAGCAACGCACGATCGCCGCGGATGGTCCGCACGACGAGGACCGGCGCGCGGGATTGCGCGTAGTTAATGGCTTCCACCCGCCCGGAAAGCTGCAATGTCGCTTTAGGCTTCTGGCCCATCGCTTCGCTGGTCGCCATGCCTCCGACACCGCCGATCAGCATGCCCGCCACGATCAAACCAATGCCAACTGCGTCACGTTTCACGAAACACCTCCGCTGTCTACTGTTGACTGCTCTCCCCCAGAACGGTCACCGGCGGCCGCTCTTGCGTGGCTCCCCGGCAGTGGCCTGCACGAACGGTTGCAGCGCGTCCCATGTCCGCTGCCCCACCACACCCGTCGGCTCTAAACCCTGCGCCCGTTGAAACGCCCGGACCGCCCTCTCGGTCCGCGGGCCCCATTGGCCGTCAATCGGCCCGGGAGCAAATCCAGCCACGGTCAACGCCCGCTGTACAACCGCAATCCGTTCTGGCTGGCGCAGGCGGTAGGCCAGCACCTCCTGCCGCACTTGCGTCAGCGGCTCCTCGGCCTGTAACACGACCGGCACGGCGGGGCGCGTGGCGTTTGGACGATCCAACAGGAGGCTGGAACGTTGTCCAAGACGCGCCACGGCCCACGCCGTACCGACACCGGCGACGACAATGAGTGGAACCCACACGGCATATCGCATGCGAAGCATCGCTCCATCTAGGAGCGACATAAGCAATTTGCGTGCCAATATGGCACCGGCCACAGAATAATTTTTATTCTATGATTGATAGAGAGTTAGACGTAGGGTGTGATGACGGTCGGTGAGGCACCGCAGTGGAACGCGGCAAGCAGGTGGTCAGGCATTGCTCACAGTGGCTGGTGCGGACACACTGACGTGTGGCTGAAGGTGGTAGCGCTCCAGTTTGTCGCGCAGCGTCGCGCGGGTAATGCCGAGGAGTTTGGCGGCCTGGCTCTGGTTGCCCTGCGTCTGTTCCAGCGCCCGCGCGATCA
>CAZWYX010000078.1:0-2919 GCA_964638485.1 uncultured Planctomycetales bacterium | reverse complement strand
CGCGTCGCTCAGAGAACCTGTCCGATCGCCTGTATCGCGAAGCGATCGCCAGCCGCATGCGTCCCTTCGAGGATGGCGTGCAAGGGTTTCCGCGCATGGTGCGGGATATCGCCAGGAGGTTGGGCAAGAAAGTCGCATTCGAGGTCATCGGACGCGCCACCGAGGTGGACCGTGACATCCTCGAGCGCCTCGAGGCGCCTCTGAGCCACCTGTTACGCAATGCCATCGATCATGGCATCGAGGCCCCAGAAGAGCGCCTGGCCATTGGCAAGCCTGAGGAAGGGACCATACGCCTCGAAGCCACGCATAGGGGGGGCATGTTGTCCATCACCGTGTCGGACGACGGACGGGGTGTGGATGTGGAGCAGTTACGCCAGACGATCGTCAGCAAGCAACTGACCACGGCCGAGATGGCCACGTCGCTGCCGGAGCCGGAACTGATGGAGTTCTTGTTTCTGCCGGCGTTTTCCACGAAAGAGTCGGTCACGGAGATTTCCGGGCGTGGCGTCGGCCTCGATGTGGTGCGTGACATGGCGCAGGAAGTCGGAGGCACGGTGCGGGTAGCCTCGGAGCCGGGCCAAGGTGTGTCTTTCTATTTGCAACTGCCCCTGACCCTGTCGGTGCTGCGCACCCTATTGGTGGAGATCGGGGGCGAACCGTATGGGTTTCCGTTGGCGCGCATCGACCGCGCCTTGATGCTCCCCAAGGACGACGTTGACGTCGTGGCGGCCCGCCAGTACTTTACCATGGACGGCCGGCACATCGGCCTGGTATCGGCCCATCAGGTGTTGGAAATCCGAGAATCGCCGGCCCAGAAGGACACCTTACCGGTGATCGTGGTCAGCGATCGGCTCAACTGTTACGGGCTGGTCGTCGATCGCTTTCTGGGGGAGAGCGATCTGGTGGTGCAGCCGCTGGACCCGCGCCTGGGCAAAGTCGCCGACATCAGCGCTGCCGCCCTGCTGGAGGATGGTTCTCCCATCCTCATCATCGACGTCGAGGACATGGTACGGTCCATTGATAATCTGCTGTTCGGGCGGCGACTGCGCAGGGTCGGCCTGGCCGTGAGCGCGATCGCAGGTCCAACCCGGAAACGCATTCTGGTGGTGGACGATTCCCTGACCGTGCGCGAAGTGGAGCGGCAGCTCCTCGCGAACCACGGCTACGAGGTCGAGGTGGCAGTGGACGGCATGGATGGGTGGAACGCCGTCCGCGTCGGGCACTACAACCTGGTGATCACCGACGTGGACATGCCGCGGATGAACGGGTTCGAGCTGGTCAGTCAGATCAAGAACGACTCGCACCTGCGCGCCCTGCCGGTGATGATCGTGTCGTATAAGGGGAGTGAAGACGACCGCAACCGGGGTCTCGACGCCGGAGCGAATTACTACTTCACCAAGAGCAGTTTTCACGATGAGACCCTCTTGCAGGCCGTAGTCGACCTGATTGGCGAGGCGTGAGCATGCGTGTCGCGATTGTCAACGACATGCTACTTGCCGTGGAAGCCTTACGGCGTGTGGTGACGAGCGTGCCGGAGTATGAGATCGCGTGGGTGGCGCGCAATGGCGCCGAAGCCGTGGAGAAGTGCGCTGCCGACACCCCGGACGTGATCTTGATGGACTTGATTATGCCGGTGATGGACGGTGTCGAGGCGACGCGCCGCATCATGGCGACGTCGCCGTGCCTCATCCTGGTGGCGACCGCGACCGTCGACGGGAACGCCTCGAAGGTGTTTGAAGCGATGGGATATGGCGCGCGCGATGCGGTCAAGACACCCGTGTGGGGGGGGGGTGGGCGGTTGGATGGTGGGGCGGCCCTGTTGGCCAAAATCGCCACGCTCGGGAAATTGCTCGATATTAAACCCCGCCAGGAGGCACACCGCCTCGTTATTCCCACGGCGCGAGCCCGGACACCTTATCTCCCGCCCCTGGTGGCCCTCGGCGCGTCGACCGGCGGCCCCGCAGCCCTGGCGCACATTCTGGCCGGTTTGCCAGCCCGGTTCCCGGCGGCTCTTGTCATCATCCAGCATGTGGATGTGCAGTTTGCCGAGGGCCTGGCCGACTGGTTGCAGGCGCACACGTCGCTGAGCGTGCGACTGGCGCAGGAAGGCTGCCGGCTGGAAGTGGGCACCGTCTGGGTTGCCGGCACCAACGACCATATGATATTAACGCCGCAGCATACGCTTAGCTACGTCGCTGAACCGCGGGACTATTCGTACCGCCCGTCGGTGGATGTGTTCTTTAAAACCCTGGTGAAAAACGGCGCGGCGCACTGGCCCGCCAGGGCGACTGGCGTGCTGCTCACTGGCATGGGACGCGACGGCGCGGAAGGGCTGGCCGTGCTGCGTCGTGCCGGGTGGTATACGATCGCGCAGGATCAAGCCAGCAGCGTGGTGTACGGCATGCCCAGAGCTGCGGCGGAGGTCGGCGCCGCAAAGCAGATTTTGCCCCTCGAGGCGATTGCCCCCACGCTGGTGCAATTGTTTGGGGACACTGCGCCGTAAGACCGGGGCATATGGGGGAGGTGTGGCTATGAGCACTCCAGAGACGATGGAACCGGAAACTGCTACCGCGTTGCCCAAGCATGCCATTAAGGTCCTGTTGGTCGATGACCAGGCCATCATCGGGGAGGCCGTGCGCCGTATGCTGTCCACGGAAGAGGACATCATCTTTCGCTACTGCAGCGATCCGACGGCGGCGCTGCAAGTCGCCAACGAGTTTGCGCCCACGGTGATCCTGCAGGACCTGGTGATGCCCGACATCGATGGCTTGATGCTGGTGCGGTTCTTTCGGGCCAACGCCGCGACGCGCAATATCCCGCTGATTGTGCTCTCCACCAAAGAGGAGCCCAAGGTCAAAGCCGACGCGTTCGCCCTCGGCGCCAACGACTACCTGGTCAAACTGCCGGACAAGCTCGAAT
>CAZWYX010000077.1:0-2946 GCA_964638485.1 uncultured Planctomycetales bacterium | reverse complement strand
TCAGGCTCCAGCCGCCCAGCGCGCCTGAACTGCCAACGAACGGATTTGCGGTAGGAACCGCGGGCTATCTTGCGCCGATGCCTGTCGGGGAGCGCAAGCGGATCGCAGTGCTCATCCCGCCTGGAAGCGAGCGGCTCCAGGTGCTTGAGCCATTCACCGCGTGGGAGGGGAAGGATTTTGACCGGCTGCCAATCTTGATCAAGGTCAAAGGGCAGTGCACGACGGATCACATCTCGCCTGCCGGCAGGTGGCTGCGCTACCGCGGGCATCTGGATCGGATCAGCGACAATCTGTTCACCGCTGCCGATAACGTGTTCACCGGCAAGACCGGCACCGCCATCGACCAGTTGGACGGACAGGAAAACCCGATCCCGCAGGTGGCGCGTCACTACACCGCGCAAGGGCTCGGGTGGGTCGCGGTGGGGGATGAGAACTACGGCGAGGGCTCAAGCCGTGAGCACGCGGCGATGTCGCCCCGCCACCTCGGATGCCGCGCGGTGATCGCCAAGAGCTTCGCGCGGCTGCACGAGACGAACTTGAAGAAGCAGGGGATCCTGCCGCTCATCTTCACGCGTCCCGAGGACTACGAGAAGCTTCGCGCGGAGGACCGCGTGAGCCTCGTCAGCCTCAAGGATCTGGCGCCCGGCACCCCCGTGACGATGCGCCTCCACCACTCCGACGGCTCGACGGAAACCCTCCAACTGGCGCACTCCTTGACCGAAGAGCAGATCCGCTGGTTCCAGGCGGGCTCTGCCCTCAACCTCATCCGAACCCAGCAATCCCCTCGGTGAAATCCCTCCGGCTGATCCCCGCATGCGACTGAGAGACGAGCGCCTCGCCTGGGCGGAATCCAAGTTGCGCGAATGCCGCAGGATGGCACTGCGATATTTTCAGACCCGCTTGCGTGTTGAGCGCAAGCCTGATCGCACGCCGGTCACCGTCGCGGATCGCAAGATTGAGGAGTATCTTCGTCGCGAGTTGGCGCGGGCGTTTCCGAAAGACGCCATCGTTGGGGAGGAGTTCGGTGCGCCATCGCAGCGAGGCTCGAGTTTCTGGACGATCGATCCCATTGACGGCACCAGGGCCTTTTCGCGAGGCCTCCCCTCTTGGGGCATTCTCCTGGGGCGGGTGGAGCACGGCAAGGCGGTGCTGGGGGTGTGCGACTTTCCGGCGCTCTCGACGTTCGTGGGCGTCGGTCCCAGAACCCCGGCCTACGAACGTCAGCGCGGCCAGCAGGTCGCGCTGCCCCGGGCGCGAGGCGTAAGGTCGCTGTCGCAGGCCGTCATCTTCCACGGGGGGTCGAGTTGGTGGCTGTCCACGCGCTACGCCTCAGGGTTCCGACGGCTGGTGCGTGCCTGTTTCCTTGAGCGCGCGTACGGCGACTGCTACGCCTACCTCTGGGTCCTGCGCGGGAACGCCGACGCCATGCTCGACTACGGGGTCAAAATTTGGGACCTGGTCCCTTTTGCCGCGCTGGCGTCTGCCACGGGTCGCGTGCTCGTTGATTTCTCAGGCCGGCCAAGTTTCGCGGGTCCTGAATCCATCCTCGCCCACCCTGCGCTTGCCCGCGCCATCGTTCATAGACTTCATGACGGAAGACCTCCAACGTCCCCAGCGTCCAGAAGGCAGTAGGCAGAAGGCAGTAGGCAGACTCGCTGCGTTCTGCTTTCTGCCTTCTGCATTCTGATGTCCGAATTCGTGTTTCCGCAGGGGTTTCTGTGGGGGACGGCGACATCCGCCCATCAGGTCGAGGGCAACAACACCAACAACGACTGGTGGGCGTGGGAACAGGCGGGCAAGGTCAAGGAGCCCTCGGGACTTGCGTGCGATCACTACCGTCGCTTTCGCGAGGATTTTGATCACGCAAAGACCCTGCATCAGAACGCCCATCGTTTCTCAGTGGAGTGGAGCCGGATCGAGCCGCGGGAAGGTGAGTGGGACGAGGCGGCCCTTGCGCACTATCAGGAAGTCATCCGCGCCTTGCGGGAACGGGGCATCGAGCCTATCGTCACGTTGCATCACTACACGAATCCCTTATGGTTGGCTGCCAAGGGCGGCTGGGCTAACCCCAAGGTCGTGGACGACTTCGCGCGCTACAGCCGGCGGGTCGTGGAGGCGCTTGGCGAGCAGGTCCGCTACTGGCTCACCATCAACGAGCCGATGGTCTACATGTCCATGCATTACCTTGATGGCGTGGGGCCGCCGGGCGAGCACAATGTGCGGCTGGCCTTTCAGGTGATGGAACATCTGATCAGGGCCCATGCGGCGAGCTACCACGCGATTCATCAGGTTGCGCAGTCCCACGGCTGGCCGGCGATAGTGAGCCTGGCGAAGCACGCGCAGATGTTCGTGCCTTGCCGACGATGGTGGCCTGGGGATCGGGTCATTGCGGCCGTCACAGAACGCATCTACAACCATCGGGTTCTTGCGGCGTTGATGGAGGGGCGCGTGAAACTGCCGGGACAGCGGACGATCCACATCCCTGAGGCGACCAACACCCTGGATTTCATCGGGATGAACTACTACGGCCGTGTGTTCATGCGGTTGCAACGCGGTGGGCGCAGCCAATGGTGGGGCGTGCGGTGCAGCACGCGCCACCACCGAGAAGTCATTGAGCGCAATTGTCTGGATTGGGATGTCTATCCACCAGGGATCGGTCAGATCATCCGGTGGGCACTACCCTACAAGCGTCCGATCCTGATTACCGAAAACGGCATCTGCACGACGGATGACTCGCAACGTGAGCGGTTTATCCTCCGGCATCTGGCTGTGGTGGCGCGGGCGATTCAAGCAGGCATCCCAGTGATCGGCTACCTCTACTGGTCGCTGCTTGACAACTTTGAGTGGTCCCACGGCTTCGGCCCGCGCTTTGGCCTGGTGGAGGTGGATTACCAGACCCAGGCGCGACGGGTGCGACCAAGCGCCCATCGCTTTGCGGAAATCTGC
>CAZWYX010000076.1:0-3171 GCA_964638485.1 uncultured Planctomycetales bacterium | reverse complement strand
GCCACCGCCACCGGTGTCGCGGTGATCCCGTACTTCTCGCGCATCGCCTTGGCGTAACTCGACAATTCCAGCGCTGTCATCTCGTCGGTCAACGTCAGCGCCTCTTCGACACGTTTGGACAACTTCGTCACTACGGCTTCTGCCATCGCTGCTCCCTACCTCCCTGTTGAAGACTCCACACCGTCATGACACACCGGGCGCCACCGACTCAGGTGTTGGCGCGCTGAGCCGTTGCTGGCTGAGCGCTTCCACCACCGACACCACCGCCTGCAACACACCTTCCACCGTGAGCACCACATCGGTCATCGGCGCCTCGGCATACCCGAGGATCTCGGCCAAGAGTTGTTCCCGCGAGGGGATGTGCGCCAACGCGGTCACGTCATGCGCGGAGAGTGACTGCCCCTCGATGACGCCGCCCTTGAGCTCCAGCGCGGTGTCGTGGGCCTTGATGAACTCGACCAGCACTTTCGCAACACGCACGGGATCAGCGCCGGTCAGCACCAGGGCCGTGGGCCCCTCCACCCACTGGGCCGCTTCGGCAAAGGAGGAGGCGCCCAACGCGCGCAGCAGGAGCGTCCGTTTCGTCACCACGCAACTCGCCTGGGCGCGCCTGAGGTGTCGTCGCAGCTGACCGCTCGCCTCGGGATTGAGCTGCTGGAACCGCGTGACGATGAGATGCCGCGAGGCGTCTAACCGTGCCCGAATCGTCTCCGTCAGACGCGTTTTCGTGTACTGCCCTACGCCGACGCGGTCCATCGCCTACTCTGCCTCCTCCGCAAACAGGGCCGTCGCATCCAGGGGGATGCCCGGACTCATCGTCGCCGATAACGTGGCGGTGCGGACGAGCGACCCCTTCAGCGCCGCTGGACGCGCGTGGCGCACGGCCTCGCACAGGGCCTGGGCGTTTTCTGTCAAGGCCTGCTCGCTAAAGGAGCGCTTGCCAATCACCAAGTGCAGATTGCCCTGCTTATCTTGCTTAAACTCCACCTTGCCGCGCTTCACTTCCATGATGGCCTTCGTGAGATCGTCGGTCACGGTCCCAGCTTTCGGGCTGGGCATCAGGCCCCGCGGCCCTAAAATTTTTCCCACCTTGGCCAGCTCAGGCATCATGCGTGGCGTGGCAACCGCCACATCAAATTCCGCCCATCCGCTGTTGACTTTGGCAATGAGCTCGCTCCCCCCGGCCACATCCGCGCCAGCGGCCAACGCTTGGGTCACCTGTTCGCCCTGACAGAAGACCGCGATACGCGCGGTCTTGCCCGTCCCATGGGGTAAGAGCACCGTGCCGCGCACCACTTGATCGGTGCGTTTCGGATCCACGCTCAAGCCCAGTGCGAGCTCGACGGTCTCATCAAACTTGACCGTCGGGAGCTGCTTGAGCAGGGCCACCCCTGCACTGATGGTGTAGCGTTGGGTCCGATCCACCTGCTGCGTGGCGGCTCGAAAACGTTTGCTCGCGAGGGCCGTGCTCATGAGACCGCGGCCTCCTCGGTCACCGTAATGCCCATGCTGCGCGCGGTCCCCGCCACCATGCGAATCGCCGCCTCGAGATCCTCGGTGTTGAGATCCACCATCTTGGTGCGGGCGATCTCGAGCACCTGCAGGCGGGTGACGCTCCCCACGCGCTCGCGACTCGGTGTCCCCGAGGCCTTCGCCAATCCGCAGCACTGCTTGAGGAGCACCGCCGCTGGTGGACTCTTGATGATGAACGTAAACGTCCGATCCTCAAAGACCGTAAGAACGACGGGCAGAATCACGCCCTCCCTGCCGCGCGTCTTCTCATTGAACTGCTTGCAGAACTCCATGATGTTGACGCCGTGCTGTCCCAACGCCGGGCCGACCGGTGGCGCCGGGGTGGCCTGTCCCGCGGAACATTGGAGTTTAATGTGGGTTTTGATTTTCTTGGCCATGGGCTTAGAGTTTTTCGACTTGCCAGTACTCGAGCTCGACCGGTGTGGAGCGACCGAAGATGGACACCGCGACTTTGAGTTTCCCGCGGTCTGGGTTGACCTCCTCGATCAACCCACTAAAGTTGGTAAACGGCCCCTCGATCACCCGCACCCCTTCCCCTTTCTCAAAGATCACTTTAGGACTGGGCCGTTCTTGCCGTTCTTCCGTCTGTTGCAAAATCTGCTGGACTTCCTCGTCGCTGAGCGCGACCGGATTGCGTCCGGCACCGATGAAGCCGGTCACCCCTGGCGTGGCGCGCACCACATGCCACGTCTCCTCATCCAGCTCCATTGAGACGAGGACGTAGCCGGGGAAAAATTTACGCTCGGTGATGCGCTTCTTGCCTTCGCGGATCTCCGAGACCCGTTCCGTCGGAATGAGCACCTGGGTGATGCGCTGGCCGCCCGTCTGCTGTTCGCGGCGACGCGAGAGACTATTGCGGACTTTCTCTTCTTGCCCAGTCTGCGTATGGATCACATACCACTTGGTGTCGGCCATGCGTCGCTACCGTAACATCCACCGAATGAGCTGCGAGGCCGCCAGATCCCAGATGCTCAGGAACGCGGCCAACAGACCGGTCATGATGAGGACGAGCCGCGTTGACTCCACGAGTTGCTGACGGGTGGGCCAGGAGACTTTCGTCATCTCCGCACGCACCTCAGACACAAATTGGCGGACACGCGCAATGAATCTCACTCCTCACGTCCTACCCTGCTGCCACGATCTTCGGTCGGGGTGGCCCCACATGCAGCTAGGCTCGGGTTCCTCGATGAGCCGTAGGCCTGCGACTCCTGCTCAACGAACAGTAAAAGTACAGGAGCGGCAGGAGTCGAACCTGCAGTCCCGGTTTTGGAGACCGGTGGTTTACCGTTAACCGACGCTCCTCGACGACCCTGCAACGCCGCTGAGGATACTCGCCGATGCACTGCGTCGCCTGAGCACGGCGAGACCTGGCCCTTACGCTTTCGTCTCGTGATGCGCCGTGTGGCGTCGGCACCAGCAGCAGAATTTCCGCAACGTCAATCGCTCGCTGCCTGCGCGTTTATTCCGGTACGTGTGATAGTTTCGCCGACGGCAGTCCTTGCACTCCAAGGTAATCATCTCGCGTGGCATCGCAGCCCACTACGAACACCACGGGCGAGCGCACTGGCTCGCCCTGTCTCGTGGCTCACTTCGTGATCTCAGTGATGGTGCCCGCGCCGACCGTATGGCCGCCCTCGC
>CAZWYX010000075.1:0-3371 GCA_964638485.1 uncultured Planctomycetales bacterium | reverse complement strand
TGCGCGATGGGCATGCGCAGCACTTCACCTCGTCGGTACAAGTGGGTAAAGGGGAGCTCTGCATTTTCCACGCGCAGATGGACGAATCGGCAGATGAAGCGCAGCGCGGTGTTCCGCAGCATCGCGCCCGGCAAGAGCCCCGCTTCCAGCAAAATCTGAAAGCCGTTGCAAATGCCCAGGACCAACCCGCCACGATGCGCAAACTCGACGATGGCTCGCATGAGAGGCGCAAACCGTGCGACGGCTCCGGTGCGCAGGTAATCGCCGTAGCTAAATCCGCCGGGCAGGATCACACAGTCATAGCCACGCAGCGACGTCATCTCATGCCACAGGTAGTCCGCCGGCTGACGCAGCACGTGGCGCACCACGTGCAAGCAATCTTGTTCACAGTTCGAGCCAGGGAACACGACGATGCCAAAGCGCATCGTTACCTCGCTGCTGCGCGTTTCACGTCGAACCGATACGTTTCGATCACGGGGTTGACGAGCAGTCGCTGACACATACGTTCCACCGCACGTTTGGCCTGGGCGACGGTCTTGGTGTTGAGGTGAAGCTCGATGTACTTGCCCATGCGGACTTGCGCGAGGCCGCGAAAACCGAGTTGCTCCAAGGCATGCTGTACCGTCGTGCCTTGCGGATCAAGGACCGAGGGCTTCAACGTCACATAGATACGGGCGGTCAGCATGGTGTTACTGGTCGTGGCGCGCTGGTCGCTGCTGATGGATCCGACGCAGATCTTCGAGGAGACCGGTGTGCGTGGGCGGTGACTCGGCCGCTTCCATGACGGCAGCGATGTGCTCAGGCTGGGGGCTCTGAAAATCAAACGTGATCCGATGACGATCTCTGAAGGGGAGCGGCAACACGGCCATGACCCCATCGAGGGGAAACCACAGCCACGGCGGGGCTTTTAAGACGCCATTTTCCTGGAGCGGCGAATACTCGGCATGCTCGACGCGGAGCCGATACGGCTCGTACCACAGGAACTCGGTGGTGAGTGGACTCTCACCCAGGTAGTGGCCGTTGTAAAAAATCTTGGCCCCTGGGGGCGTGGTCTCGACGAGGAGGAGCTGTTTGACGCAGCCCGTCATGGCGACGAGGCAAACCAGCAGGGCGTACAGCGTCAAGCGTCGGACGGCAACGCCAGAGCGTTTCGTCGGACGTCGGACGTCGGACGATACGCTGCCCGTTGCCGCGGGACCCTGGACGCTGAACGCTGAACTCATGACAGACCCACCCGACGGAAAATCTGGCGACGGTGTTTGAGCGCCTCCTCCACGCGAAACAGGCGCGTGAGCGTTTGTGTGGAGAGATGGCGACGAATCTGGGCGTGCTGCTGCACGACGGTGGCAAAGTCCGCACGATTGCGCCACGCCTCCATCGCACACGTCTGCACCCACTCATACGCTTGCCGCCGCGGCACGCCCGCGCGCATGAGCGCCACCAGCACTCGGCCGGAGAACGGCAGCCCGCGACTGAGCGCCAGGTTCTCCCGCATGCGCGCCGGATAGACGTGGAGATGGGTGATGACGCGCGTCATCGTCGCAAGCATGTAGTCCAACGCACTCGTCGCATCCGGCAGGATCACGCGCTCAACGGAGGAGTGGGAGATGTCACGCTCGTGCCACAACGCGACGTTCTCCATGGCGGCCAGCGCATAACTACGCAACAGTCGCGCCAAGCCGGTGACGCGCTCGCAGGCAATGGGGTTGCGCTTGTGCGGCATCGCGGATGACCCTTTCTGGCCCTCGCCAAACGGTTCCTCCGCTTCAAGGACTTCGGTGCGTTGGAGATGGCGAATTTCCGTCGCTAATTTTTCGAGCGAGGCGCCAACCAAGGCCAGGGTCGTGACAAAGTGGGCGTGGCGATCGCGTTGGATGATCTGGGTGGAAATCGGCGCGGGCTGCAATCCTAACTGCCGGCACACGTAGCGCTCGACCGATGGGGCGACCGAGGCGTACGTCCCCACCGCGCCAGAAATTTTGCCGACGCTGATCGTGCGTCGCGCGGCCTGGAGCCGCTCGAGATGCCGCCCAAACTCCTCGTAGAAGACAGCGAGTTTGAGCCCAAACGTCGTCGGCTCAGCGTGGACGCCGTGCGTGCGGCCGATCATCACCGTGTCACGGTACCGACGAGCCTGACGCGCGAGGGTGCGACGCAACACGCGCAGCTCTGTTAGCAACAGATCCGCGGCCTGCATGAGCTGTACCGCTAAGGCGGTATCGAGGATGTCACTCGACGTGAGGCCGGCATGGAGGTAGCGCCCCTCCGGCCCCAGCGATGCCCCCACGTCTTCCAGGAACGCGATGACATCGTGCTGGGTGCGCGCCTCGAACCGGCGCATGCGGGCGAGACTGACGCGGGCTTTGCGCCGGATGGTCGCCAGGGCCCGGCGTGGCACGAGCCCTTGACGTGCTTGGGCCTCGAGCACCAGGAGTTCCACCTGCAACCACAACTGCAGGCGCGTCTCCTCGCTCCAGAGCCGGCCCATCTGAGGACGTGTGTAGCGTTCGATCATGCGGGGGGCAGGATAATATTTTAACACGCCCATACCACAATGTCAAGGAGTGGTAGGCGCTTCAGGGGCTACAGGTTGTGGTGTTGAGACGGCGGGAGCGCTCGTGCACTGGTCACGGTTCGCTGGTTACTTGACGAGATAGCCCGACGGGGTGACATAGATCGTGGAGGTCTGCCCAGGTTGGACGTAGGTGTAGACGCCGTTGCCGTAGACCGCCTCGACGAACGGCAGGCGGCTGCCGTGCTGATGGAGCCACTGCCAGACGGCGCCCGGGCCGCCGTTCAACTCATGCACCGTCGGGGGCTGGCGACGCTCATCCGCCGCCCGGGCAAACCGGCCCTCTACGCGCGTGGGTTTGTGGACGGTGCGGAAGCCGATGAGCTGAAGCCACGGATGCCACTTCAACATTTCACCACTCACCATCCACTGCTCACCGACGAGTTCGAACGTTTGGGGTGGTCGCTCCTGCGGCGTCAATGGCGTGTAGAGGA
Source organism: uncultured Planctomycetales bacterium (assembly GCA_964638485.1). GTDB lineage: Bacteria > Omnitrophota > Gorgyraeia > Aquiviventales > CAZWYX01 > CAZWYX01. The sequence goes on along the minus strand of CAZWYX010000075.1, from coordinate 365 downwards.
GTTGAAAGTGCCCCGGCGCATCGAGCCGTGTGCACTGGATGCGCGCCACCGGCTCTTCCAGCGTCAGGACCGCATACGTCCGTAACATCATGGCCAGCGCCCCCGAAGCGAGGGCGACCGTCCAACAGAGGAACGTGATGAGGACGACCACCATGTGCCCGCGCCACCGGCGGGTCCCCACGTGCAGGACGATGAGGGCGGCGAGACTGCCGAGACACCACCACAGGAGGAGTTGGGTCATGGGTTACGCCTCCGTTGCCGTGGCGTCATAAGAAGCGCTAAAGTGAACTGTCCTGGGCATCGCGGTCATCGTGGGAGGGCCTGAATGCGGGCGGCGCGGTCCTCCAGGGCCTTGGCCTCCTCGG
>CAZWYX010000074.1:0-3400 GCA_964638485.1 uncultured Planctomycetales bacterium | reverse complement strand
CGCACCACCCCCGCCCGCGTCGCGGTGTACAGCGCGGCAATGTCGTTGAGCAGCGCCTGGTACGTCCGTCTCACCATTGGCATCGACGAATCCCCCATCCCCTCATGACCATCTGTAATCGCGCTTGCATTGAGTATAACTATATGCTATTGTAGTTGCATATGGTAAACCTCGTCAAGCGCCGCCATTGGCTCACAGCGATCGCACAGGCCTGGGCTCACCGGTCGGTCATCTGGCTCTCCGGCGTGCGGCGCACCGGCAAGACCTCACTCGCGCAGAGCCTGGATCGGGTGGAATATTTTGATTGCGAACTGCCCCGCGTCCGGCGCATGCTCGATGATCCGGAAGGTTTCCTCTCCAGCGTGACGGGAAAGCGAATCGTTCTTGACGAAATCCACCGCTTGCGCGCGCCCGCCGAGCTGCTCAAGATTGCCGCGGATCATCATCCCACGCTGCAGGTGCTTGCCACCGGCTCCTCCACGCTGGGCGCTTCCCGCAAGTTTCGCGATACGCTGACCGGACGGAAAGCGGAGCTGTGGCTCACGCCGATGATCCTCGCGGATTTGGCGGATTTCCACCGCGAAGCGCTGCCGCACCGGCTGCTCCACGGCGGGCTCCCCCCGTTCTTTCTCGCGCAGACACCGCCGGATCGGGACTTTCAGGAATGGATGGATGCGTACTGGGCGAAGGACATCCAGGAGCTCTTCCGGCTGGAGCGCCGCTACTCGTTTCAGAAGTTCGCCGAACTCATCCTCGCCCGCAGCGGAGGGATTTTCGAGGCTACGACGTTTACGACCGAGTGCGAGGTCAGCCGACAAACCATCACGAACTATCTGCGCGTGCTGGAAGCCACCTTCGTCGCCCACATCATCCGCCCCTTCAGCGCTCATCGGCCCACCGAAATCATTGCCGCCCCCAAAGTCTATGGATTCGACACCGGCTTTGTCTGTTATCATCGCGGCTGGCATGAGCTGCGGCGGGAAGACCTCGGCCTGCTGTGGGAGCATGTCGTCTTGAACGAGCTGCACGGCCGGCTCCAAGATCGAAACGTCATCCGCTATTGGCGGGACAAACAAGGTCATGAAGTGGATTTTGTCCTGGTCGATCGCAGCGGACCGCCGACTGCCATCGAATGCAAGTGGTCGGCGTCGCATTTTGATCCGACGAACCTCCGGGCGTTCCGCCGGCTGCATCCGCGCGGGAGAAACCTCCTCGTCGCACAAGACGTCGGCCGGCCCTACGCACTGAAAGATAGGCATCTCGGCGTTGAGGTGCTCCCCCTGCCGCAGCTCCTGCACGGCATCGCCAGCTTCGCACGCAGCACCCGCTAACAGCCCGTCATTGCGACCGCAGCGAAGCGATCCACGCACCACCCCCGCCCGCGTCGCGGTGTACAGCGCGGCAATCTCGTGGAGCAGCGCCTGGTAGGTGCGAATCATGGTTAATTTGCTCATAATATGCTCATAATAAATAAGATGCAGTAGATGACTTCCGGAGGAAACATGCTATACTAGATGCATGGCAGACAAATCGCTGATCGACGCGAACCACTACTTAGATGACCCGGATCACTACGAGCAATTCCTGGTCATCAATACGGGCAGCTCCGCGGCCATCGAGCTCGGTCGGCTCTCCCCCGCGATTCGCCGAGCCCTACGCACCACGTCCACCAAACCCCACACTAAGCCGCGCTCCTAAGCGTTCGGCGCATCACCCCGCGAAAGATGCGTGCCATCGGCGCGTAATCATGATCGAGCCCCGCTTGCACAGCGGCGAAATACGCGGTACGCCGTCGGCCATGAATCGGCCGGAAATCCAGCAAGAAACCCGCCTGCAGCGCCATCAACGTGGCTAAGATTCGCGCCACTCGCCCATTGCCTTCACGAAACGGGTGAATCAGCACCAGTTCTGTGTGGACCTCAGCCAAGGCCGCGATCACGCGCGGCGTGGACGGGAATCTGCAGGGAGTGTGGCGACGTAACGGGCCCCGCTCAAACGTCTGCATCAAGGCGGGGATCTGTGCCGCGAAGGCAAACGCGAACGTGCCCTTGGTGAGGTTAACCTGCCGATAGGTCCCCGCCCACGCGTAGACGCTGCCCAGCCACACCCGGTGCATGTGGCAGATATCTTGGGTCGTGAATCGGTGGCGCGGATCGTAGGCATGAATCAGCGTATCCGTCGCCTGCTTGAGCAGCTCCGCCTCGACGCGATCCATGACGGCTGGGCTCGTAATACCTAGCGTGTTCCGCAGCACTCGCCCACGAGCACCCGGTTCAGTCTGGGCCTCGATCAATCCCGCTACGTCATAACGTCCGTGCTGGTTACGTGGCACTGCGTTGTCCTCAGTTACACCACATTGTAAACGGTGTTACCAAACAACTCCTCGATTTTCAATAGCTGTTTGGTAACTGGCCGATCTCCCAATACATCCGCACCACACTCGCCCGCGCCGCGGTATAGAGCTCCGCGATCTCGTGCAACAGCGATTGGTACGTGCGGCTGGGGGTAGGCATCGTCAGGTCAGCCCATACAACCGGCACCTATTGCAGGCACCTATGTCACTCAGGACTTCACCGGAAATAATCCCCGCCATCCGTGCACGATCTCCTGCATCGGCACAGCCGTAATGCGTGGCGCGAGTTGATAACGGCGCGTCCCCGGATAGACCACGGCAATGTGCTTGAGCCCCACATCCTCCAGGGCAATCCGCAAGGACGGGGTCAGCCGTGGCGCATCCACCCGTTTGCACTCCACGCCGAATCGCCGGCCGTTTTTCACCAACACGAGGTCAATTTCGGCGCCGCCATGCGTGGCCCAAAAATAGGCCTCATCCGGCGTTACCGTCTTCAGCGTCTCTTCGATGACGTAGCCCTCCCACGACGCGCCGCATTTCGGATGGCTCAGCAGCTCCCGCTCCGAGCGAATGCCCAACAGGTGATGCAGCAGCCCGGTGTCCCGCACGTAGATTTTCGGCGCTTTGACCTGGCGTTTCTTGAGATTCGCGTGCCAGGGCTGCAACTGGCGCACCATGAAGAGATCGGTCAGGATGTCGAGATAGCGACGCGTCGTGGGCTCGGTCACGCTCAACGAGCGCGCGGGCTCTGCCGCGTTCCAGAGTTGCCCGTGGTAATGCGCCAGCATCGTCCAGAAGCGTTGCAACGTCGCCGTGGGCACCGTAATACCCCACTGCGGCACATCGCGGCTCAGCAGATCGTGCACGAAGTGGGCGCGCCACACGAGACTATCGGTTTCCGTCCGCGCCAAGAAAGCGCGCGGAAATCCACCGCGCACCCAGTGCGCGGACCATGCCGGGACACCCACCTCGTACACGCTCAATCCGCTCATCAGCACGCGCTCAATGCGTCCGGCGAGCGATTCGGAGGATTGCCGCAAGAGCTGC
>CAZWYX010000073.1:0-3442 GCA_964638485.1 uncultured Planctomycetales bacterium | reverse complement strand
CGCTACGTCGTCTCGGGCTTCTTCGTCGGTGAAGGCGGCATCGCGTTTGTGGGACGCTTCTGTGGCGCGCCGGTGGTGAACGTCTCGCAAGGCGGCGGCCTCATCGCCGTGTTGCAGGGCACATGAACCGTGCGCCGGACGACGACCGATGAGTGAGGATACGCGCATCGTCTTAGATTTAGAGACGCAGAAATCGTTCCAGGAGGTAGAGGGGCGCCAGCCAGCACTCCTGAAAATCTCGGTCGTGGGCATCTATCAGTATGCCACGGGCCAGTACCGCACGTTCCTGGAGCAAGACCTGGGCGAACTCGAGCAGCTCCTGCGCGCCACCAAGCTGCTCATCGGTTTTAATATTCGTCGGTTCGATCTCGAAGTCTTGACGCCGTATCTGACGACTCCCCTGGGGCCACTGCCCGTCCTTGATCTCATGGATGAAGTCACACGACTCTTGGGCCATCGCGTCAGTCTGGATAGTTTGGCTGAAGCCACGCTCGGCCAAAAGAAAAGTGGGAGCGGTTTAGATGCGCTGCGGTTTTTCAAGGCGGGCCAGTGGGAGGAGCTCAAGGCGTATTGCCTGAAAGACGTGCAGCTCACGAAGGAGCTCTACGAGTATGGGTTGGCGCATGGAGAGCTCAAGTGCGTGTCGCGCTACCTCGCGCGCGCGATCCACATCCCTGTGAACTGGAATGTCTCGCGCCAGCGGATTCTGACAACGCTGGAGGAAGCCTTCAAGCGCAAACTCCGCGTCGAGCTCGACTACTTTGCGGTGAAATCTGGGGCAGGCGAGGGCGATCGGGAGCGCACCCATCGGGCGGTGGACATCTACCGCTACGATGGCACGATGGTCGAAGGCTACTGCCATCTCCGTCAGGGCCTGCGCCACTTTCGCGTCGAGCGCATCCTCGATGTGCGGCCGACGTTCCTGACGTACCAGATCCCGGCGGACTACCAACCTGCCGCGACCGCTCCTGATGAGTAACGCGTTTCGTGTCACGATCATTGGCTCGGGGACCGGCATCCCCGTGCCCGAGCGCGGGTATGCCGGGGTGCTAGTACAACTCGCCAACGAATCCTGGCTCCTCGACGCCGGGCCGGGGACACTCAAGCGGCTCGTCGAACTCGGGGTCACGTATCAGACGCTGGATCGCGTGTGGCTGACGCACCTCCATCCCGATCACTCGCTCGACCTCGCCTCGATCCTGTTTGCCATGCACATCCCCAGCCCGGCGCGGACGAAACCATTGACCGTCTACGGCCCGCCAGGACTGCAGGCATTTGCCAACGGACTCCACGCGCTCTATCCCGGGATGCTCACCGCGGAGAGTTACGCGCTGACCGTGCAGGAACTCACGCCAGGGTTGGTGCAAGTGGGTCCCGTGCGCGTCGTCATCCAGCCGATGCGGCATTCGCTCACCGCGTTGGGGTACCGCCTTGAGTGGCAGGGGAAAACCGTGGCGTATTCCGGCGATACCGAGTATTGCGACGAGATCGTGCAGTTGGGGCGCGCAGCCGACGTCCTCATCCTCGAATGTTCGGTGACCGATGAGCGGAAGGTCACAGGACACCTGACGCCCTCGGAGTGTGGACGCATCGCGGCCGAGGCGCAGTGTCAGCAATTGGTGTTGACGCATTTCTATCCCATCTTCGAGGGCTATGACATCCTGGGGCGCGTGCGGCGATACTATGCCGGACCGGTGGAGCTGGCGCACGATCTCCAATCCTTTCAGCTCGGATGAGGCGCACCCTGGGCTGCTGCGGATGTCTCTGGCGTCACAGCACCTTACATGGCCGAGGAGGCACAGCGCCTCCCGCCGGTCGTTTGGCGTTGACAATGGTCCTGCAGTCCTCTATAATGAAAGAGATAGACCTCGTGCTCAGTTTGTCTCCGTTGGGAACCTGCCTGAACGGCACTCGCAAGCACTAGGGGAGGCGAAGGACGCGATGAATCTCTTCAAGACTGGGGTGTTACTCACAGCGCTGACGCTGCTCTTTGTGGGGGTCGGTCATCTCCTGGGTGGTACCCAAGGGGCGATGATGGCGTTCGTCGTGGCCCTCCTGATGAACCTGGGCGCCTACTGGTTCAGCGATAAAATCGTCCTCGCTATGTACCACGCCAAGCCCCTCAGCGCGCCGGAGGCGCCAGAGCTCTTTGAGGTGGTAGGGGAGCTCTCGCGCAAGGCAGGGATGCCCATGCCGCGCGTGTACCTCGTGCCGCATCCGAGCCCCAACGCGTTCGCCACGGGTCGCGGGCCACGCCATGCGGTTGTGGCGGTGACACAGGGAGTCCTCCAACTCTTGAGTCGCGAGGAGCTGCGCGGCGTCCTCGCCCATGAGCTCGCGCATGTGCGCAATCGCGATGTTCTCGTCATGACGCTGGCCGCCACGATTGCGGGGGCGATCGCCATGCTGGCGAGTTGGGCGCGCTGGGCGGTCTTCCTGGGCAACTCACGGAACCGTCGGGGAGGAGGCGGACTCGAACTGGTGGCGTTGCTGCTGATGGCGATCTTAGCGCCGCTGGCGGCCACGATCATTCAACTCGCGATCTCGCGGACGCGCGAGTACAGCGCGGATGCGAGTGGCGCGCGGCTCCTCGGCACCCCCAGCGGTCTGATCAACGCGCTCCTGAAGCTGGAGGAGTACAGCCGCCGCATGCCGCTCACCGGAGCCAATCCTGCGACAGCGCATCTGTGCATCGTCAATCCCCTCCGCGGGGAAACGTTCGCGGCCCTCTTCTCGACGCATCCGCCCATGGCGCGGCGCATCGAGCGGCTCAAGGCCCTCCTCTAAGTTCGACAAAAAAGCCCAACCTATGGGGTTATAACTTCCTCAGACTACTAGATATAGTACTTTCTTCTTGACAGGGCTCCTGCCGCAATGTTACCCTTGACCACGGAGATTGTTTCACGCACTGACACCGCCTGGAGACACTGACATGGCCACGAAAGTCGCCCACGCCACACCACACGCACCGGTTCTCGAGGGCAGTCCGAAAGCGGCGAGTCCAGCGGCTCGACGGAAGGGGGCCAGCGGCCTCCACATCCGCCGGTTGTTTACCGTCGAGGGGATGCATCCGTTCGATGAAGTGCCGTGGGAGACGCGCCAGGCGACGATCGCCAACGAGAAGGGCGAGACGGTTTTTGAGCAGAGCGGTGTCGAGATGCCGACGTTCTGGTCCCAGATGGCGACGAACGTCGTCGTCTCCAAATATTTCCGCGGGACCCTCGGCACCCCGGAGCGCGAGTGGAGTGTGCGGCAACTCGTCAGTCGCGTCGCGGATACCATCACCGTCTGGGGCAAGCACCAAGGCTACTTTGCCACCGATAAAGACGCCAAGGCCTTCCATGCGGAACTCACACACCTCCTCCTCCATCAGAAGGCCTCCTTTAACTCGCCGGTCTGGTTTAACGTCGGGATCGAGAAAAAACCTCAGTGCTCAGCGTGT
>CAZWYX010000072.1:0-3703 GCA_964638485.1 uncultured Planctomycetales bacterium | reverse complement strand
TCGAAAAACTCGGCCCATGCAGGCCGAGCTCAATCGAAATCTGACTCGTGCACGCGTCGGGAAATGAGGCGATCGCGGTAAAGGGGTTGATCTTCATCGGCCCCTTGTCGCGCCAGGTGTCGTGCTGCTCCAAAATGAAGCCGTGCCCCGCCAGCGAGGTCCCGACCATGACCCCGATCCGTCCGCGATCTTCCTCATCGAGTGCGAGCCGCGCATCGTCCACCGCCATCTTCGCCGCGCACACCGCCAAGTGCGAGGTGCGATCCATCCGCTTGGCCCGTTTAAAATCCAAATGGTCCGTCGGATTGAAACCGTTCAGCTGGCCCGCAAACCGCGTGGGCAGCGCCGAGGCGTCGAAGCGCGTGATGGGTTTGACGCCGGATGTCCCCTGGCGCAAGGCCGACCAGAAGGCGTCCTTGCCCACGCCATTGGGGGCGATGACACCGAGTCCTGTGATGACGACGCGCCGCGGGTGAGTCATCAGTCAGGACGCGGCTGCGGTGACTTCCGTCAGCTGCGGCAGGTCGCTCGCCACTGGCTCGCGTTCCACGCCTTGCTTGCGCCCGCGTTCCTGCGCTTTGAGCCACTGCTCAATCGAGCGCCGCTGAAACCGCCAGTGCCGCCCAACTTTTGCCGCCGGGATGCGGCCGCGCTGGGCCAACTGGTAGAGCGTCGGCTTCGGGATTTTGAGATATTCCTGCAGTTCTTGGAGGGTGAGGATCTCGTCCATGGGGAGGAGGGACTCCTTTCTGCAAACGAACCACACCGCGTGCGTGGTGCGCCTCAAGATGACTCTAACCCACTGCAAGTACTAGAGTTACCTCATGCCACGTGGGCGGTTGTGTTCGTTGAGGTGTCACACATGTACAGCTCTGGCGACGACGAGCGATGTCGTCCGGCGACGCGAATCGGCCCAGCGCGGCCCTGGGGGTATTCGTTAGGCGCTCTTAGTGTGAGTTATTATAGAAAGTTTCTGGCAAACGTCAAGTGGAATTTGTTGGTGCGGTGGCAGGTGGTGGGGTGGCTGGCCCGCCTGCCCCGACAGTGGTCGGGGCGCGGGCAGGGAGGGTGATGGTGGCGGTCGTGCCCTGGCCCGGGCGGCTAGTGAGCGCGATCTTGCCGCCATGCCGCTCGATGATCCCCTGGACAATCGCCAGGCCGAGGCCGACGCCGGTGTCTTTGGTGGTGTAAAACGGCTCGAAGATGTGCGCCAGTTGGTCGGCGGGGATACCGCAGCCGTTGTCGGCGATGGCGATCTCGAGGTGGCCTGTGTGGCCACGGCTGGTCACGTGCAAGCGACCGCCGTGCTCCATCGCGTCGAGGCTGTTCAGGATGAGGTTGAGGAAGACTTGGCGCAGTTGGTTGGCGTCGGCGGGAATCGGCGCGTGGTTGGCGCGCAAGTCGGTGGTGACCTCCACGCGGCGCTTGAGGCAGTCGTTGGTGAGGAACGCGAGGGTGTCGCTCAGGAGCTGGTTGACGTCGGTGGGCTGGAGTTTCAGCAGCGCGGGCTTGGCAAAGTGGAGGAGCTGCTGGACGATGGTGTTGATCCGTTCGACTTCGTTGCCGACGATGCGCGTGAACTTCTCGCGAAACGCCGCATCGTGGTAGCGCTCCGGGAGATACGCGACGAAGGTGCGAATCGCCGACAAGGGATTTTTAATTTCATGCGCTAGGCCGGTCGCGAGGATGCTCACGCGCTTCATCCGCTCCGCCCGCTCCAGCTCCTGCCGCATCCGCTCATTCTCGGCCGCCAACATGGCCTGTGTGCCCTTGAAGAAGTACCGATCCACAAAGGCTTGGATCCGATTTCTGATGGGAATAAACCCCAAGGCAATCACAAAGGCGACCGGGAGCGACGCCGTCCAACCGTAGAACCCGAGGGCGCCTTGCAGGAGCCGCTCGGAGAGGAGGACAAAGATGAGATACGTCGCCGTAATCAACGCGACGAGCGCCGAGTAGACGATGGACTTTCGCAGCACGATGGTGATGTCCATCAACTGGTGCCGCACGATGGCATAGGCAATGATGCCCGTATAGAGGGGGAGGAGATGCATCGTCCACAGGGCTGTAGACTTCCCATGGACTAACAGGAACGCCGGCGTCATGCCGACAAAACCTAACAGCGTGGCGACCAACACCAGGGCGATCTGTTTCTGTTTGGCGACGAGCTGCGTACGAAAATGGCGCACGAGCACGGCGTGGGCGTAGAGCGCATAGATCCAAAAGATTCCTACAAACAGGTCGTAGGTGGGGTCCGCATCGGGGTAGAAGACAAAGACCGACTTCGCACTGACGCTCTTCGGCAATTGGAGGGTCACCAGTGACGAGACGGAGAGCAGGGCCAGCAGATAGCCCCCCATCACCATCCACTGCTCACTCCCCCGCCGGCCAACTAACGCGTTCGCAACGTGCGCATAACAAATCGGAATCAGCAAGGCGCCATACGCGGCGATGTTCCACCACAGTATCGCCGTGCGTTCGTTGAACGTAAACCCACCCACACACGTACCGATGGCCCACATCGCGACGGCGACATTCATCGCACACCAGGTGACATTGATGATCGCCTTGGGGTTTTGCCACAACATAAACAGCCCCAGGGCGCCGCTCGTCAGCGCTGTCAGTGACAGACTCCACTGGTAGGGATGCAGCATCATCAGAGGAGTGAACCTACTGGACTTTCTCGCAGGCTAATAGTTGTTTGACGGCATCGAGGATTTGGGCGCGGTCGAAGGGCTTGGAGAGGTAGTCGTTCGCGCCGAGCTTGAGTGTCTGTTTGGCGATGTCCATGGATTGGTACGCGGTCAGAATCACCACCGGCATCGTGGGGGCGAGCTTGCGCACGCGTTTGAGCGTCTCGAGTCCATCCATCTGCGGCATTTTGATATCGAGGAACAGGAGCTGATACGGCTGCTGCGCGACGTGCGCCACCGCCTCGGCGCCGCCCTCGGCGACGTCCACGTCGTAGCGCTCCTCCAAAATCAGGCGCAGCGACTCGCGTACCCCTTCTTCATCATCACAAATCAGTATGCGTGGTCTGGGCATCGTGGGCTCCTTCATAACATGGGTGGCGTCACAACGAGAAACACCTCGGCTGGCTCGCGCCCGACGTTCCTGAGCTGATGCGGCAGCGTCGCATCGAAGTAGAGCGTCTGGTGCTGGCGCAGCGGGAAGCATTCCTCCGCCACGCGCACCTCAATCGTCCCCGCTTGCACGTACACAAATTTTTCCGTCTGACTCCCCGCGCGCGCCTGCTCCACCACGGTGCTTCCACCCGCCTCGAGCCGCAACCGCACCGGCATCATGCGCTTCTCCAGCATGTTGGTCGTGAGCGGCTGCAGCGTAAACCCCAGCCCCGGATGCGCGTAGACCTCGCGCGTGGTCGGCTCCGGCTGAAACGCCACGGCGTCTTTCCGCGCCTCATCCAACCCGGCGTAGAGCGCTGAGAGGGTCAGCCCCAGCGCGCGCGCCAGCCGCCGGTGGACCTCGACCGTCCCCGGCCGCTTGCCGCTTTCGATGAGGGAGACGGTCGCGGTGTTGATGTCGGCCCGCGAGGCCAGCGCGGTCTGCGTGAGCCGCTGCTCGAAGCGCAGCGCCCGAATTTTCTCGCCCACATGACTCGGTGGCTGAGAGAGGAGTGAGGGCATGACATCTCCTTCTGGATGCGAGCGGCGTTGGCCGACCCGGAGCGACCCCGACGGGT
>CAZWYX010000071.1:2516-3731 GCA_964638485.1 uncultured Planctomycetales bacterium | reverse complement strand
TGCTGCACCGGCGCAAAGGAATTCCCGGCAGAGGCCGTCGTGGAACCGAGGTGCGACGCCTCCGCGCTGCGCTCCGGCCAGATGATGTAGGCGGCGGGCACGGTGAGCGCCAGGATCCAGGCGAGGCATTTCGTGGCGAGACGATCGGTTAAGCGATACATGGCGTGTCTCGTCTAGCGTCCAGCGTCTGGCGGCAACGAGAAGGCGTAACGTCTGGCGTCCAGCGTCTGACGTTCGCAATGGGCCCCCAGGCTTTTGCCGAGTTGTAGAGCTGCCGAGCGGCCTTGTCGTAGCGATCAATCAATTGCTCACAGAGCGCGTGGTTGAGTGGCGGTGCATACACATCACGGCAGTGGCTGAGACTGACAATCATCTCGTTGCATTCACCAGCAGCATCCACGAGGTACTTCTGGAATCCATGCAGTTGATGGCGCTTGGCATAGCCCTCAGCAATCAATCGTGGGATGGCTTTGCAAGATCGGCGCAGTTGATCCTTGAGATCGTAACGTTCCTCGGTCGGCAGTGAGGGCAGGAGATGCTTCATGATGTTCAGGGAAGCGTCGTACGTCTGGCGGTAGACGTCCAGGTCATGGAAGCTTGTCAAACGGCTGGAGGCCACGTCTGGCGGTTCGTTTCCCGTTAGACGTCGGACGTTAGACGATACGCCTGTCGTTGCCGCTGAACGCTCGACGTTGGACGATACGCCACTCGCCGCACGCTGAACGCTTGACGCTGAACGGTTCATGGCAGATCCGGCCCTAGCGATTGGAGCGGCGATTCCTCGGCGGTCAACGAGTGGCAGAGCCCGCTGATCATCCGAGCCAGTTGGCTGCACTCGTGATAGTAGCGCTGCCGGGTGATGTGAGGGATCGCCTGTTGGCTCGCCGCCAGATCGAACAGCGACACACAGTTGTAGCACGACGCGCGAGCGACTCGCAGGCACGTGCGCAACTCGCGCTGCGGGCGGCCGTTCCCTTCCGCGAGGTTGAGGGCCACAGAGATCGCCGCGTGTCGCAGGTGATCCGCCAGTGCCGAAGAGGCGCTGCTCGACAATTCCTTCGTGACCGCATACGTCTGTTCGATGAACTCCAGTGCGCGCTGATAGGCGGCCAGCCGCGCCCCATGCACATCTTGCTCGGTGTCTTTGAACTCTGTGCGCTGCATGGCCGGTTTCGCGACGCCGCACGCTGGACGCTCGACGTTGGACGATACGCC
>CAZWYX010000071.1:0-2416 GCA_964638485.1 uncultured Planctomycetales bacterium | reverse complement strand
CGCTGGACGCTCGACGTTGGACGATACGCCACTCGCCGAACCCCGAACCACGAACGCCGAACGGCTCATGGTTCCACCGGCGTAAGCGACTGCAACGGCGGCTCGTCAATGTCGGCGCCGGGCTCAGGCGCAGCGCTGGACTCCGGATGAATCGGGCGACGCACGACGTAGACTTCTGATATCCGTGACGATTGATGGCCGTCGGGATCTCGCACGATGACCTTGAGTGTCCGTCGTCCCAACTGCGCTTCGGTCGGCGTCCAGTCCGCGGTGTTACTCGGTGACCAGTCGCGGATGACCGTCGCGTCCACCCAAAATTGATACTCCAGCGACTGCTGCTGGGGATCCTTCGCCGTGGCGGTAATGGTCAGCACTTCATCCTTGTAAGGCTTCGTGGGGATGTCCGGTGTCAAACTCATGATGATCGGTTTGACGCCTGGCCCCTGCACGTAGCCGCCGAGGAGCCGATGCGTTGCGTTCGAGGAAAATCCGCCGAGCGAGGCGCCGAGCACACCGACGGGAAGGACGGTGGCCGCACTCGTCCCCCGTTGTCCCCCAGAAGAGAGCGTATCTTTGACGAGATTGTAGTTGGTGCTCGTCGCAGCCCAGGCGTTGGGGATTGTGAGGAGCAGCAGAGAAGTCAAGAAACAGAGAAGCACAGGACGTCCTACGTGGAACGTCAGGCGGCAGCGAGTGGCGTTGCGTCTGACGCCCAACGTCAGACGTCTGACGTTGGACGATACGCTCGTCGCTACCGCTGGACGCTTGACGTCACTCACTCGATGTTCCATCCACTCAGTCATCCCGTCCTCGCCGATCAATCCAACCCAGCGTGGCAAATGCTGGGCGGTTATTGAACATGACATGCGCAGTTCACCATTCGGAGGACTACGTCACATACCCGTTCAGCGAGTTTTGCTGGCATTCAGGCGCACCTCCAATTCAGCAATTTTCAAGGCCGCTTCCTGCAGGGCCGCATGGAGATAACCGAGATAACCCAAGAGATCAATGCCGGCCTTCGTGCCATCGGGGCGGAAGATCAAGACCTCGGGAGGCACCTGGGGATCGTCAATGAGTAGGCCGACGCGCGTCGTCGCAAACTTCGGCAGCGTGGCTTTCACGCGGGCGAGCTCATGTTTCTTAGTGGCGAGGGCCTGCGGAGTAGGGTGTGCGGCACCGAGGGCGGCCTGGGCTTCGGCATCGCTGACGAGTGGTGCCCGTTTCCATTCGTACAAGGGTAGGGCTCGTACGCGCTCGAGATAACCAGCGTCCTGCGAGGGGATGGTGCGGAGTATCACTTTGTGCTGGCGGTCGCTCGGGTAGACGGTCCAGGAGTCGGCGATGGGATCGGTGAGCGAGCTTTGCCGAATCGTCAAGATGTTCGTGGGATCGGATGTCCCAATGCCCACATGGCCGTTGGCAGTCGTCACCAGGGCCACGCCACTCCCCCGCTTCAGCAACTCGATCTCGCGGATGATGCCGTAGATCTGGCTAGGATTATTCCAGGCCGTGATGTGTACCCGGAAGTAGCGATACGGCGTTGTGTTGTCGAAAGGAAAATCATGCCAAGTGTCGTTAGTAAACGCCGCACTCGTAACCGTATGGAGGGTCGTCCACATCGCCCCATCCAGCGATCCTTGGATGGTGAAATCGCGCGGGAACGTCCCATTGCCTCCGTTATTGTTCCAGTACATTCGCACCATGCTGATCGCTTGTTCGCCACCGGCCCCCAGATCGTATTGGATCCAGTCGGGCGTGGTGCTGGGCTTGCAGGCCCACGTCCAGCCGATGTCATCGTCGAACGCATAGCTCGCAACGGTGTCACCGGTCGCTTCATTGGCCGTCGCGACTCCACCAGTCGCGTAGTCGGCACTCCATCCTGCCGCTACTCCTGTGACCTTGAGAGTGCCGTTGGAGATGTCCAGCGATGCGTTGGGCGTTGTCGTGCCGATGCCCACGTTCTCCGAGATCGTCGTCGTACCGATGACGTCTAACGTTTGACTGGGCGAAGTGGTCCCGATGCCAACGCGCTCGCCGACAATGTGCAACGGCCCATCCAATTGCTCCGCGCGGTAGGCGAGGGGAACCGAGGTGATGCGTTGGCGGGGGCTGAGCGGGGGATCGCTTGCCACTTGAACCTCAATCCACGTGGGGCTCGCGAAGTCGAGGTCGAGGGGCGTTACACTTCCTAAGAGGACGCTAAAGTTCCCCTCATCAATCGGGACCCCGGTCTGGGTTTCAGTCCAGAGGGCCGTCCCGGCGGTCGCCGCATCGTAGATGCGGAACGTGAGTGTAGAGGAGCCATCCAGCGGCGCCCCTTGGCTATCGGTCAGATACCCTTGATAGCGAATGAGATGCGGTACTTCAGCGGCCACGGGAGCCATGCCTCCGAGCCAACCACAAAGGGCCAGGGTGA
>CAZWYX010000070.1:0-3738 GCA_964638485.1 uncultured Planctomycetales bacterium | reverse complement strand
GTCGATGGCCTGCGCCATCCGCGCTCCCAATGTGACGCCACGCTGGGGCGACACCGGCCATTCAGACCCCAGCCACGCCCGGATGCGACCCGTCGCTTCGGCCGGGTCAACGCACAACGTGACATCATCGCGCAACACGGCAAGCCGTTCCAGCGTCCGCTCCACGCACCGACGGTAGACGTGGCAGGCGGCACTCGCGCCGATCTCGGCGGCCAGGCGAGTCTTGACCTGTCCAGGGATGGGCTCTTTGATGAAGATCAGGAGTCGACGCATGTTTCTCCGTGCGGTGGTGTGTTCGGCTGTGCGGCCACGCGCAGGACGGTGGTCACGATCGCCCATCCCGCTCGAACGGTGCCCGTGAGGGTCCTGGAAATCTTCGACCGTCCGATGCGCCGGCGATAACGCACCGGAACTTCCGCGATCCTTAAGCCCCGCACCGCAGCCTTCGCTTGCATCTCCACGGTCCACCCGAAGGCGCGATCCGTCATGGGGAGCTGCTCAAGCGCCGCTTTGCGAATCGCGCGAAACGGCCCCAAGTCGGTGTACCGGACGCCAAAGCGCCTGCGCATCAGCCAACAGGCCAAGCGGTTTCCCAGTCGCTGTTGGAGCGTCAGGCTGCCGCGCTGCGCTTGGGCGATGCGCGAGCCGATGACCAGGTCTGCTTCCCCTCGTTCGATCGGCGCAAGCAGCAGGGGGATTTCTTCCGGGTAGTCCGAATGGTCTCCGTCGAGAAAGACGACCGTGTCGATATCCGATCCGAGCGCGGCAATGCCGGCCAAGCACGCGCGACCATAACCAGGAGTCGGCTCGGCTACGACCTGCGCTCCGATCTCCGCCGCGACCTGAGCCGTGCCGTCGGTGGAGCCATTGTCCACCACGATAATCCGGTGGACCGCCTCGCTCGTAATCTCGCTTACGACCTGCCCGAGAGCGAGGGCTTCGTTACGGGCAGGAATGATGACCGCCACGCGCATCGACAAACCTCCCACAACCCCAGCAACAACACCGGCGCGTACTCCAGCACGTGCGCCCACACCGGCAACACCCATCGATCGTCGGCCAGCCGTCCCGGCCAGACCATGTAGGCGAGCACTACCGTGCCGGTCAACGCGACGATCGCCGGCACGCGGTAGAAGCAGAAACATGGGATGAGCCAGAGCAGATACCACGGGTGCAGCGCGGGACTGAGCAGCGCGGCCGTCGTGAGGGCCAATAAGAGATAGCGCACCACATCGACCTCGCGCTTGGCCCACCACAGCAGCCCGATCAACCAGAGCCCTGCGGCAATGACCCGGGCGATGACGGCATCCCCCAGCCCCCACGTCAACAGGAGATACCCAGAGGCATTGGACTCAAAACGTGCGGTCATGGCCGATAGGCTCTCGTGCAAGGCCGAGAGCGCTGCGGGGCGGCAGATCAACGGCCAGGCCGCCAAGGCGGCACAGCCCAGCAAGGCGAGCCGGCCCTGTTTTCGGAACCACCACCAGGGCGCGAGGATCACCGTGGCGTATTTTGAAAGGAACGCCAACGCCCATCCCCCGCCCGCGAGCCACCGCCACCGCACCTCCCACCCCAACACGCCCAGCCACAGCATGGCGATGCCCAGCGCGTCGTTGTGTCCTGAGCCGGCGACTTCGAGCACCGCCAGGGGATGCCAGGCGTAGGCCGTCACCCACAGCAGTGATTTGCCGCGTCGATGAAGGATCAGCAGCAAGCACAGCAGCGTGATCAGCTCGACGCTCACGAAGATCGCCTTCTGGGATGTCAGCGTCGGGCCCAGCCACGCGCCGAAGCGGAACGCCTGCTGGGTCAGCGGTGGATAGACGGTGCGCAGATGGGGAAAATTGATGTGCGTCGAGGCTTCGTTGCGCAACGTGGCCAGGGCCGGATCATTGGGCGGATAGCGATACGGATCGATCCCAGCGAGCTGGACGCGCCCATCCCACTGGTAGCGGTAGATGTCATCGGAGAGGACAGGCGTCGTCCCGATCATCACCAGCCGAAACGCCGACGCTGCGAGCAACACCACGACGAGCGACAGCGTCCACGATGGCGGCCCGCCGTCGTGCGCACGCTCCATTCGCCGAATCATCCACAGCGCCCCCAGATACATGACGAAGGCCAGCGTGAACCAGCCGTAGAAGGCGCCCAGATGCCCGCGCACATCCCCAAGCAGCCGGATCTGCCACCAGCTCCAGAGACTGACGGACCCCAGGAGTCCCATGATCCCTGTGCTGCGGTGATGCGCGGAACGTACGCTGCGCCACGCGAGCGTCCGTGTCATCAGGCGGCAGTCTTGCAGGGTGGACCAAAGGGCATAGCCAGCACCTTGCCGAACGTGACGGCTTCTCGCTGCTGGTATTCCGGCAGCCCGATTCTCAGCATCTCTTGCTCCCGGATCGCGCGGAACGTCCCACCCAGGCGGTCCCACCAGGAAAAAATCGTGGAGTAGTTGGAATTCGTATGGGCGGTTACCTGTGAATGGTGCACGCGGTGCATGTCCGGCGTGACCATGACCCACTGGAGCGCCCGATCAAGCCGTCCCGGCAGACGCAGATTGGCGTGTTCAAGCTGATTCAAGAGGCCGAAGACGATCTCAAAGATCACCACGCTGGCCACCTCGGCGCCGAGCAGCGCGAGGACTCCTAACCGAAAGATCGCGGAGAGCGCCATCTCCGTCAGATGGAACCGGCCCGACGTCGTAACGTCCAGATCACGATCGCTGTGGTGGACACGGTGCATGCGCCACATGACCGGCAGGCCGTGGTAGGCGCGGTGCCAGAGATAGGTCACCCCATCCAACGCGATCACGGTCCACGCGACGTTCCACCATCCGGTGATGGAGAGAACGTGCAGCACCCCACACTGGTGCAGCTCAAGCACCTGATAGGCGGCGATCAGCAGGCCACCCAGCAGCACGCTCAGAAACGCGCCGTTCGAACCGATGATGAAGAGGTTGATAGCCTGGCGGCGCAAGCGGTTGTCCACCGGCGACCTGAAGGGCCGGACGAGTTCGACCAGCCACAGGAGCACGAAACACCCGACCCTGATGACGTCGCGTTCAACCGTCAATAACGGCACCATGCCTCGCCCTCCTGCGCCAGGCAAGCAGCTGTTTCAACAGCCGCTTCACTGTGGGGTTCAGTTTGGCTTGCAGGTGCAGATTCGCAAGTTTCTTGAGCACTTCTGATTGAGTGGGGTACGGATACACAGGCTTTGAGAGGCTGGAGAGCCCCTTGCCCAGAGACATCAAGAGGGTGAAGTACGTGAGGAGATCCCCCGCATGAGCGGCTACGATAGTGGCCCCAAGGATCTGGTCTGTCCCTTGCTTCAGATGCACCCGCACGAACCCCTCATCCTCCCCGTCCAGGATCGCCCGGTCATTCTCAGCCAGCGGGACCGTCAGCGTCCTCACCGCGATCCCTCGCTCCTTGGCCTGGGGCTCATAGAGGCCGACGTGCGCGATCTCGGGGTCGGTATATGTGCACCAGGGCACGATGAGCCGGCTCATGCGGTTGCGCCCCCAGAAGAGCGCGTTGATCATCGCCATCCGGCCAAGGGCATTCGCCGTGTGCGTGAACTTAAACGGCGCGCAGATGTCGCCAGCCGCATAGATGCGCGGGTTGGTCGTCCGCAGGAAGTCGTTCACCGTGACCCCGGTTTTATCGTAGGCCACCCCGGCTGCTTCGAGGTTCAACTCCTCGACATTCGGAGCCCGGCCAACCCCCACGAGGATGG
>CAZWYX010000069.1:0-3773 GCA_964638485.1 uncultured Planctomycetales bacterium | reverse complement strand
AGAATCAAGGTCGCGTTATGCCCACCAAACCCCAACGAGTTAGAGAGGGCGGCTTCGATTTTCATGGGGCGGGCGGTGTTGGGGACGTAATCCAAATCGCAGTCGGGATCGGGGTGCTCGTAGTTGATGGTGGGGGGTGCGACGTGGTGCTTGATGGCGAGGGCGCAGATGATCGTCTCGATGCCGCCGGCCGCACCGAGGAGATGCCCCGTCATGGACTTGGTGGAGGAGACGGCGACTGTTTTCGCCGCCGCGCCGAACGCTTTTTTGATCGCGAGGGTTTCGACTTTGTCGTTGAGTTCCGTGGAGGTGCCGTGCGCGTTGATGTAGGAAATCTGTTCCGGCCGCAGCTTTGCATCCTCGAGCGCCCGCGTCATCGCGTGCGCCGCGCCTTCCCCGTCAGGGGCGGGCGCAGTCATATGGTAGGCATCCGCGGTCATCCCGTAGCCCACAAGCTCGGCGTAAATCTGGGCTCCACGCGTTCTCGCGTGTTCGAGTTCTTCCAAAATGAGGACAGCGGCCCCCTCGCCCATCACAAACCCATCCCGTTCTTTATCAAACGGACGGCTGGCTTTCGTCGGCGCGTCGTTCCGACGCGACAGGGCCATCAAGGAGCAAAAGCCGCCGATACCCAAGGGGGTAATCGCGCTCTCCGTGCCACCAGCGAACATCATGTCCGCTTCGCCGCGCTGGATGATGCGCATGGCATCGCCCACCGCATGGGCGCCCGAGGCACACGCCGTCGCGGTACACGAGTTGGGGCCTTTCAGGCCGAGCTGAATCGCGACCTGCCCTGGCGCCATGTTGACGATGAGCATCGGGATCAAAAACGGCGTGATGCGCTTGGGGCCTTTCTCGAGGAGGACCTTGTGCTCTTGTTCAATGATGCGCAGGCTCCCGATCCCTGAACCAATGAGGACGCCGATGCGGTAGGGATCTTCCTTGGAGACATCCAGCCCCCCATCCTGGGCCGCCATCTTCGCCGCGGCCACGGCCAACTGGACGAAGCGTTCCATCCGCTTGGCTTCTTTCGGCGTGATGAACGCGGTAGGATCAAACTGTTTCACTTCGCCAGCGATGCGCGACTCAAAGTCTGTGGCATCAAACTGCGTGATCGGCCCGAGGCCGCTGGCGCCAGCGAGGAGGCGCTCCCACATCGTCCGCGCGTCGTTGCCGACGGGCGAGACCGTGCCGATGCCGGTGATGACGACGCGTCGTGTCATGACGTACCGTGGCTCGTGGTTCGTGGCTCGTGGTTCAGTTCACGGTTCACATGCTCTCCGTACACCATTCACCGGCTCCCATGCAGCGTCAACAAGTGTCTGCTACTGTTGCTCGGGTCGCGGGTGACGGTTCGCTGGTTCCTCATGGTCCTGTCGGCCCGTAAAACAAGAACGCCCGCTCGTGGATGCAGCGGACGTCTCTTCTGCTGACGACAGGAGCGGACAACGACGAGGATGTTAGGAGCTGCCGGTGGCCGAGGCCTTCTGCTCGATGTAGCGGACGGCTTCCCCGACGGTGGTCATCTTCTCCGCATCTTCATCGGGGATCTCAATTCCAAACTCCTCCTCCAGCGCCATGACGAGTTCGACGGTATCCAATGAGTCGGCGCCCAGATCTTCGGTGAAGGAGGCCGTGTCGGTGACCTCTTCCGATTTCACCCCGAGCTGTTCGGCAATGATTGCCTTGACTCGCTCACTGACAGCCTCAGCCATCCTCTATCCTCCTTGAATGAGCCCGCGATTTACGGAGCGAAGCGCTCGTAAGTCGCGGGGCGAATTCAACCCCGCCCCTTTCCGCGTACCTACCGCTACGCTCGTGTGGCGCGCAGGGCGGTTGAGCCATCGCCCTTTTCTCTCCGTGTCGGACTGGACTCGGAAAGGGGCGGGGTGACATTCGGCCACACGAGTTGTGGTCACTCTCGCTCCGCAACTCGTGGCCTCTAGTCACATCGCCATGCCGCCATCCACGACGAGCACATGGCCGGTGATGTAGCGCGCCGCCTCACTCACGAGAAACAGCGCCGCCTCGGCCACATCCTGGGGCTCTCCCAGCGTCCCCAGCGGAATGGCGGCGAGGAGCTTCTGCCGTGCGTCCTCTGGGAGCGCGCGGGTCATCTCCGTCTGAATGAAGCCCGGAGCAATCGCGTTACACGTCACCCCGCGGCTCGCCAACTCCTTCGCGGTGGATTTGGTTAATCCGATGAGGCCAGCTTTCGAGGCCGCGTAGTTGGCTTGGCCGATGTTGCCGATCAATCCGATGATGGAGGCGATGTTGACGATCCGGCCACTGCGGGCTTTGATCATCGCCTTCGCGACGGCCTTGGTGCACAGGAACGCCCCGCGGAGATTGACGTTGAGCACCAGATCCCACTCCTGCTCACTCATCCGCAGCAAGAGCCCGTCGCGGGTGACGCCGGCATTGTTGATGAGTATATCAACCTTGCCTAGTTTGTCAAGCGTTTTCTCGACGGCAGAATTGACCACATCTCCTTTGGTCACATCCACTTGGAAGCTCTCGGCCCGGCATCCGAGGGCCCGGAGCTCGCCTACCGCCTGCTCCAGGAGCGGTGCTTGGACATCGAAGAGGGCGCAGTCGGCACCCTCCTGGGCGAAGCGTTTGGCGATGGTGAGTCCAATGCCACGGGCGCCGCCGGTGATCAGAGCGACGCGCTCGCGCAGCAATCCCCGCCCGTGCGGCGGGCGCGTGGTCTGGCGCTGGGTCGTGGTCGCCTCACCCATGGCTCGTGTGGGGGTGCGTGTGGTCCAAGTTGAGCTTGCCTTCCTCGTAAATCTCCACGATCGCATCCACCGCCTGCGGATCGAACTGGCGCCCCCGGTACCGCTTGAGCTCCTCAATCGCTTGCTCGATGGGCATGCCCTTGCGGTACGGCCGGTCGGTGATCATCGCATCGAAGGCATCCACGACTGAGGCGATGCGCGCGCCGATGGGAATCTCCTCGCCTTTCAACCCGTTGGGGTAGCCGCTCCCGTCGTAGTGCTCCTGATGGCAGCGGACAATCTTCGCCATCTCCTGCAGGCCGTCAATCTGCTCCAGGATCTCCGCCCCATCCACCGGATGGCGGCGCATGATCTCCCACTCCTGGCGGTCCAGCGGGCCGCTTTTGTAGAGGATGTCTTTCGGCGTAAAAATCTTGCCGATGTCGTGCAGGAGGACGCCGGCTAAGAGCTGCTCTTCAGGGACCCCGCCGAGCTCCGCCCCTTTGCTGCGGAGTTTCTCGATCACCTTCGCCGCATACTCGACGGCGCGCGCGGTGTGCTCGTGGGTGTAGTGGGGATCCACTTTGTTGAGCAACATCACGAACGCTTTGGTAATGCCACGGAACGTCCGCTTCAGTTGCGCGAAGGACTTGTGCAGGTCCTCGTTGGAGCGACGCAGATCTTCGTAGAGGGAGGCGTTGATTTTCGCGAGGATTTCGTTCTGGAGGTAGTCGAGGCTAAACGGTTTGATGACGTAGTCGGAGGCGCCCAGGCGTCGCGCCTCTTCCATGATGCCTTGGTCTTCGATGGCGGTGATGATGATGATGCGCGTCGTTTCGTCGAGCCGCTTGGCTTCGCGCAGCACCTCCAGGCCCGGCATCCCCGGCATGCGTAAATCGAGGAGGACCAGATGCGGCCGCTCACGACGGATGCTCTCGAGGGCGCTGGTGCCGTCGTGGGCGAGGAAGACCTCGTAGCCGCGTTCCTTAAAAAACCGCTCGAGGAGTTGCGAGATCTTCACCTCGTCATCCGCGACCAGGAGTTTGACCATGA
>CAZWYX010000068.1:0-3994 GCA_964638485.1 uncultured Planctomycetales bacterium | reverse complement strand
ATGGTGCCGACGTTCAAGTGGGGTTTACTCCGGGTGAAGGTGCCTTTGGCCATGGTCAACCTCCCTTCCAGCCAGTCATTAGTGAACCGTGCATTCTCATGTCGTGGTTTTTGGTTTTAACACTTTCTGAGCAATCTGATCAGGGACCTCGGCGTAATGCGAGGGTTCCATCGTGGCCGACGCGCGGCCCTGCGAGAGGGAGCGAATCGTGGTCACATAACCAAACATCTCGGCTAACGGCGCGAAGGCGCGGATGAATTTGACATTCCCCCGCTGCCCCAGTTCCTGAATTTGGGCACGACGGCTGTTGAGGTCACCGATGATGTCGCCCATGGACTCCTCAGGCACGACGACCTCGACGTTCATGATCGGCTCCAGGAGCACAGGAGCTCCCTGCCGCACTCCGTCCTTAAACGCGATCTCGGCTGCTAGCTGAAACGCGATGTCGGAGGAATCCACATCGTGGAACGACCCATCAACGAGTGTGACTTCGAGATCGGTCACGGGATAGCCGCCCAGCGGGCCATTCTGGGCCGCATTGCGAATGCCTTTTTCCGTGGAGGGAATGAATTCTCTGGGGATCGCGCCCCCGACAATTTTACTGATGAACTGCACGCCGCTCTTCGTCTCGCCGCGCTTCAGGTTGATGACCACATGCCCATACTGGCCGTGCCCGCCCGTCTGCTTAATGTGCTTGCCTTCGACTTCCTCCACAGCATGACGGATGGTTTCCCGATACGCCACCTGCGGCCGCCCAGCAGTGGCCTCGACTTTTTGCTCCCGACGCATCCGATCCAGGATGATCTCCAAATGGAGCTCACCCATGCCGGAGATGATGGATTGGCCGGTCTCCTCGTTCGAACTGACGCGAAAGGTCGGGTCTTCCATCTGGAACTTCGCCAGGGCCATCGCGAGTTTATCCTGATCCGCTTTGGTCTTCGGCTCAATCGCCATCGAAATGACCGGCTCGGGAAATTCAATCCGCTCGAAGACGATCGGCGCCTTCGGGTCACACAGCGTATCCCCGGTGATCGTCTTTTTCAATCCCACCGCCGCCGCGATGTCTCCGGCGTGGACCTCCTCGACGATTTCTTGCTTATTCGAGTGCATCCGGACCAGTTTGCCAATCCGCTCCTGCTCATGTTTTGTCGCGTTGTAGACGTAACTCCCGGACGTCATCATGCCGGAATAGACCCGGATGTAGGTGAGCTTCCCCACAAAGGGGTCTGAGGCGACCTTGAAGGCCAACGCCGCAAAGGGGGCGTCATTCGTTGGTGGACGGGAACGCAACTCGTGCGTTTTCGGATCATGCCCCGTCGCGGGCGGCAGTTCCAGCGGCGATGGGAGATACCAGCACACCGCATCCAAGAGCGGTTGCACGCCTTTGTTTTTATAGGAGGATCCGCCCAGCACAGGGACAAACGAATGCGTGATCGTGGCCCGCCGAATCGCTTCTTGCAACACTTGAGGACTGACCGGTTGGTCGTGGACATAACGTTCCATGATCGCTTCGTCTACCTCGCCCACCGCCTCAATGAGCGTGTGGCGCCACCGCTCCGCCGTCTCCTTGAGCGCGACCGGCACGTCCTCCTCCACCGGCTCCAGTGCGTCCTCGGGATACCGTAAGGCGCGCAGGTGCACTAAATCAATCATCCCCTCAAAGTGCTCTTCTGTGCCGATGGGTATCATGAGGGGATGCGCGTGGGCGCCCAACCGTTCACGAATTTGCTTGAAGACCTCGAAGAAACCCGAGCCCACCCGATCCAGTTTGTTCACGAACGCCAGCCGCGGGACTTTGTAGCGATCCGCTTGCCGCCACACCGTCTCGGACTGGGGTTCCACACCGCCGACACCGCAGAACACGACGACCGCCCCGTCGAGGACCTTTAAGCTCCGCTCCACTTCCGCGGTGAAGTCCACATGGCCAGGGGTGTCAATGATGTTGATGCGATGCTGATGCCAAAAACACGTGGTGCACGCCGCGGTAATCGTAATCCCGCGCTCGCGCTCCTGCTCCATCCAATCCATCACCGTGGTCCCCTCATGGACCTCGCCCATTTTGTGGACGCGACCGGTGAAGTAGAGGATCCGTTCGGTCGTGGTGGTCTTGCCAGCGTCAATGTGGGCCACAATGCCGATGTTCCTCGTCTGCGCGAGGGTCGGTTGTTGCACTTCAGAGGTCTGCATTGTCTGAGACGTCGCCATCGCGCTCACCAGCGATAATGGGCGAATGCCCGATTCGCTTCGGCCATCTTGTGCGTGTCTTCTTTTTTCTTCACCGCCGCGCCTTGACCACGATACGCCTCGGCGAGCTCCTCGGCGAGGCGCTGCTCCATGGGGCGGCCCTTGCGACTACTTGCGAAGTCGCGGACCCAGCGCATGGCCAACGACAGACCCCGCTCATGCCGGACTTCTATCGGTACTTGATACGTGGCACCCCCCACGCGCCGTGATTTGACTTCGAGCGAGGGGCGGACGTTCTCCAATGCCTGCTGAAACGCGCCCACAACATCCGTCGCGCCCGTCTGCTGCTGCAGCCGAGCTAAGGCGCCGTAGACAATGCGCTCCGCAATCGCAAGTTTCCCATCCATCATGATGATCCGGGTGAAACGGCCCAGCAACGGATTGTGATACCGGGGATCCACTGGGACCGGCCGAGATTCGGCGCGTCGTCGTCTCATGGTGTGATGCGCTGCGTGTTCATCGGTGGCCGCTGCACGCGTGGTCGGCTCATTTGCCCACGGGATGGAGCTTCGCTCCATATTTGGAGCGCGATTTCTTGCGTTGATTCACCCCCGAGGTATCCAAGATACCGCGGACGATGTGGTACCGCACACCCGGCAGATCCTTGACCCGCCCGCCACGGATCAACACGATCGAGTGCTCCTGCAAGTTGTGGCCTTCCCCGGGAATGTAGGCGGTCACTTCGATCCCGGTCGTCAGTCGGACGCGCGCGACTTTACGTAAGGCTGAGTTGGGTTTCTTCGGCGTCTGCGTCTTGACCTGCAGACACACGCCTCGTCGCTGCGGCGCGCCCTGGAGGGCCGGCGACTTCCGCCGTTTGCGGCGTTCCTGGCGTCCGAGGCGAATGAGCTGGCGAATGGTGGGCATCGTCGCTAGGTCGCCGATCCCATCTCACTCGTGGCGCGCTCCCGCACCGCTATCCCGCTCGCGGCTGCGGCGGGTGGCGGTTCTGAGAGAGCGGTTTTGACCATGACCAATTGGCGATGGGCCGCAAAGCCGGTCCCGGCAGGAACCAGGTGGCCCATGATGACGTTCTCTTTGAGGCCCATGAGATGGTCGCGACGACCGCTCGTGGCCGCTTCGGTGAGAATCCGCGTCGTCTCTTGGAAGCTGGCCGCGGCAATGAAACTTTCCGTTGAGAGCGAGGCTTTCGTGATGCCCAACAAGAGTTGTGTCGCGCTCGCCGGCCGTTTGCCGAGCTTCTTGACCCGCTCGTTTTCCTGCTGGAAGAGGAATTTGTCCACCTGCATCCCGATGAGAAAATGGGTGTCACCGGGATCATCAATACGGACTTTGCGGAGCATCTGCCGGACGATGATCTCGATGTGTTTGTCGTTAATCTTCACTCCTTGGAGCCGATACACCTCCTGCACTTCATTCACGAGGTACTCCTGGAGCTTCTTGTCACCACTCACGCGCAAGATGTCTTGCGGCACCACCGGACCATCGGTGAGCGGTTGCCCGGCGGTCACGTAGTCGCCTTTGTAGACGTTGAGGTGCTTGCCGTGCGGGATGAGGTACTCCTTGCGCATCTCGGTGCTGCTGGTGATGATGATGCGTCGCTGCCCCTTCTTGGCGGTCCCCACCTCAACCACGCCATCAATCTCAGCGATGATGGCGGGATCTTTCGGCCGACGCGCTTCAAAGAGCTCCGCGACTCGCGGGAGCCCGCCGGTAATATCTTTGGTCTGCGTGATCTTGCGGGCGGTCTTGGCCAAGAGGTCGCCGGTCTTGACCTGTTGGCCATCTC
>CAZWYX010000067.1:0-4067 GCA_964638485.1 uncultured Planctomycetales bacterium | reverse complement strand
TTCGCTGAGTAGGTCAAATTCTGCCTTTGTAACTATAGTCAAGTCAATTGCAGCTCTAATCCAGTGCGCAACGTCATCACTTGGAGTTTTACCGTCGATCCTTCGAGTGCCACGCCTAACCGACATTTTTGCGGGGGGAGCCGAGCCTCGAAAGACCTCTCTCGTCGTTGGCTTGTGTCCGCTTAGGTCCACCACCCTGACCTGCCACACCTGTTGGTATCCCGGTACAGTCCATTTCTCGAATCCGTCGGACGGCGTGTATGTCGCAACTTGCTCACTCCCTGGGAGCGCCGGTTTGATGCGCCCCCGTCGTAGCGGGTTCAATCCTCCCTGTAAGTAATGAGCGCGCAGCCGCAGAGAGATAGCCGCGATCCCTTCCCGCTTTTCTGAGATCCGATAGCTCACGCAGGAGTCGATGGTTCCCTCCAAGAACTACAAATCGAAGCTGGTTGCGATGACGGATGGGACTATGAGATAGCCGGGCGTCAGCGCCTGGTGGGGTGGGGATCCGGAAGCCAGCCCGGACCCCCTGAGACATCGGGATAGGTTACCGCCTAAGGTTCGATGCTCATGGTGGAGCATCTCTCTTCAGCCTGTCCCTGTAAAGCCCTTTCATGGGCGCTTACGGGTGACGGAGCCAGATTGCCGGATCTTTCAATGCCAACGTTGTGATCAAGAGGTTGTGATCTGCCGGAGTTGCGATCGCGGCAACCGGTACTGCTCACCGTGCGCTCCGTTGGCGCGGGCGGAAAAGCAGCGCGCGGCCGGGACGCTGTATCAGAAGACGGAAGCTGGCCGGCTGAATCACAAAGTGCGTCAAGAGCGCTATCGCGACCGGCTGACGGAAAAGGTGACGCATCACGGTGACTTGGCAAGAGTACTCGGACAAGACTCGGTCCTAGCCACTCGACCGGGTGGCCAGGAGAGCCGAGATGAGCGCCGGGAAGAATCGTCAGAGCGGCCGGACCACTTCCTACTGCAGTTACCGCTGCCCGAGTTTGCCCTGCCGGACTTACGCCTGCCGGATCGATTGCCTTCTGCTCCACGCTGCTGTGATTTTTGCGGTCGCCTGTGCCGATGTACGCAGCGCACTGCACCCGTCGCTCGGCCTCCATCCTTTCATCGACGCGGCGCCCGGCTGCCCGTTTATCGGGCGCGGCGGTGTTGAAACCGGAGGCGTATAGACGAGATGAGCCCTCGGGAGAACGGACGTGCAAGCGACACAGGGCGAGAGGCTGGAGATCGCCGAGATCGGCACGAGCTACCGGCGCGTGAGGTGCCTGATGCCGCGGCAGATCGAGCAGATGAAGGCCAGCTTGACCGTGCACGGACAGCTGTCGGCGCTGGTGGTGGTGAAACGGCCCAACGGTCTGGAACTGATCGACGGCTTCAAGCGGCATCGAGCGGCCGGCGAGATGGGATGGACCCGGATGCAGGCGACATTGATGGAGGTGGACGAACCGGGGCAATGGGTGGCGATGCTGGCGTTGAATCGCGCGACGCACGCCATGACGGTGCTGGAAGAAGCGCTGGTGCTGCGCGAGATGATGGCGATGGGTATGCCCCAGACCGAGATCGGCGCGATTCTGAACCGGCACAAGAGTTGGGTGTCGCGGAGGATCGGTCTCATCGAGCGGCTTCATCCGGAGCTGGTGGAACAGATCCGCGAAGGGATTCTGCCGCCGGGAGCAGCGAGGCGGCTGCTGGCGTTGCCCGCGGGCAACCAGTTGGAGTTGGCGACGGTGGTCATGCGTCACGGTCTGGGCAGTCAGGACACGGAGATGTTGGTCCGGCTCTGGAAGAATGCCGATCCGCCAGTCCGGGATTATCTGTTAGCTCAACCTCATCGAGCACTGGCGAATGTGCGGGCGGGCGATCCCGAGACAGCGCCGGATCCTCGGCTGACGCCGCGCGGACAACGCCTCCAGCGTCATCTGCGAATCCTGCAGGCAGTGACGCCGCGAACGCTCCAGATGCTGCGCCCCGCTCCAGCCGAGGAGGATCTGCGGATTCTGGCCGACGACCTGGAATCGACGAGGTTGTCGCTATCTCGCCTGGTGGAGGCGCTCGCTTCCGCAAGAGTGCGCGACAACTGAAAGCGCAGCAACGTGCCGAGCGCAACGACGAAATCCGCAGCCTGCTCGCTCAGGGAAATAGCACGAAGGCGATTGCGCGGAAGTTGACCATCGACGTCAAAACGGTCCGTCGTGTGAAGAAGGGCGCCAAAAAACGCAAGCCGCGCCCCTCGAAGCTGGACGCCTTCAAGCCCGTCATCTCCGAACTGGTCATCAAGAAAGACCTCACGGCGACTCGCGTCTTGCGGGAGATCCGAGCCCTCGGATATGAGGGGGGCTACAGCGTGCTCAAGGATTACGTCCGCTCGATCCGACGTCGACAGCGCCGCCGCCCGCATCTGCGATTCGAGACCGACAAAGGAAAACAAGGCCAGGTGGACCTGTCCCCCTACACGGTGGACTTTCGCGGCCAGGCCACCGACGTGGTGTGCTTCTCGATGGTCTTCGGCTACAGCCGCTGGCAGTTCATCCGATTCACCGAGACGGCCAACGCTCACTCGGTCTGCCACAGCCACGTCCTGGCTTTCGAAAAGGCCGGCGGGGCGCCGCACGAGATGCTCTACGACCGCATGAAACAGGTGGTGTTGGAGAGTTCCGTTGATCGCGTCGTCTTTCATCCGCTGTTTGCTGCTTTAGTCCAGCATTACGGCTTCAAAGCGATTCCTCTGGCGCCCGGCTACAAAGAAGGGAAAGGCAAAGTGGAAAATCCGTTCAAGTATGTCTGGGCGGACCTACTGAAGGGTGCCACGTTTCATGACCTGGACGACCTGAACCGGAAAGCCGAGGCCTGGCTACGCGATATCGCCTGGGTCCGCAAGCATGGCACGACGCAAGAACGGCCTCTGGATCGAATGGATCAGGAACGTCCCTATCTGATTCCGCTTCCTCCACGCCCGTTTGTTGCGGCTCGGGTTGAAGAGCGGCTCGTGGGCTACGACTTCTCGATCGCCTGGGATACGAATCGCTACAGCGTGTCCCCATCGTTTGTCGGACGCCCGGTGAAGGCGCTGGAGTTGGATGGCATTCTGGATATTTACCTGGACGGCGAGATCATTGCCAGCCATCGGCTGCGCCAGACGCGCCACAAACGCTACATTCTCCCCGAACACGAGAGTGAGTTTCGCCAGCACAGCACGAGCCGGCATGTGCTCCAGGAACAGTTTTTGCGCCTGGGAGAGATCGCCCAGACCTTCACAGACGGACTCGTCAAGGCGCATGGTGGCGCGGCCGGCTACCACATCTCGGAGATCTTGAAACTCGCCGATCAAGTCGGCGTGCCGCGCGTGCTGGAAGCGCTGCGCCATGCCGCCCGCTACGGCGCCTTCAGCCACACCTCGGTGGCGCGTATCGTGCGCGGCAAAAAGCCGGCGCGGAAGCGCCTCTCCAGTGCGGCCGAGGAGTCCCCGCCGAAAAATGTCGCCGAGTATCTCAAGGCATCCGGTCATCGCCAGCGGCCGATCGAGCATTACGAACGGCTGCTGGCCGAAAAAGCGCGTAAATCAAAAAACAAGTGAGGACTTCTCATCATGGCTTCTGAAGAACGCGATCAACTGCTCACCAACCTGCGCCGTCTTCAACTCCGTCACGCGGCCAATCGCATCGACGATCTGCTGCGCGATGCGACGCACCTGAAACTCGGCCACCTGGGCTTCCTCGCCCGCGTCGTCGATTGCGAAGTGCTGGGACGGACCGAAACCGCCACCAACCGCCGCATCCAAGAGGCTCATTTCCGCCAGATCCACCGCATTGAAGATTACGACTTCAAAGAGCAACCCTCCCTGGACCGCAAGGCCATTCTCGACCTGGCCGAACTGGGTTTCCTGGATCGTTGCGAGTCGGTCTTCTTCCTCGGCCCTTGCGGGGTCGGCAAGACCCATCTGTCGATCGGCCTCGGAATGCGCGCCTGCGCCGCCGGTTATCGCGTGCGCTACGTCCGCACCTACGACATGCTCAAGACGCTGCTGGCCTCCATCGCCGATGACACGTTGGAGG
>CAZWYX010000066.1:0-4092 GCA_964638485.1 uncultured Planctomycetales bacterium | reverse complement strand
TCGGCGGAGCAGCTCACGTCGTCACGTTCCCCATCACGGCCATCGACGTTCCCTTACCAGAAGGCGGCACGGATCTCTTCTCCTGATCCCCTCCTAACATTCCCCATAGCATCTCATCCCAACACGCCCTTGCGCTCTTGCAGGGGCGTGTTGGTTCGTGGGGGATCATTTCATGCGTGACGTAGGAGCCAGCATGCGTCAACAGCGAGGGTCATGGACGACATTCGCCCTCGGGCTTGTGATGGTCACAAGCTCAGCAACCGCTGGATGGGCTGAGGAGCATCCCTTTCATTGCCCTGTGTGCGCCAGAGCCAACAGCGAAAGTACGTCCTATCCTTCGAAAGCAAGCACCATGCTCGTTCGCGGAGCGACCAATACCGTCTTTGGATGGACGGAGATTCTCCGCCAACCAGCCCACCAGGTGAAATCGGGCGGCAACGTCTTCACCGGCATGCTGGCCGGCTTAGGGCAAGGAACTCAACGGACCCTCGTTGGAGCGGGCGAACTCCTGACCTTTTGGACGCCCAAAGTGCGGAACCGTTATCTGCGTCTCAGTCACGATTGTCCTCTGTGCATGGGAAAGCGGTAGCGAATCCGTTCATGGGCGGGCTTCCGAGCGCCTATCTGTTCCTCTTGGGACTCGCGAGCGGCCTGACGGTGCTCTCGGTCACCGCGTATCGACGCCTGTCTCCCCGGTGGCTGAAATGGCTCTTGGTCATCACCGGCTGTTTCACCCTGAGCCGGTATGTGACGTTGGCCCTCTTCGCCACGAGTCCGGATCCTCAGCGTGTGTGGTTTCTGCGACCGTGCTATTTCGCCACATCGATCGGGTTAACCTTGCCCAGCGCGTTTGCCATCGACCAGCTCGTGCGCCATCCGGCGATGTCACCGAAAAAGCTGTTGGGGTGGTATGCGCCATTTCTCATGGCCTTCCTGGCCGCCATGCTGTTCAGTTCCCCCACCTTCATTCCTGACCGCGTGATGGGTTGGACGCTGCGCCTGAACACCGGATGGCGGTGGTGGTTCTCCATCCTCCATGCGGTGTTCATCGCGCTCTTCCTCGGCGCAAGCCTCATGATCTTCACGAAAGCACCCCTCGCACACATTCGCCTGGCCCTGCTCGGCCTCGCGTCGGCGCAGGGCGCCTTGGGAGTGGATGGGCTGCTGGTGATGTGCGGAAGGTGGTATTTCAGGCCCTTCCTCTATACCGAAATGCTGGCGCTGCTGGCCATCTGGTATGCCTACGACCGCAGCATCGAGCTGCAACGTTCTTCCGCTTGACAGCGCTGTCCCCGCCCCATAAAATACTGCCTCACCATCAAACCAAGGAGGCCCCGCCATGGTCGTTCAGGCAACCGCCGGCACGCAGCAGCAGCAAGGAGTGTTGGTCTCCACGGAGTGGGTGGCCGCTCATGCCACCGATCCCTCGATTCGCCTGGTTGAAGTCGATGTGGATACCA
This sequence comes from uncultured Planctomycetales bacterium, assembly GCA_964638485.1. Lineage (GTDB taxonomy): Bacteria > Omnitrophota > Gorgyraeia > Aquiviventales > CAZWYX01 > CAZWYX01. Next base: position 2,632 of record CAZWYX010000066.1, on the reverse strand, counting down.
AGGCCTACAATGAGGGGCATGCGCCCAACGCGCTGGGGTGGGCGTGGGACACGCAGTTGTGTGATACGCTGCGGCGCGACATCATCCCGAAGGAGCAATTTGAGCAACTCATGGGCAGCTCGGGCATCGCTCCGAACACGACCGTGATCCTCTACGGAGACAACAACAACTGGTTCGCTGCGTGGGCCTTTTGGCAACTCAAGGTCTACGGACACAAGGATGTCCGGCTGATGAACGGGGGTCGGAAAAAGTGGATCGCGGAAGGCCGGGACTTGACGACGGACGTCCCCAAAGTCGCCACAACGACCTACACGGCGAACGCCCACGATCTGAGCCTTCGCGCATTCCTTCCTGAAGTCATGAAAGCCTCCGCCGAGCGCGCCGCGCAGCTCGTCGATGTGCGCAGCCCGCAAGAGTACACGGGAGAAATTCTCGCGCCGCCCGGATTGCCGGAAACGTGCCAACGGGGCGGACACATTCCCGGCGCGAAGAGCATTCCCTGGGGCAAAGCCTGCAACGACGATGGGACCTTCAAGAGCGCGGAGGAGCTGCGCGCGCTGTACGGAAGCCAGGGAATCACCGGCACGCAACCGGTGATTGCCTACTGCCGGATCGGCGAGCGTTCCAGCCATACCTGGTTCGTGCTGAAGTATCTCCTGGGATACCAGAACGTGAAAAATTACGATGGCAGCTGGACCGAGTGGGGCAACCTCGTCGCGGCACCCATCGAGAAACCGTGACGCACGATGCCGAAACCTGAAGAGTATTCCGAGCGAAAGCTCCAACTGGCCGGTTGGCCGATCACCATCGTGACGTACCGGTTGGGGGCGACCTACCACACCACGATTGACAACACCGATCCAGGGGCGTGGGTCGTCAAAGCGCAAGGGGCGACCAAAGCGGAAGCCGAATCGAAAGCCATGAAAGATGCCGAGGCGCTTCTGGAAAAGGTGAAAAAGAGCAAACCGCCCACCGGGTGCACGTCCGTCCCAGGTTTTTAATCGGCCCGGCACCCATCGATCTCCTCACGAAGCCCGCGCGCGGCGCGGGAAGTGTCCTTCGCGCTTGTCTTCCCTCCTCAACGCGTTAGAATACCTCCATGGAGTCAGTTGACCGTCTCCAAGAGGGGTGGTTCCGCGCTCGGCGTCATCGGCGTTTTCTCGTCGCCTCTGCGGCCACGTGTTTCACCGGCGTCCTGTTGCTCGGAAGCATTGGCCTTATTCGATGGAGAGGACGCCAGGCGGTTCATACTGATACCGCGGCCGTCCTCGACCAAGCGGGAGAGCAACTCCTGCGCACCCTCCAGAGTCGACGTGGCACGTTGACGCTGCTGCGAGACGTCCTCGCTCGTCAATCCGACCTCACCACTCCCCAACGCCAAGCGCTGGGGATCAGCGCGGTAAAACATACTCGCCATTTGCTGGGCATCGGTCTCGTCCAAAACCAGCAAGGGCCGGTGTGGTGGTCGCCTCCTCCGTTTTCGCCGCAGGAACGGACACGTCTGCAGCGGGCCGTCGAACGCTACACGCAGCAGCGAAGCGTCTGGCAGGTCCCCTCAACGTTTACGGTGACCGCCTCGGAGGAGCACACGCTGCTGGTCATGCTTGAACCGATTCGGGAGCGTTCGGGAACGCGTCAGGCGCTCATCGGCGCGTTTGATCTGATCCCGCTGTTGCGGGATTTTTTTGCAGCGGCCTTGTCCTCTCCGGCCCCGGTGCAGGTGCTGGAGGGCACCACCGTGTTGTATCGCTCCCCCCATTGGCCGTCGACGCCGCCCTCCTCGGATTCGTTCACCATCACTTCACCGATCGCCTTGGATGCCGCGCGATGGACCTTGGCCATGCAACCGAGCCGCACCCGCGTGGTCGAGACGCTGTCATGGTTCAGGCGACTGCTCATCCTCCTGAGCATCATGGCGGCGGTCGGAACGATGGCGGTGGTCTGGATGCTGACGGCGCGCACGTGGATTCTGCAACGCGCGGTTGCGCGTCGCACGGCGGCCCTGCGCCGGACCTCGCGGCGGCTGCGTCAACTCGCGACGACGGATGAGCTGACGGGATTATGGAATCGCCGCTTTTTCCTCGATCGGTGGGAGCGAGAATGCGAACGCGCCAAGCGGTATCACCGGCCGCTGGCCTGCTTGATGATCGACGTGAATCATTTCAAGCGCGTCAATGACCAGTTAGGGCATGCTGCCGGCGACCTGGTCTTGCAACGCGTGGCCCAAGAACTCAGAGCGGTCTTACGCCATGCCGACGTGCTCGCGCGGTTTGGCGGAGATGAATTCGTCATCGCCCTTCCGGAAACCCCCATGGCTCAAGCCGAGCGGGTTGCTGAGAAATTGCGGCGAGTCAGCCTCGTGGTCGCCACGGCCGCTCAGGAGCGCGTCCCGCCGGTGACCATCAGCGTGGGGATCAGCGGATTTGAGGCGGGGGTGCGAGAGCACCCCCACGCGATTCTTGAAGCGGCGGACCAAGCGCTGTATCACTCGAAACGCCATCTCCCTGCGGAATTCTCTCACGAAGCCCCCTCCTCCCTTCGCTAGCTGTCCGACGCCTGTAGCCGCGCCCCGACCACATCGGATATACTCACAGTGCCATGGCAGATTCGATTGTGACGGCGGTGGGATGGA
>CAZWYX010000065.1:0-4151 GCA_964638485.1 uncultured Planctomycetales bacterium | reverse complement strand
TTCTGCGGCGTCGTCGGCAAATCCGCGCAATTTCCCCTGCATGTGTGGCTGCCGGATGCCATGGAAGGGCCGACACCGGTGAGTGCGTTGATTCACGCCGCGACGATGGTGGCGGCCGGCGTCTATCTCCTCAGCCGCGCCTTCTTTCTGTTTGTGGATCTCCCGGCGGTGCTCTCGCTCGTCGCCTGGATCGGCGGACTGACCGCCTGTTTTGCCGCGCTCATTGCGCTTGTGCAATCAGACCTCAAGCGCATCCTCGCCTACTCGACGCTGAGTCAGCTCGGCTACATGGTCATGGCGTTAGGCCTGGGCGGGTACGTCGCGGGGATGTACCACTTGACGACACACGCCTTTTTCAAAGCCCTCCTCTTTTTAGCGGCGGGCAGCGTCATCCACGCGCTGCATGAGCAAGAGATTTGGAAGATGGGCGGCTTGGCAAAGACGATGCCCATCACGACGTGGACATTTGCCATTGGTGCGGTTGCCCTGTGCGGCATTCCACCCCTCAGCGGATTTTTTAGTAAAGACGAGATCCTCACGCTGGCTCTCCACAAATACCTGGCACTGTACGTCCTCGGGACGCTGACGGCGGGACTCACCGCGTTTTACATGGGGCGGGTATTTTTCGTCGCGTTTGTTGGGCGAGCGCGCGCCGCACATCATCCACACGAAGCGCCGCCCGTCATGACGTTGCCGCTTATTTGTTTAGCGGCGCTGTCCCTCATCGGCGGCTTCATCGGCATTCCGCATTTTATTCATCATCACCGTGCTGTCCACGTCGAGTTCCATGCTGGCGTGGCCATCACCTCAACGCTGGTCGCACTCCTCGGATTAGGCATCGCCTATCTCCTCTATGTGAAATTGCCGCAGGTACCGCGCATCGTCGCCGGCATTGCCTATCCCGCGTATCGTCTCTTGGTGAGGAAATTGTTTGTGGATGAGTTTTACGATGGAGTGGTCAAGTACGGTCAGGGGACGATCGCGTGGCTCTGCGCGCTGTTTGAGCGGTGGATCCTGATTGGGCTCGCGGTCAACGGCGTGGCGTCCGTCACGCGCACGACCGGCCAGGTCCTGCGGTTGTGCCAGACCGGGCGCGTGCAAACGTATGGACTGGCTTTCGTCATCGGTGTCGTGGGGTTACTGTGGTATTTCCTGAGGCGCTCATGAGGGCCGTTGCTCTCGCTGCGGGGCACTCCCTCACGCCGCAGCCACTCTCTGTGGAGTCGTGCCTATGAGCGTTGGGGTGTTGAGTGTGACGTTGCTGGCTCCATTGTGCGGCGTCGTCGCGATACTCTGTACGCCGTCGAGAGCAACCAACTGGATTCGGCGCATCGCCAGCACAGCCACGCTCGTCTCTCTCCTCTGTGCGGTGTGGTTGTGCACACACTACGACCGCATCATCGGCGGCTTCCAATATCTCGAACGCGTCGCGTGGCTCCCGCACCTGGGCATTAGCTACTCGCTCGGCATTGATGGCATCAACCTCGTCCTCGTCTTGCTCCATGCCCTCTGCGCCTACACCGGCGTGCTCATCTCCTACGCCATCACTGAGCGCGTCAAAGAATATTACTGCTTCTACCTCCTGTTGATCACCGGCGTCTTTGGCGTGTTCCTTTCGCTGGACCTCTTCTTCTTCTACTTTTTCTACGAGATGGCGGTCATCCCGATGTTTCCCTTGATCGGTATCTGGGGCAGTCACGCCACACCCTTCTCGAAAGAATACGCGACGATGAAGCTCACGCTCTACCTAACCGCCGGGGCAGTCGTGGCGCTCATCGGATTGCTCGCGCTCTACCATTTCACAGGACTGCGCACCTTTCACCTGAGCACCCTCCACGAATATCTCATCCACCATCCGCTCCCGGTGGCAACGCAACGCTGGGTGTTTGCCTGTCTGCTCGTCGGGTTTGGTGTCATTGCGCCGATGTGGCCGTTGCACAGTTGGAGCCCGATTGGTCACGCCGCTGCTCCATCGGCCGTGAGCATGCTCCACGCGGGCGTCCTCATGAAGCTGGGCTCCTACGCGATCATCCGTCTCGGATTGACGTTGCTCCCTGAGGGAGCGAAGTTCTGGTTACCCATGGTGGCGACCCTCTGCCTCTTCAACATCCTCTACGGCGGCTGGGTGGCGATGGCGCAGAAAGACGCGAAGTTCATCATCGGCTATTCCTCGTCGAGTCACATGGGCTATGTGCTGCTCGGCATCGCGACACTCACTCCGCTCGGGTTAGATGGCGCGGTACTGCTCATGTTTGCGCACGGTCTGATGACGGCTCTGGGCTTTGCGCTCGTCGGCCACATTTATGATCAGACGCACACACGGCTCATCCACGAGTGGGGCGGTCTCGGTCAGCAAGTGCCGTTCGTCGCCACGGCATTTGTCTTCATGACGATGGCCTCGAGTGGGCTCCCTGGTTTTGCGAACTTTGTTGCGGAGGTGCTCATCTTTCTCGGCGCGTGGCAGCAGTACAAACTGCAAGCGATGTTGGCCGTGTTTGGTGTCGTCATCACCGCGGTCTACATGTTGCGCATGGTGCGGACGGCGTGTTTCGGCCCGCTCAACCTCACGTGGACGCACCTCGTGGATGCGCGCACATGGTTTCAGCGCTGGCCGTACCTCCTGCTCATCAGCACGCTCCTCCTCTTTGGCTTCTGGCCAGGCTTTCTCGTCTCGACGATTGACCGCGCCGCGCGACCACTCATTGCCCATGTGACAGGAGACGATTCGTCATCGAGGATGGTGACGTTTGAGCCACAAGACTCTGAACGCTCAACGCTGAACTCTGACCTATGAATTGGCACCTCCTGACTCCAGAATGCCTCTTGGTCGCCTGCGCGCTTCTACTCCTCGCCATGGAATGCTTCCGCACGACACGAGGAGCTGCGTGGCTGAGCGCGCTCGCCCTGGGTGGGGTGGGACTTGCCAGTTGGGCGCTCTGGCATCAGCGCCATCTCGTTGGCACCGCCTCGCACGGCATGTACCTCTTTGATCCGTTGGCGGTCGCACTGAAGTTCCTCTTCCTCGCGACGACGGCGGTGGTGATCCTGTTGACCCATGCATTCGTCAGCCGCGAACCCCGCCTCCGCGGAGCCTTTTATCTCTTGATTCTGTTGGCCAGCGTCGGCATGCAGATCCTCGCCTCCGCCGGTGACTTGCTGCTCGTGTTCATCGCCCTGGAGCTCATGACGTTTTCCTTCTACGTGATGACCGCCTACGTGCGGACCGATGCGCGCTCGATTGAAGCCGGACTCAAATATCTGATCCTGGGTGCGGTCGCGTCAGGATTCCTCTTATTTGGGACGAGTTTCATCTACGGTGTCACGGGCTCCACACGCTTTGCGCACCTGCACGCACATCTCCAACAACAGGCCGCCTCGCCACTCCTCCTCTTCGGCGGACTCTGTGTGCTGGCGGGTCTGGGATTTAAACTGTCAGCCGTGCCCTTCCACTGGTGGGTGCCGGATGTGTACCACGGCGCACCGACGCCGGTCACAGCGTTTTTAGCGGCGGGCTCAAAAGCGGCAGGCTTTGCGGTGCTCATGCGGCTGATGCATCCCTTGTTTGGCCCGCTGCTCGACGAGGAGTGGGTACCCTTGGTGGCGCTCGCCGCGGCGCTCACGATGTGCTACGGGAATTTGGCTGCGATACCGCAGACGAATATCAAACGGTTGCTTGGGTATTCCTCCATTGGCCATGCCGGGTATCTCTTGATGGGGATGGCGGCGATGTCATCGGAAGGCGTGAGCGCGGTGGTGTTCTACCTCGTCGCCTACGCGGCGATGACGCTCCTCGCCTTTGCGGTGGTGATCGGCGTCTCGAACGCGGTGGGCAGTGAGGAGCTCGCTGCCTATGAGGGCCTCTCGACGACCTCGCCGTTCCTCGCAGCGACGCTGTTCTTGGCGCTCCTCGCCCTCGCAGGGGTCCCACCGCTGGTGGGCTTCTTCGGCAAACTCTGGTTGCTCTTGGCGGCGGTCGAGCGCGGATTGATCTGGTTAGCGGTGGTGGGAGTGGTGAATGTGGTGATCTCGCTCTACTACTACCTCCTCGTTGTCAAACGCATGTACCTGATGCCGGCGAAGCAGTCAACGCCCGTCGCGGTCAGTCTGCCACTCAAAATCACCGCGTACGCTGGTATCGCCGCCATCCTCCT
>CAZWYX010000064.1:0-4221 GCA_964638485.1 uncultured Planctomycetales bacterium | reverse complement strand
GCTGACGCAGACGCGCCAAACACCTCCTGCGGGCCGGCCGGCATCGCGCGGACGTGACCGCCCATCACGCCGTTGAGCAGATGCTGGAGCACGCGATGGCCGAGGAGGTAGAAGGGTTTCGGCTTCCACACGGCGAGGTGCACGACGAGGTAGAGCCCAATCCCCTCGATCAATGCGACGAGCCGTTGGGGCACGGCCACGTCGGTGCTCGCCAGCAGCTCAGTGAAACTGCGCGTCGCCGTCACGACCAGCGGCGCGAGGAGCACCGCGAGCATCCACTTCAGAATCCGCGCGATCCACCGTGCAATCATGCGAGCACCTCAGCGCCGACGTACGGTTGCAGCGCCGTCGGAATGCGGATGCGGCCGTCGGGCTGCTGATGCGTTTCGAGGAACGCGATGAGCGTGCGCGCCAACGCGACGCCTGAACCATTCAAGGTGTGAACGAACGCGAGTTTACCCGTCGAGGTCCGATACTTGATGTTGGCGCGCCGCGCCTGGAACTCCTCAAAGTTGCTGCAGCTCGAGCACTCCAGGAACTGGTTGAGGCCAGGCGCCCACGCTTCGAGATCATAACACTTCGCCGCCGCAAAGCCCAACTCGCCTGTCGCCAACAGCACCACGCGGTAGTGCAGCTCCAGCCGTTGCAGGATCACTTCAGCGTCGTGGACGAGCGACTCGAGCTCCTCGTAGGACATCTGCGGTGTCGCGAACTTAACCAGTTCCACTTTGTCGAACTGATGCACACGAACCAATCCGTGTGTTTCTTTCCCATACGAACCGGCTTCCCGTCGAAAACAGGCGGTGTAGGCGGCGTACTTGAGCGGTAGTTGCGCTTCTTCAAGAATCTCGTCGCGATGCAAGTTGGTGACTGGCACCTCCGCCGTCGGCACGAGGAAGAGATCGTCGTCTTTGAGGCGATACATGTCCTCCTCAAACTTCGGCACTTGCCCGGTGCCGAACATCGAGGCGCGATTGACCAGGAACGGCGGAAAAATTTCAGTATAGCCGTGTTCTTTCGTATGCACGTCGAGCATGAAGGTAAACAGCGCCCGCTCCAGCTTCGCTCCCCAGCCCTTGAAGAGCGGAAAATGGCTGCCGGTGATTTTCGCTGCGCGAGGAAAATCGAACAGCCCCAGGTGCTCCCCAAGTGCCAGGTGAGTTTTGGGCTTGCTCTGGAACGCCGCTGGCTTCCCCCAGCTCCTCACCACCTGATTTACTGTGGCACCCCCTGTTTTCACGCTAGAATGCGGTATATTTGGGATTAGTTCCATAAATTTGCGTAATTTTAGGTCTATATCACCCACTTTTAACTCTAAACTGCGCTCTTTTTGGGATACAACTTTCATTCTCTGGATACGGTCGTCAACAGGTTTATTTTGCGCTTTGAGTTGGGAAATCGTCTCTGATTCAACATTCTTATCTCGTTTCAATTGCTCAAGTTGTAATAAAACAGCCCTTCGAGATTTCTCAAGCTGAATGGCTTCAGTCAGATCGAAGGTGACCCCCCGATCCTTGAGGGCTTGCTGCACACGTTCTGGCGCTTCTCTGAGGAGCTTGGGATCAATCATCTAACCCTTGATCACCCCCAAGGGGCGCACGCGGCAGATGCGCTTGGCGAGGCCGGCGTTGTGCACCACGTCCACGACCTCGTTGACATCCTTGTACGCCTTCGGCTGTTCCTCCGCCACCCCGGTGCGGCCACGGCCCATGACGATGATGCCTTGGCTTTCGAGTTCGCGCTCGATCGAGCGGCCGCGCGCTTCCTTGACGGCCTGCGTGCGCGACATGATGCGCCCGGCGCCGTGGCACGTGGTGCCAAACGTCTCTTGCATCGCGCCGTCGGTGCCGACGAGGAGATACGAGTTACGGCCCATATCACCGGGGATGATGACCGGTTGACCGACGCTGCGATACTTCGCTGGAATGTCTGGATGGCCGGGCGGGAAGGCGCGCGTGGCTCCTTTCCGGTGGACGCACACATCCTTTTCCTCGCCGTTCACGCGGTGGCGCTCGAACTTGGCGATGTTGTGCGCCACGTCGTAGATCAGCCACAGCCCTAAGTCCTGCCAACTGCGCTGGAAGACGCGCTCGAAGACCCGACGCATGAGAAACATCAGACACTGCCGATTGGCCCACGCATAATTGGCCGACGCCCGCATCGCGCCGAGGTAGCGACGCCCCTCGTCGGATTGGATGGGCACGCAGGCGAGTTGCCGGTCCGGCACGCGAATGTCGTACTTTGCCATCGCCTGGCCGCAGACTTTGAGATAATCGTCGCAATTTTGATAGCCGAAGCCGCGCGAGCCGGAGTGGATCATGACGGTGACTTGTCCCGGCTCCAGAGCGAAGAGTTCTTTCGCAGCGTTGCTAAAGATCTGATCCACCGCCTGCACCTCGAGGAAGTGATTGCCGGAACCCAGGGTGCCGAGTTGATTTCTCCCGCGCTGGTAGGCGCGCTCTGAGACCGCCTCGGGATCCGCCCCGTCGAGGGCGCCGCCGGCCTCGGTCGCGTCGAGGTCTTCCGGGACGCCGTACCCGTGGGCGACCGCCCAGCCAGCTCCCTCGATGAGGAGCCGCTCGGCATCCTCGCGCCCAACGCGGATGTCGCCATGTTGCCCCACCCCACAGGGAATGTCGTTGAACAACGTCGTGACGAGCGTCTTCAACTTTGGCTGGACGTCCTCGACGTGCAAGTTGGTGTGGATCAGCCGCACCCCGCAGTTGATGTCATACCCGACCATTCCGGGTGAGACAACGCCGTCCTTGACATCCATCGCCGCGACACCGCCGATCGGCGCACCGTAACCCCAGTGGATGTCCGGCATCGCGAGGGAATATTTTTGAATGCCGGGGAGGTGGGCGACGTTGGCGACTTGCTGGAGGGCCTGATCGTGGATGATGTTTTTGAGCATTCGCTCGTCGGCAAAAATGAGCCCCGGCACACGCATCCCAGGCTCGTAGGATCGCGGAATGCGCCAGCGGTAGTCGTCAATCTTCTCGAGTGGCCCTTGCCAGGGTTCTTTCATCACGCGGTCGTGTCACACATCCACGATCACTTCAATGCGGCAGCCGTTCGTCATCTCCACTTTCAAGCCGTGATACGTGATGGCTTTGACTTCGCGACCGAGCCGTTCGGTGGAGGGATCGCAGCGCTGGGCGTGGACGGTGGCCCGCAAACGCTGTGACGTCAGTTCATCGAAGACACAGACATCAGCGACGAGGTGCTCGAGCTCAAACTTGAGCAACAGTTCCTGAAGCCAGCCCACGACGAGTTCCTGCGTGTCGTGCGTCGTCACCTTGACGGTAAATGACGCTTGTTCCGTCGCGGTGAACGATCCTCCGGTCAGGAGGTGCATGAGGCCGCGCGCCGTCTCGGTGAGGACCGCCGCGAAGTCGGGGCCCCAGGCCCGAATACCAACATCCGCCGTATGCTCAAAGAACTCCCACCCTGCCGACGAGCGCATGTCCGTAGTGTAACGTGGGGATGCCCGAGTGTCAAATCGGCTGCGCGGCGGGAGCGTGGGGACGGCGCGTAGCGTTGACAACGTGAGCGTGGTGTGCGGAGCGCTAGTTGTGGTGCGGAGTGGAAGGCGTCTGGGGAGCTGGGACAATGGCCAGCAGCCGCTCGATCTCGTGGAAGAGCTGCTCCACGCGAAAGGGTTTGCCGATGACCGCGCACTCTTCGCCGAGAGGCAGTTGCTGCTCTCGCACGATGCCGCCGGCCTCGACCGCCGTCACAAACACGACGGGAATCCGGCGCGTAGAGGTTTTGCCTTTGAGGCGGTGATAGGTCTGGACCCCGTCGAGGCCGCCGGGCATGAGGACGTCCATCAGGATGAGGTCGGGATGGCGCGACTGGGCGAGCGAGATCGCCGCATCGCCGCGATGGGCCACGATCACCTCATAACCTGCCCCCTGCAGGAGGTCCTGGAGCAGACGGCAGACCTCCTCCTCGTCATCCACGACCAGGATGCGCTTGGGTGCAACCATGCACTCCTCCCCACTCGACTCTACAAGTGTACCATACTTTGAGGTCACCAATCAGTGGGTACACGAGAGATCTAACTCTAGTTTTATCAATAGGTTAAGTGATATTGATGTCTCAGAAAGTGTGGGGTGATCGCTGGCTGTGGGGACGGATACAGACTCAGCGTGGGAGGGCCTGAATGCGGGCGGCGCGGTCCTCCAGGGCCTTGGCCTCCTCGGCACGTCCGGTGGC
>CAZWYX010000063.1:0-4259 GCA_964638485.1 uncultured Planctomycetales bacterium | reverse complement strand
GTTGCGTCCGACGTCTGACGTCCGACGCCCGACGTTACGCGTCCTCGCCGAACGCTTGACGCTGAACACATGAGAAAACGGACCATCGCGCGCGAGTGCGCGCTGCAGATGCTCTACCAGTGGGACCTCACGAAGACGCCGCCCGAGGAACTCCTCGAGCCGTTCTGGCAGGGACGCGACGAGGTGGCCGAGATACGCACCTTTGCCACGCAACTGCTGGAGCAGACGATTCAGCACGCTGAGACGATTGATGGACTCCTCATCAAGTACACCGAGCACTGGGAACTCAGCCGCATGGCGGTCGTGGATCGCAACATCTTGCGTCTCGGCACGTGTGAGCTACTGTTTCTCGAAGACGTGCCGGCTAAAGTGAGCATTAACGAGGCAGTCGAACTCGCCAAGCGATTTGGCGACGTGGACTCGAGCAAGTTCATCAACGGCATCCTCGACAAAATTCATAAGAGCGAACCTCGGCCTTCCGCGACATCACCTAGCACTTGAGTCAGGCGTCCCACGTCCAGCGGCAGCGATGGGCGTTTCGTCCAACGTCTGACGTCCGACGCCAGACGATACGCCTAGTCGCTGCCGTAAGACGCACGACGCGTGACGAGTTCGCTGATGACCGAGGAAGATTTCAATGACCGAACGCACCGCAGATCTCCACCTCCACACGCACTACTCCGACGGGACATGGACACCGACGGAGGTAGTGCAGCGCGCTGTCGCGCACGGCCTGTCAGCGATCGCCCTGACCGACCACGACACCATCGGGAGTTTTGCTGAAGTCCACGAGGCCGCGCAACACGCCCATCTCGAATGCATCCCAGGCGTCGAAGTCTCCACGCAAATCGGTTCCCTCGACGTGCACGTGCTGGCCTACTTCGTGGATGTGACCGACGCTGCGTTTCAGGCGTGGCTCACCGAGCTTGCGGCGGCGCGCCTGCGTCGGCTCGATGAGACGCTGCGCCGTTTAGGAACGGCAGGTGTGCCCCTCGCGAAAGAAGTCGTCCTTGCCCTCGCTGGACCAGGCACCATCGGGCGCTTGCATGTGGCGCGCGCGTTGGTGCAGCAGGGAATGGTGCCCGACGTGAATACGGCCTTTCATCGGTATCTCAGCTCTGAGCGGCCCGCGTATGTCCCTGACGCGCACCCGACTCCCGAGGAAGCGATCCAGCGACTGCGTGCGGCGCGTGGCGTGCCGGTCCTGGCCCATCCGCAGTACTTGAAGGACGAGGCGCTCGTTCCGTCGCTGGTCCGCGCAGGCATCGCAGGGCTGGAAGTCTACCACCCGAGCCACGATGTGGGCCAACAAGCGCGGTATCGGCGCATCGCCGAGGAACACGGCCTCGTGATGACCGGTGGCTCCGACTGCCACGGCACCGCGAAAGGTCAGCCGCTCATCGGTTCAGTCAAGCTGCCCTACACCTACGTCGAAGAGCTTAGACGATGTCACGCACAGATCTGCGCTGCATGACGCGCGCGCTCGCGCTGGCCCGTCGTGGCGCGGGACGCGTGGCGCCGAACCCGCTGGTGGGCGCGGTCGTCGTGAGCAACGGACACATCGTCGGTGAAGGCTACCACGCGCGCTTTGGCGGACCCCATGCTGAAGTCGTGGCTCTGCGTCGCGCAGGCCGTCGCGCACGCCGTGGAACGCTCTACGTCACACTCGAACCCTGCAACCATCAGGGCCACACGCCACCGTGTACCGAGGCGATTCTGCGCGCGGGTGTGCGAGAGGTCGTCTGTGCGATGCGCGATCCGCATCCGCTCGTCAACGGGGGGGGACTCCGTCGCTTGCGACAGGCCGGCGTGCGCGTGCGTGTGGGACTCTTGGCTGCTGAGGCGCGTCACATGAATCGCGCGTTTCTCGCGGCGCTCACCACACGGCGGCCACATGTGACGCTGAAAATGGCGCAGACGCTCGACGGCAAAATTGCGACGGTGACGCGTCAATCACGATGGATTACCGGTCCTGCGGCGCGCCACATCGTGCATCAATTGCGGCGAGGCGCCGATGCCATTTTAGTCGGGATCGAAACCGCGCTGGCGGATGATCCTCGTCTCGGGATTCGTCGCGATGGCCGTCCGACTTCGGCGGATCCCATTAAAGTCATCGTGGACGATCGGTTGCGCCTTCCGCTCAGGGCACAGGTAGTCAAACACGCCAAACACGCACGCGTCATCGTAGCGACCACCACAAGGAATCACACGAAACATCGCCGACTCGCACGTCAAGGCGTTACAGTTCTCGTCGTGCCGTCACGGCGTGGTCGTGTAGATTTACGAGCGCTCTGCCGCGTCCTTGTCACACGCGGCGTTCAGCATCTGCTCATCGAAGGCGGTGGGGAAGTGGCCGCCTCGGCATTAGCGGACCGACTTGTAGACCACCTCGTTTTTTTCATCAGTCCGAAAATTGTTGGTGGAAAATACGCTCCCACCGCCGTCGGTGGTGTTGGCATTCTGCGCCTGGACCGTGCCATTCGTGTGCGACGGCAGACGGTGCGTCAGGTGGGAGAGGATCTGTTGATTGAGGGTGATGTGGTGTATCCGGGGAAGCGAGTCAATAGTGCATGGGGAGCAGAGCGTCACCCGCGCACCGTGACCAAACGACGAACGACGATCCACGAACGACGAGATGGTCGCCCCTAGGGGCGAGAATCGTTCATGTTTACCGGCATCGTTGAGACGCAAGGCATTGTGACGCGACGGGCGCGACGAACACGACTCGAAGTGCGCGCGCCTCAGATGCTCCGTCGCGTGCCCCGTGGAGGCAGTGTCGCCGTCAACGGCGTGTGTCTGTCAGTCGCGGCATCGCGGCGCGGTCATCTGAGTTTTGATGTGATCCCAGAGACGTTGCGACGCACCAACCTCAGTCGCGTGCATCCTGGCGATCGCGTCAATCTCGAGCGCGCGCTGCGTGTTGGCGATCGGCTGAACGGGCATCTGCTCTTAGGCCACGTGGATGGCACGGCGCGCGTGGTGCGTCGAACCCCTCGGGGGCGCGAAGCATGGCTGGAAGTGGAAGTGCCGCGCGCACTGCGACGGTACCTGTTGCCCAAAGGGAGTGTCGCACTCGATGGGGTGAGCTTGACTGTTGGTCGGATCCGCGGCCAGCGCCTGCGCGTGTACCTCATTCCCACGACGATCACACGCACCACGCTGGGCCACCGTCAGGTCGGTGAGCACGTGAACCTCGAGGTAGATGTGTTGACAAAGCTCACGTGGCAGCGGCGGCGCGAGATGCGTTGTCGCACGCGATGAGTCCCTCTAATTTTCGTTGGGGTGTCAGTTACTACGGTAATCGCTACCTCGCGCATGCCCAGCGCGATTTCGAGATCATCGCCCAGGCAGGATGTGGTTTTATTGTCCACACCTTGAGCGAGACCGACCTCGCCCATCATCGCAAGGCCATGGCCGACATCGTCCAAGCGAGCCACGCGGTTGGGTTGGAGGTGTGGCTCGATCCGTGGGGCGTGGGTGGCGTCTTTGGCGGCGAGTCGCCGTCGCTCTTTCTCCTCGAGCATCCCGAGGCCTGGGAAGTCCTCTCCGACGGCAGTCGCGCGCCCAAGGCGTGCCTGAATCAGCCGGCGTTTCGCCAGTACATGCGCCAGTGGGTCGAGAGTGCTGCGGCGATGAACGCAGATGGGATCTTCTTCGATGAGCCCCACACGTTTGTCTTCCAGGGGAGCGACCCGCGCTGGGGCTGTTGGTGCGAGGTCTGCCGCGCGCAGGCCGCGCAGTGGAGACTCGCGCACGACGGGGTGCCCTACGCGTTTTTGCGCCGCACGATCGCTGATTTTGTGCGGACGATATCCCAGCAAGCGGCCCAGCGCTCGTTACGCTGCAGTCTCTGCGTCTATCCGATGGAACATCCTGAAGTATTGCCGCTCTGGGAGTCGCTCGCCGAGATTCCAGAGATCAGCATCGTCGGCACGGATCCCTACTGGCGCACACATCACCAGGAGGTTGAGCCGTTTGTCCGTCGCTGGGCGGCGTGGACGGTGGCGTGGGCCGCGCGCCATCGCAAAACGCCGCAGCTCTGGATTCCAACGTTTGGCATACCTGCGGGTGCTGAAGGCGACGTGGCGCAGGCCGTCACCATTGCGCGAGAAGCTGGCGTTCAGAACATTGCCGTCTGGAGTTTCGACTGCGGTGCGCTCATTGATCGCTTACGATCCGCTAACCCCCGCATCGTGTGGGAGACGCTGTGTGGTACAATAAAAAGTTCACGGGGCGTGGCTCAGCTTGGCTAGAGCGCC
>CAZWYX010000062.1:0-4274 GCA_964638485.1 uncultured Planctomycetales bacterium | reverse complement strand
ACGACCATGCCGGCTTGGAGAGTGTCTGACCGAGGACTAATGCGCGGTGGCTCGTGAATCTCGAGCCCCACCCCGTGGCCGGTGCCGTGGAAAAAGCCCTGCATCCGTCCGCCCTGCTCGCCGGTTGGAAACCCGGCCTGGGTAAAGTGGTCGAGGATCGCCTGATGCACCGCCTGCCCATTCACACCCGCCTTGATCATGCGAAATCCCATTTCCTGCCCCTCGCCCACCAGCTCGTACATGCGCTTGAGCTTCGGCGAGGCCTTGCCCTTGACGACGGTGCGCGTCATGTCCGCAAAGTAGCGCGTCCGCATGTGCTGTGGAAACACATCCAGCACAATCGGCTGGTGCGGCCGCAAGGGACCGGAGCCCTCGTGGTGCGGATCGCACGCCTGCTGGCCGCACGCCACAATCGTGTGCTGGGCGATGCAGCCGCGCTCCAGCAGGTGCAAGTGGATCACTTTCTTGATCTGCTCGGCGGTGAGGACTTGGCCTCCGAGCACCAAGGTGTCTTGCTCAATCGTGCTCCGACGAATCAAATCAATCGCCACCTCCACCGCCGCTTCGGTCGCGCGTTGGGTGGCGGTGATGTGCGCAATCTCCTCCTCGGATTTGAGCAGCCGCTCAGGGAAAAAGGGGTCGGGCCGGAACGTGACCGTCAGCCCTAGCTTCCGCAAACCCTCGACGTGCTGAATGCCGGTCGCGGCAGGCACCACGAGTTCCGTGACGCCGTGATCCGCGAGTACCCCCTGAATCACCTCGTACATCGAGGGCTCGTGCCTAAGCGTCTGCTTGCGCGCGGCGGCAAGCTGACTGTACGAGCGCACCTCATCCACGCGCGCCTGGGCTTTCGCGCGGTCCAACTCCAAGTCGCTCATGAGCAGAATGTTTCGCCCGTTGAGCTGGAGACAAATGAACGGATCCGGCGCGAGGAATTTCGTTGCGTAGTACACATCCGCCTCCAGCTCGCTCGCGGCCAAGAGGAGCAGCGCAGGGCTGCTCATGTGGTGGACTCCGCGGTGGCGTTGACTGGCAGCTCCGCAATGAAGAGGGTGCCGCGGTCGGGTTGGGAGGAGGCGCGGATGGTGCCGCCGTGGAGCTCGATGATTTTCTGAATGACGAACAGCCCAAGGCCCGTGCCTTTGACCGAGGTGGCCTTCGTCGTGAAAAAAGGCACGAACAGGCGTTCCTGTTCCTGCGGGGTCATCCCCACGCCGTTGTCCGCGACGGTAATTTGCAGGAAGGAGCGGTTGGCGTACTGGACGGTCGTGGCGCGGATGCGAATCTCGCCCTGGTACGGCGGGGCCTCGGTGACGGAGGTCCCGTGTTCGAGCTGGGCACGCCGGCGGCTGATGGCGTCACACGCATTGTCGAGGAGATTAAAGAACACGTCTTGCAGTTGCGAGCGACTGCCCACGATGGACGGCAACTCCGGCGCGTACTCCTGGTGCAGTTGGATGGTCGAGAGCTCGTGTTTGTACTGCAGCATCTCGATCGCGCGCCGGAAGACTTCTTTCAACGTCAACGGCTCATGCTGCGTGGATGGCTTGGAATACTCGAGCAGCCCGCGGACGATCCGCGAACCCCGCTCGGATTCCTCCTCAATCACCTGGTAAAATCGGCGCAACTCCTCCACCAACCGCGTCGTCTCGGCGGGCAGCCCCACGATGTGACTGAGGACGCCTTCGAGTTGGGGCAGGATGTTGCGCCGGGCGTTTTGCGCCGCCAGCGAGAGGACCGTCAAGCGATTGTGAATTTGATGGCTCATCCCGGACGCCATCTGGCCCAACGTCCCCATCTTCTGCGCCTGCAGGAGTTGGACCTGGGCCTGCTGGAGTTCCTCAAACGAACGGGCGTTCTCGATGGCCAGGGCCGCCTGCGTCGCCAGCGTCGTGAACACCTTGAGGTCCATCGCGCTGTAGGAATTGTCCGACCGCTTCGGGCCCAGCGCGAGAAACCCCACGAGCTCGCCTTCCATGATGCTGGGCACCAGGACCGCCAACCCGAGCTGCGTGAGTTGGAGTGCGGTTTGTTCTGCGGCGCGCCCGTAGAGCTGCAACCGTCGCGCCTGCGCAGGGATGTTGGCGACGACCAACGGCGTGCGCAGCTCACGGAACCAGCGGAGGACCACCTCCTCGTTGGGCAACCGCTCGCCGACGGCCACCTGGTGGTACTGCCGCTGCGCGACGAGGGGGTAGTGCGGCAGCCGGCGATCTTTGAGGAACAGCGCGGCGCAGTGCAACCGCGCTGTCCGAGTCACCACACCGACGATGAGGCGCAGCAACTGGCGCACGTCGCGCACGCGCGTCATGCCGGTGGACGCCTCGAGCAGGGTGGTTTGGTAGGCGCGCTCCTCGCTGAGGCGACGCTCTTCAGTCTTATGGTGGACGTAGCGGTAGACGAAGGGCCACGCGGTCGCGAGGAGCATGCCGGTGCCAATGAGCAGGGGCACGACCCACCAGCTCTCCCCCAGCCAGTCCTGCAAGGGTTCGCGCGTGCCGATCGCAATGGCCAAGGGCGTGCCAATGATGACCGAGCAGGC
Source organism: uncultured Planctomycetales bacterium (assembly GCA_964638485.1). Taxonomy (GTDB): domain Bacteria; phylum Omnitrophota; class Gorgyraeia; order Aquiviventales; family CAZWYX01; genus CAZWYX01. Next base: position 1,732 of record CAZWYX010000062.1, on the reverse strand, counting down.
GCCCACCAACAGGGTCACCCGCAGCAACGCCACCGACAGCTCCAGGGGCCGGCGGTGGCTGAGGGCGTAGATGGTCACGAGGGCGTAGAGCGGAATGGCGTAGGTGCCGTAGGGATTCCACGGGATGAGCTCGATGTTGAAGGCGGGTAAGAAATTGGGCGCCCCGCCCACGTACGCAATCGCCGCTCCCCAGTAGAGGTATTGGAGTTGGGTGCGGCGAGCGCCGATGGCGTGACGGTAGGCGCGCAGGATGTGTCCCAGGCCGTAGACGGTGACCACCAGCCACCAGCCGACAAACCAGCGGTAGAGCAGGCCCGGCTCGATGTAGAAGCGAAAGGAAAATTTCGGCTGGACCTGCGGGATGAACCACGGACTGCCGTTGAGGAGGAGCCAGACCACGCTCATCCCGTAGCTGTAGCGGACGAGTTGCGGCGTGATCCCCTGCCAGCTCAGCGAGGTGCCGATGAAATGCAGGAAGAGGGCGGGAATGAGGATGACGCCGATGTGACTCAGGCGCCACAGCCACAAGGCGGTGAGGGCGTGGGTGCCACCAATCGCTAAGACCTCAGCCCCACTCCACAGCGCGAGGGCCAGGCCTAACCACGCGAAGGGGCGCGCCGCGGGGTTCCATCGCCCCCTCAGAAGGCTCACGACTGCCGCGCCGAAGAGGCTGAGGGCGGTGGCGCTCAAGGCGACGAGGTAGTGGGTGAGCATGTCGTAAGGATACCAAGAACAGGAGGTAAGGTCAAATGAGGTGCGCGGGGACGGAAAAGGCTGGACAAGCCTCCGCCCCTCTTCTACAATAGCGTCATATTTGTGAGAAATTTCACAAAGTGAACCTGCCCTGCCCTCACACCACCGGGTTACGTAGATGGGTGAACTGATCGCCTTCTACGGCATCGCTGGCCTGATGCTGGCGAGTGCCCTCGTCGTCATCTGGGCGCGCTCGCCGGTCACCAGCTTGCTCGCGCTCCTCATCACGATGTTCGGCATGGCTGCGCTGTTCGTGCTGTTGGGCGCGGTGTTCTTGGCCGCGCTGCAAATCCTCCTTTATGCTGGCGCGGTACTGGTCCTGTTCCTCTTTGTCGTGATGCTCTTGAATCTCGATCGTCAGACATTGCAGCGGGCCAAGTTGTTTACCGGACGCTGGGTGGCGGTGGGCCTTGTGACATGGCTCCTCCTGCAACTGGGATGGATCTTTTCGACGGGCGCGACGCAGCGACCCTGGCCGCCGAGCGCTGCGGCTCCGACAGGCACAATCGTGGCCGTAGGCCGGCTCCTGTTTCGCGACTACCTCCTGCCGTTTGAACTCACCTCGCTGCTCATCCTCGTCGCCATCATCGGTGCGGTGGCCTTGGCGCAACGGAAACCAGAATGAGAGCGCCGTGCACCGTTCATCGTGCCCAGTGCAGCGATCAGCGTGGCTCAGGTGATTAGTCTCACACACTACCTCTGGTTGGCGACGCTGCTCTTCCTGCTGGGCGTGGTGGGCATCACCACGCGGCGCAACGCGCTGATGATGCTCCTGGCGATTGAACTCATGCTGAATGCCGCGAATCTTTCCTTTGTGGCCTGGTCGCGCTTTCTCGGCGATCTGACCGGTCAGGTGTTTGTCTTTTTCATCATCACCGTCGCTGCGGCAGAGGTCACCGTCGGCTTGGCGATTGTCCTTCTCCTCTTTCGTAACGTGAAGACGCTCGATGCCCACGATGTGAATTTCCTGAAATGGTGA
>CAZWYX010000061.1:0-4513 GCA_964638485.1 uncultured Planctomycetales bacterium | reverse complement strand
CAGGCTCGCGGTCGAGGGGCGGTGCAAAACCAAAATACAGATCATCGGCGCAGTCGACCGCTGTGCGGCCGACGTCCAGCAGCTCCCAATAGTAGGGGACGCCGCCGACAAGCGCGAACTTCGCAAACGATTCGCGGGCACCAGGCTCGACACCTGTCGCGGTGCAAAATTCGACGTAGCCCATGGGCTCAACATGGACGGTCGCTACGGCCCGTCCATAAAGCGGCGCAGCGGCGTCGGCCGGACGCGCGGCGCCTGAGTTCGACTTCGGCCCTCCTCGGCGCTGAGAGCGAGAGGCGCATACGCTGTGGTCCAAGGCGCGCGCACGGTCATGCTGTGGACGCCTTGCGGCCGTATGTGGCAGGGCTACTCTTCGCGCCACATGTCGACGCTGAGCCGACGCACCCTACGGACATACCACCACCGGTGACGGTAGGTCTTTCCGCACAGGGGTGCCTTCGGCGGGAGCTCACCATCTGGGGGATCTTCGCCCGGTGTGCTTTCGCACGTTGTTTTATCGAGAAAAAGTTGCGGTAGCCTGACGGGAAGTTGAATTTTGCGCTAACGCATCGGTCGAGTTTGATCGCTGCGTCATCTTAATCGGACATCGCACGAAACGCAAAGCTCCGATCCCGATTTTCCGGTTCGGAGCCCCAGTACTTACCTTGGTGTTCGTCTAGAAATAGTCACGGATTGCTCGGTCGACAACGGGATCAAAGTCTTCGGTGTCGTCGGGCGCTGATTGGGGTTCGACCTTGCGGCGCTCAAAGATCGTGTCAAGCGCGCGGCCCAAGGCCATTAGCATGCTTTCGATACGGTTGTAGTCGTCCTCGCAAAGCAGGAAGACATCTTTAGGTGTTGGCACTGGAGTTTCTCCTTTGTTGGCTAGATGAGTTCGCTGGCCGCAGATCTGATATGGTCGGGAGTCACGATGCCCATCTTTTCGAGTGCTGCCGCCGTCAGGCCGCCGGCGGCTAGCTGATTGGCGCGACGCAAGCCCCCCGCCGACCCCTGGTGAATGGCGGCGATGGCCGCGGGTTCAAATAGCTGCTTCTTGACGCCAGCCACGCGTACATGGTGGTTGACGTATTCTTCCATTTCGATTTGAGAGAGTGGTTTCACCTGCGCTTTGGTCATGACGCGCGAGGCCAAGGGCGCGGCGTGACGATATTGCAGGTGGTCAAGGAGCGTCGGCTGAGCACAAAGAACGAGGCTCAGGAAGTTCGCACCGTCGTGGTCAAAGTTCAGCACCGTATGCAGTTCCGCCAAAACATCCCTCCTCAGCAGCTGGGCTTCATCGACAAAGATCGCGACCCTCTGCTTCTTTGACTGAGCGATTTCGCGGATAGCGGCCTTGCTCTCGGCCAAAAGCATCGCCTTGGACGTCGAGCTTGGGGCTAGGTCCAGGCCCCAAGCCAGTTGTTTGTAAAACTCCATGATCGAGCCGCTAGTGGCGACGATATTGACCTGCTTGAGTTCCGAGGGGTGATGGTGCGAGAGTGTCCAGCGCACTCCCGTCGACTTGCCGCTACCGACTTCGCCAAAAATCGCCATGACGCCGCCAAGGCTGAGACAGTAGTCGAAACGTTCCTTGATGCCGACCATGCTCGGTAGCTTCAGGAGGTCCTTCGTGGCAATGTCCTTGGCGAAGGGCTCGGACTTGAAGCCAAAATAGGCTTTGTGCGTCATGCCTCGTCCCCGTCCTTGCCGTAGACGACGGCGTCAAAGAGCGTACCGCCGATGAGTTCCGGCGTTAGCGGTGTGGACGGTGGCGGGGCTTTCGGCCGGAGCGTGTCCTCGCCATAGTCGCGCCCGACCTTGGCGTTGACCGTCACACTCAGCGGCACGGCGCGGCCAAAGGAAAGACCCTGGTACATCACCTCGACGTCCTCGGGCGTATCGTCGTGGAAATAGAGCTCGACTGTCCTATCGATGAGCTTGACCGGCACCTCGAAAACACGGCTCTGTACCTGTACGGTCCGGTCCTTCTTGACCCGGCGGTATTCGTGCCGGCGGAAATAGTCGAGCAGGCGCTCAGGTGCCGGTCTGACGCAGGAAAGGTCCCGGCGGTAGCGTTGGTAGGGCGTCTCCTTGATGGTGCTGTGCTCGCGGTTGTTGTAATCGTCGACAAACTGGTCGAGCCGCTCGTTTAAGGCCAAGAGCGGCAGTGACGTCGGCGGCAGCATCGGCAAAAACGAGTCGCGGACGTTCTTAAACCAGCGCTCGATCTTGCCTCTGCCTTGCGGCATGTAGGGCCGAGAATGCGTGAGTGCTACGCCAAGACTCGCCAAGATCCGCTCCAGCTGCTCGCTCCGGTAGCAGGCGCCGTTGTCGACATAGAATTTCTGCGGGATCCCGCGCCGCGAGATCGCTTGCCTGAGTGCCTCCTTGAGGGCCTCAAAGGTCTCCGCGCCATAAAATTGGGCATGGACGATCAGCCGCGAATGGTCGTCGATAATCGCCATGAGATAGGACTTCCTCGCCGCCGGTAGGCCGTCGATGAAGACCAGCGGTCCGTGGAGGACATCACACTGCCAAACCTGATTGGAATGCTCGGACTCGAATCGACGGCGATCGACAGCGTTGTCGGAGATGCGATTAAACTTTTGCTGGCGGATAAACCGGTAGATCGTCGCCTTGTTCACCGGGTCATCGGGGCCAAGGACCTTCGCCAGCCTCAGCTTCTTGATGATGACCGGCACCGTGTAGTAAGGGTTTTCTTCCTTCAAACCAATGATCGCCAGGCGCAGCGTCGTGTCGAGACTGCGAAAGCTGCCACGGTCTGCCCGGGCCTTTGGCGTTAGCGCCTCGATCTTGTAGCCGCCCTTGCGGTAGGCCGAGATCCAAGACAGCATCGTCGCGCGGCTCACCCGTGTCTTCGCCGAGCCTGGAATCTCGTAGGCCCGCGTCGCCTTTTCCGCGAGCAACCGCTCCTTCTCCCCATAGCCCAGCTTCGTCCCGGTGACGAAGTCGGCGATGAGGCCAAAGCGAAACGTCGCCACCTGCATCGCTAGATCGATCCTGTCGCTCACAGCGTGCTCCTTTCCTAAAACGCACCCGGCTTGAGTGCCGGTGTGCACCGGAAAGTAGGTCTAGCGAGCTTCGTCAGAGCTCGCGCCGACAAGGACCGGTAGGGCGAGTAAGACCTGAAAACGTTTGGCGCTACCTCGCTACAAGAAAGCGCAAGATCCGCCGCCGAGTCCCGCCAAGACGGTAAGCGGACTATCGTCAGGGGAGTCCATGCGGCAGCGAGCCAGAAACTTCCGGAGCCAGTGACCACCACGCTGCCGGGGCGTCCCGCTCGGCCAACCGCGGTGCGTCAAGCGCGACACGATCGCGGCCGCCACGTCCGCGGTCTTGGTCTGGTAGCGCGCGGCGTAGCCGCATGGCATCAGCGTAATAACCACGCCGCAGGTCGGACACCGGTAGCGCCTGAGCAGCACCACGGCGACGACCGTAGCGAAGATGCGAGCGACGAAACCGTGCCCCCAGACTTTTGCACAGCCGTTTGGGCAGGATGGTCGTTCCCAGTTGAAATCTCTGCCCTGCGCCGCTATGTCCTCGACGCGTACATCCGTGAAAATCAGCAACGAATGTCGCCGGAGCCGGTGGTGCTTCCAACACCGCCGGCTCCACCCCTTTCCCCGTCTGCTTAGGCGATAATCGCCAGGTCCGCAGGTCTACCAGGGAGCGTCAGCTTAGACTGCAAATCCTAGAGGCATAGGCAGAAGACCATGCAAAATAGCTAGGTTCCGGGGCTAGACTAAAGTGCCACTCAACACTTGGGTTGGTGGTACTGCTTGCAGTCGTAGGGCGCTTGGCCTGCCGAGATGCACAGCCCGTAGGACGCCGTCGGGTCGCTGTCGTAACGTTCGACGAACTCGAGGACCGCCTGCATCGCCGCAGGGTTGGTCTTCATCGCCTTCACCAGCGTCGCGATCCCCGTGGCGTCCTCCGCGGCAAGGGCTCTGGACTCGGTGACTCGGACCTTACAAGCGTTGGACGCGACCAAAACGGCGGCGAAGATGGCGACAGCCCCTTTCGAGGCGTTCGTCATGGGAGACCCTCCGGGCGACGGTGTAAGCGACAATACTGCCAAATATAGAGGACACTCTGCTGCTATTGATCGCAAACCAGATGACCGCAGCCGATCGGACACCCCTGTGCATCCATTGGCGGGTTGCCGTCGTACTGGCATCCCTGCGGCGGGGCGGCGCATTCGGGAATGGGGCATTGGTTGCCTTGATCGCAGCGCTGATGCCATGACGCGAGCATTGCCGCTGCGGTCTGCTTGCATTGCAAGCAAGACGGGATCATCGCCGCGCAGCACATGGGTGTCGCCGGGGGTTGGTCGCAGTCCGCGTCGCCGGCGCTTCCTGAGCTGAGCTCGGCGCAGCTAAAGGTCACCGGGTTTCGGCTTGGATTCGAACCAGCTGGCCCGCCCGGTTGTGAGGCACGGCACTCGATCGTTCCGGTCTTGACCGTGACTATGGTGGCGTTGTGATTGGTGCCT
>CAZWYX010000060.1:0-5173 GCA_964638485.1 uncultured Planctomycetales bacterium | reverse complement strand
GACAAGGCGACGGCGCAGCAGATTCAGGAGATGAATGAAGCGCTCCAGGGAAAATTTATCAAAGTCGTCGTTGACATTGAGCAAGACATTCTTGCGGGTGGCGGTGTGATGCATGCCGATTGTGAAGCCGAACTCCTTGAGGACGGCAGTCTCCAGAAAGATGTGTGGGGTGCGAACTGGTATCCTGGCAGTGGCGATGTGGAATTTGAGTCGGTGATCAATATCCGGCCTAAGCGAGGTAATCGCAAAACGACGATCGAGAGCCCCGAACTGCGGGCTCAAGTGGAGGCCGTCATTCGGAAGCGGCTTGAGGGGCGATGATTCCAGACAACATTCGCGAGCGGTATCTGCGTGATCCACTCGAGCGCCGATTAGGAGGATTAGCTGCAGATTTAGCCAGGATCGCTTCCAGTTCGCGCAATCCAAAAAATCGCGATGCCGTCGCCTACTTATTGGACGAAGGGAAACACTTTGCTGAATGGACGGTGCCAGACGCGTCGCTGGAAACGCAAATCATCCTCGTTGAAATTCAACTCGAACTAGCATTGTGGGAGCGGGCGTGGTTGCGCGGTGAACCCATTCCAGATTTGAGCCGTCGCTCCGAAGCACGCTCAGAAGAATTGTTGAAACTCGCGGGATTGATCTGATGCCAGTGACGAAGCGTGATTACTACGACATCTTAGGCGTCGGCAAGGATGCCACACAGGACGCCATCAAGCGCGCGTACCGGAATCTTGCCCTCAAGTATCATCCAGATCGAGTTCCCGCGGATCAGAAAAAGGCAGCCGAGGAGAAATTCAAGGAGATCTCCGAGGCCTACGCCGTCCTCTCCGACGACCAGAAGCGCGCGCAGTACGACCGCTTCGGCTTCGAAGGCATCCACGCGCGCTACTCGACGGAAGACATCTTCCGCAGCGCGGACTTCGGCTCCATCTTCGAGGAGATGGGCTTGGGCGGTTCCATTCTCGACGCCCTGTTTGGCGGCGGCTTAGGCGAGCTCTTCGGGTCTGGCGGACGCGCCTCACGACGACGCGGCCCGCGCCGCGGCGCCGATCTCCAGTACACCCTGGACATCACCCTCGATGACGCCTACACCGGTACGACCACCACGATCGTTGTCCCGCGGCACGAACTGTGCGAGGCGTGTGGTGGCGAGGGCGCGCAGCCCGGCACCTCGCGCACCGCCTGCTCAACGTGTGGCGGCTCAGGCCACGTGCGCACCTCCGCCGGATTCATGACGATTGCGCAGACGTGTCCGCGGTGTGGCGGCGCAGGCTCGCGCATCGCGTCGCCCTGCAAAGCGTGTCGTGGTCAGGGACGGACGGCGACAGAACGTCGCCTCGAAGTCAACGTCCCTGCCGGTGTGGATACCGGCACGCACTTGCGCCTCACTGGCGAGGGCGAGGCCGGCGATCCTGGCGGTGGCCGCGGCGATCTCTACGTGGCCATCCGTGTCAAACCGCATCCGCTCTTCAACCGCGAACAGGAACACCTCGCCATCGAGATGCCGATCAGCATGGTCCAAGCCACGCTCGGTGCCGACGTCGAAGTGCCTACGCTCAACGGCCGGGTGACGATGAAAGTTCCTCCCGGCACGCAGAGCGGCAAGGTGTTTCGGTTGCGCGACAAGGGGATGCCGCTCCTGCGTGGCAGCGGTCACGGGGATGAGTTTGTGCGCGTCGTCGTGGAAACGCCCACCACCTTGACCGCGCAGCAGCGGCGGTTGTTGGAGGCATTCGCGCAGGCGGGTGGCGCCGGGCCCTTGCAACAGTCGTTCCTGGAGAAATTGAAGGACGCATTCAAAAAGCGGTGAGCGGGGCACACCGTCTCTAAACGTGCACCGTCCACCCGCGCACCGCATCGCGTGTGGGCTTTCTCTGATGCCTGTTCACTGTCAACAAGGATGCCGCCCTGCTTGCGGGGCGGTTTCCAGCCCGTCCGCCGGGTGCGGTGCCTGCCGCACCCAAGGACACAGCGGACGGGGAGGCAGTCCGCCAAGTGCGTTGGCGGACGTCGGAAGGGGAAACCTGGGTTGCCCCTCCGAGTTGACTGGTTACGGCCACGGTCGCGTTAAACATGCCAACCTACGACTACCACTGTAAACACTGTGGCCACGAGCTGGAACTCTTCCAGCAGATGACCGAGTCACCCAAGAAGATCTGTCCTAAGTGTAAAGCGCCTAAACTCATTCGTCGCATCGGCGGTGGGGGCGGGCTGATTTTTAAAGGCCCTGGCTTCTACGCCACCGACTACCGCAAAGGGACGCCACCGAAAGACGCGAAAGCACCCCCCTCCACGACGCCCTCCACGAGTTCACCCCCGGCGAAACCGAGCGCCTCGGATGCCGTCACGTAACGCGCTGCGGCGGTGGTGGTGGGGTGGGGTGGGACTCTACGCCGGAGTGCTCTTGATCGTCAGCATCATCCCCCTCCCCTCCGGCCCGGACATTCCTGCGCTGGACAAGTTCTTCCATGCCCTCGAGTATGCCGTGTTGGGGTGGCTGCTGGTGCAGGCGCAACGGCGGGCCGGCCCTGCAGCGGTTCACGTCGTTGGTGTGGCGGTGCTGGCCGCCGTCGGTTACGGAACCATCTGCGAGGCGATCCAAGGGTGGCTGCCGTATCGTGACGCGGAGGGATGGGATGTGATCGCGAACGCGGTCGGCAGTGTGCTGGGAGCCCAGCTCGTGCGAGCCCCTCGTCATGGTTGAATGCGCCCCGTTTCAGGGCTGGCGGTTTAGCCCAGCGGCCGGCGAGCTGGCGAAGCTGATCGCCCCGCCCTACGATGTGATTGCGCCCGACGAAGAACAGGCCCTCTACGACGCGCATCCCCACAACATCATTCGCCTCATCCGCAGTCGCGCCACCCCTGAGGATACTGCCACCTCCAACGCCTACACCCGCGCGCGGGCGCTGCTCGAGGAGTGGTGTGCAGCGGGCGTGCTCGCTCGTGACCCGCGACCCAGTTGTTACCTCTATGAGCAGGAAGTGGTCGTAGACCACCGTCCACGACGACGCCTGAGTGTGATCGGCCTCACCAAACTGGTCGAGCCCAACGCGGGCGAGCTCTTCTTCCACGAGCACACCTTCGCTGCCCCGCGGGAGGATCGCCTGCGGTTGCTCCAGGCGGTCGAAGCAAACCTCAGTCTGATCTCGAGTCTGTTTTCCGAGCCGGCGCAGGGGCCGGTCATGGCACTCCTGCGCGCGTGGGCTGCGGAACGCCCGCCGGATGCGGTCGTGCCGTTTCGGCAGGAGACGCATCGGTTCTGGTGCGTGACGAAGCCATCGCAGCTCAAAGCGCTGCAGGCGGCGATGCGCGACCGCACCCTGGTCATCGCCGATGGCCATCATCGCTACGAGGCGGCGTGGCTCAACCGTGAGCGCTCGCCCTGGGTGATGCTGTGCTGTGGCTGGCTGGAGGATCCTGAGCTGGTGATTCTGCCCATCCATCGGATCGTCCGCCGGCGGCCGCCAGGCACTGGAGTGTCGGTTGTGGAGCGGCTGGATCGGTGCGGGGAGGTGACGAAACTCAAGAGTGTCTCCGAGCTGCTGCGGCGCTTAGCCAGAGCAGACGGCCAGGGCCTGTTTGGGTACTACACCGACCGCGCGGTGTGGCTGGTGCGGACGGATCCCGACCTGTGCGCCGAGGTGCGCCGCCACTCCCCGGCGTTGGGCGGGTTAGATGTGGCGATTCTGCACCACGGTATTTTCCCGCGGCTCTTTGGCGCGACCCTGGCTGACCTGGTGGTGTTGGATTACACGCCGGACGCCGCGACCGCTTGTGGTGCGGTGGATCGTGGGGAGGCAGAGGGGGCATGGCTGTTGCGGCCGATGCAGGGAGCCTTGATTGCCCAGTTAGCCCGTCAGCGCGTGCTCCTCCCGCAGAAGTCCACATATTTTTACCCTAAGCTATTGACAGGATTAGTGTTACATCGGTTTGACACCGCGCGGTGAAGGCCGGCTAGAGTCATTGACGCTCCACCACTTTTCCCGTATGATAGAGCCTGACGTTCCACGCTGTTCCACCGTGTTCCACGATGTTCCACGCCAGGAACCGTGCGATGGCCCTGTTCGGCAAATCCAAATCGTCCATCGTCAAGATCGCCAAGAAAAAACTCCCGGATGGGCTGTGGACGAAGTGCGCGGAGTGCGGGCACATCATTTACAACAAGGCCCTGGAGGAGTCCTTCAAGGTCTGCCCGCAGTGCGACTACCATTGTGTCCTGACGAGCCAGGAACGCGTTGCGCAACTGCTGGATCCCGGCACGTTTGCAGAGCGGGATGCGGAGCTCACCCCGGCGGATCCCTTGAGCTTCCATGGGCCGACCTCCTATCGCGACCGACTCAAAGAAGCTCAGCACGCGAGTGGGCTCTCCGATGCGTGCCTGACCGGCACAGGCACGATGGGGGGACGGCGGCTGGCGTTTGGCGTGACCGACTCGCGCTTCTTCATGGGCTCGATGGGCTCGGTCGTCGGGGAACGCCTCACGCGCTTGATCGAATACGCGACCGCCGAGCAACTCCCCCTCATCATCGTCTCGGGCTCTGGCGGCGGGGCGCGGATGCACGAGGGCATGTACTCCCTCATGCAGATGGCGAAGACCTCGGCTGCCCTCCAACGGTTTCATGACGCGAAGGGATTGTACATCTCCGTGCTGACGGATCCGACGATGGCCGGCGTCCTGGCGAGTTTTGCTGCGTTGGGGGATGTGCTGATCGCTGAGCCCAAAGCGTTGATTGGCTTCACCGGCCCGCGCGTCATCGAGCAGACCTTGCGGCAGCGGTTGCCCGAGGGGTTTCAGCGCTCGGAATTTCTCCTCGAACACGGACTGCTGGATAAGGTCGTGCCGCGGAAGCACCTGCGGAGCACGCTGATGCAACTGCTCAGCTATCTCGGTTGACCATGGCCCAAGTCAGTCTCCGCCAGGTGTCGAAGAGCTATGCGCCTGAGATCCATGCGGTGCGGGAGGCGACGCTGGGTGTCGAGCGCGGGGAATTTCTCGTCATCGTCGGGCCTTCCGGTTGCGGGAAGTCCACCCTGTTGCGGATGATCGCTGGCTTAGAAGAGATCACGAGCGGGGAGATCTGGATTGGGGAGCGGCTCGTCAACCACGTGCCGCCCAAGGACCGCGACATCGCGATGGTGTTCCAGAACTACGCCCTGTATCCGCACATGA
>CAZWYX010000059.1:0-5261 GCA_964638485.1 uncultured Planctomycetales bacterium | reverse complement strand
GGCCGGTCTGACATTCTTTTCCTACGAGGAAACCCGCGATCCAAACATGAGGAAGGCATTAGCCCGCTAGCCGGGTGACGCGCCGCCCAAGTCGTCGGCGGTGCGCGGCGGGGATGCGAAGCCGCGCGCGGTACTTGGCGATTGTGCGCCGGCTCACGAGAAAACCTGCCGCGTGGAGTTTCGTTTGTAGGGCGCGATCGGAGAGCGGCGCGCGCGAGGGTTCTTCATGGACGAGTTCGCACAATCGCTCCTGACACGTTCTGGATGAGGTCAGCTCGCCGCACATCGTTTTGAGGGAGCGACTCAACAAGTGTTGCGCGGCGACGGTACGGCCCGTGGGCAGGCGTAGGTATTTATCTCGCAGCGCGCGGCTGATCGTTGACGGGTGCAGTCGCAGGGCCGCCGCGATGTGGCGCTGAGTGAGCGGCCGGAGCGGCTGATCCTCCTGCCACCACGGCCGTTGGTGTTCAGCCACGTAGCTGAGAATAACTGTCAGCAGATGTTGTCTGCCTTTCACCGCAGTCAGCAGTGTTTTTGCCTGGCCCAAGGCTTGCCGGAGATACTGTTTGGTATCCGCAGGCGTCGCCGCCGCACGCAGCAACCGCAGCGCGGTCGGTTCCAGCTGCAATCGGCGGGCGGAGGCACCCACGAGCTGCACGCGGCAGTACCCGCGCCGCCACGCCACGACGGCATCCGGGATGAGTGGAGCATAGTCATCGGTGATTGCGCGTTCCTCATCCAGGGTCTCCAGAGACGTGGTGCTCCCGGTTTCCCATTCGAGGAACGGATTGTCCGCGATGGTCTGCTCGAGGAGATGCTGGTAGGCTTTGCGTTGCAGCGGCAGCAACTGCTGTACAAGGCGCAGATGTGGCGTCAGGTGGAGGTGTAGTTTTGGGAGGATCGCAGTGTTCATGGGCGACCTAAGTAGATTCTCTAATGATAGCACGCCTAGCCACCGTGAAGCTGTCGCGATCGTGCTGACGCAAATCCTGTTTTCAAACGTCGTGCCGATCCTTGGGATGGCAATGGCACTGGCAGCGCGTGACGCCGCCACCCGTGAGCGCTAATCCACGACAGAACGGACAGGAGGGGATCAATGATGACTATGTCGGAGGCGTACCTAGACCATTGTTGATGTGCGGATATATCTGCCGGGCGTCGTTCGACACACACCACGCTCGAAACTCCCGCAAAAACGTGCTAAACTGCGCCTCGAAGGGGGCGGAAGCCGTTCCAAGATCGCCCCGTCGCCCCGTTCTCACCGATGACCCCAACGCGGCTGCGCAACATTGCGATCATCGCGCACGTAGACCACGGGAAGACGACTTTGGTGGACGCCATGCTGCGCTACACCAAGACCGTCCATGGGAAGGCGCTGCCCGCCGGCGCGTTGATTATGGACTCCATGGATCTGGAACGTGAGAAGGGGATCACGATCCGGGCAAAAAACTGCAGCCTGCGCTATCGAGACCACAAGATCAACGTTGTTGACACGCCGGGCCATGCAGATTTTGGCGGGGAAGTCGAACGCACGCTTCGCATGGTGGATGGCGCCCTGCTCCTGGTGGATGCTAAGGAGGGGCCGATGCCGCAGACCAAGTTTGTCCTGCGCAAGGCGATCGGCCTGGGGTTGCCGCTCATTGTGGTCGTCAATAAAATCGACCGCCCAGATACGCGGGCGGAGGACGTCATCAACCGCACCTTTGACCTCTTCGTGGAGCTCCACGCCTCATCAGCCCAACTCGACTTTCCGATCATCTATACCTCGGCCACCCAGGCGACCGCGACGCTAGACCTCAGCCATCCGGGCGAGGACGTCGCCCCGCTCTTCGAGACGATCCTCGCGAAGATTCCGCCGCCAACAGTGGCCTCAGATCAACCGCTCCAGTTGCTTGTCCTCGCACTCGCCTACGATCCCTTCAAGGGGAAAATGGGCATCGGCAAAATTCACGCCGGTTCCATCCGTCGAGGACAGCCGGTGATGCGCCTCGCCTCCGAGGGGAGCCGCACCAGCGGCACCGTCATGGCGCTGCTCGCCTACGAGGGATTGGAGCGGGTGGAGATTGCCTCTGCCGCCGCCGGCGAAATTATCGCCGTCGCCGGGTTTGACGATGTGGGCATCGGTGACACCATCGCCGATCCCGACCACCCCACGGCCCTGCCTGCCATGGTCATCGAGGAGCCGACGCTGCAAATGACGTTTGCCGTGAACAAAAGCCCCCTCGCAGGCCGCGAAGGCAAGTACGTCACCTCGCGCGTGCTGCGCGAGCGGCTGATGCAGGAGCTGGAGACCAACGTGGCGCTGCGCATCGCCGACACCGACACCCCGGACACCTTCTTGGTCGCCGGGCGGGGTGAGCTGCACCTAGCCATTCTCATCGAGACGATGCGCCGCGAGGGCTATGAACTGGAGGTCTCGAGGCCGGAGGTCGTCTATAAAACTATCGAGGGCGAGCGGTACGAGCCGTATGAATTCCTCTCGATTGATGTGCCCAGCGAGTACCAGGGCGCCATCATCGAAGAGGTGGGCCGCCGTCGTGGCGAACTCCAAGAAATGGCGCAGACCCCCACGGCGGAGATCCACGTTGAGTACCTGATCACGACGCGCGGGCTCCTGGGGCTCAGGAGCGCGCTCTTAAAGAAAACCAGAGGCACGGTGATCGCGCATCATGTGTTTGACGCTTACGAGCCGGTGGTAGCCGACCTGCCGGCCTCCGAGCCGCACGGGTCGCTGGTCGCTACCGAAGGCGGGGTGAGTAGCGCCTATGCGATCACCACGATCCAAGCACGGGGCGAGCTGTTCATCGGGCCCGGGGTGCCGGTCTACGAGGGGATGGTGGTGGGGCAGGCGAGCCGGGATATTGATGTCGAGGTGAACATCTGCCGGCAGAAGAAGTTGACGAACGTCCGGGCCTCCACCGCCGAGACGACGATTGTGCTCGTGCCGCCGCGCGAGCTCACGCTGGAGTACGCGCTCGAATACCTGGGGCCGGACGAGCTGTTGGAAGTCACGCCGAAGTCGCTGCGCATCCGCAAGCGGATTGCCGATGCGAAGCTGCGCCTGCGCACCCAGCGCGCAGCCGGTTTGCGCGACAGCTAGACCCTCCGGCATGTTGACGAATCACTCATCTGCCAGGATGGCCTCAGCGCCCCACGCGCAGGCATGTGCTCAAGAGCTCTTCGCGGGGGGCCTGGGCGTTGCGAACAATCGTCCCGTCGCCACGCGCCTGTTCCCCGCTTCCTGCCTCTGCCAAATAGAACTTGCGCAGCCCTGAGAGACGTGGTAGACTACTCCCTCACGCCTCGGGTGGGGCACCTAGGAGAAGACGTGACCTATACACAACCGCGGACGCTCAACATTCCAAACATTATCTTGTTCAGCGTCCTGACGCTGCTGACTGTCGTGGGGCTGCCGTGGTATGCGATATCGGTAGGATTGACCCGTGCTGACTGGGTGCTCTTCACCGTATTCGCTGTGGCCACGGGTTTCAGCATCACCGTCGGCTACCACCGCTTGTTCTCCCACCGCGCATTCCAGGCGCCTCCGCTCATCACGTTCCTCAGTCTGGTCTTTGGGGCGGCGGCTTTCGAGCAATCGGCACTCACCTGGTCAACGCTCCACCGGGATCACCATCAGTATGTGGACACCGAGCGCGATCCGTACAACATCAAGCAAGGCTTCTGGTATGCCCACATCGGCTGGATGTTGTTCTGGCGGCATGAGGCCACGTATGACAACGTCAAGGATTTAACCGCCAATCCCTTGGTCATGCAGCAGCATCGGTACTATGCGCTGTGGGCGATTGGCGCAGGTGTGCTGCTGCCGCTCGTCATCGGTGCGATGACCGGTCACCTCCTCGGGGCTTTCCTCTTATCCGTCGCTGGGCGGCTCACGTTCATTCATCATAGCACCTGGGCGATCAATTCCATCTGCCACACCTTCGGCAAGGCCACCTACGACATTGATGTCTCCGCTCGCGATCACTGGATCGTGGCGTTCCTCACCAACGGTGAGGGGTTTCACAATTTCCATCACCGCTTTCCCAGTGACTATCGGAATGGCATCCGCTGGTATCACTGGGACCCCAGCAAGTGGGTGATCATGCTCCTGCGTTGGTGCCGACTGGCGAAGAACCTCTATCGGGCGTCACCGCACGCGATCCTCGCTGCACGGATGACCGCCCAACAACGGTTGCTCGAGCGGCAATTGGCCGAGCGGAAATTCAGTCGGCATCCTCACTACGATTTGTCCGCAGTGCTCGCGGCCGTCCGTGAACGCTACGATCAACTGAAGGCCGCGCTCTACGAGTGGGAACGTCGTGAGAAGCACTACCGTCACGTGCTGGCGATGGCATCGGAGCGCTCGCGCACCTATCTGCAGTTGCTTAAGCGGCAGGTGGCCGAGAGCCGCCAGGCGTTCACGCGTGCCCAGCTCGAGTGGACGTTCTTCCTCAGGACCCATCCCCTGATTCCCCGTACCGCCCTGCTCTAATCCACCTCGACGCACGTCGCAACGTCACCGCAGCACGTACGACACGCGAGAGCGCTTCGCTTTTTCAGGTGATGCTGACTGACGTGACGCGTGTGGCACGCCTGGCGACATCCGTATGACCCGTCGCCGGCGGCTCAGGTAGACACGGCAGCAACCGTCCCACGCTCGGCAACGACCATTCTCATCCCCCGGCTTCCCTTGCCCCTTTTTTAAGTCCTGAGCGGAAGAGCAGCCATCTCAACGGACACGCGAGGGAGACAGCTCGACGCGCGCCGATGTCACAACTGCACAGCAACCGACAACACTGCACAAACGCTCACTCAACGCTACTCTCGTGGGAAAAAAATTTCTTACCCACCCCACACCGTCGCTATTATCAGGTATAGTTGTACTAGAATTCTTTGATAAGGCATCTCCCGATAAAGGCAAACCCGTCGTAAGGCGGGGACGCAAAGCCACGGGTCCTGATGTTGGACAGCCGGTTGTCGAAGGAGCAGGGAAGCGCGCAGGATCGCCGAGCTACCGAAGGAAGCCAGGAATTAACGGTAGGTCGGCCTTTTTATTGCGTAGGAATTGATTGATGGACATCATCCATACCTTATCCCAAGATTATGTGGCACAGCAACCGACGCACCTACATAGGAATTGCCCTGAGTGTCCTCCTGGGGATGCTCGTCGCATCCCCAGCCGACGCCGCACCTAAAGGTCAGGGCGGGACCCCCGTCGTCCAGAGCGTTTCACCCTCCTCTGGGCCAACGAGCGGTGGCAC
>CAZWYX010000058.1:0-5396 GCA_964638485.1 uncultured Planctomycetales bacterium | reverse complement strand
AAGTGGCGAACCGACTGAAGCACCATCGACTCGGTTTGTAAAGGATGCCGCACCCTGGGGTGCGGAGGATGTCACTTTCTGCAATCAAGTCACTCAGACTCGACGGCGCAAGATGTCCCATGGTGCACGGCACCCCGACCACCACCGACGCGATGAGGGACGCCAAGAGCTGAGGAAGCGGCTGTTGCCTCCAGCATTTAGGCCAAGCACTCACTAACATGCCTCCATCGACAGATACGGCGGCGGCTGCGGCGTGCCGTTCCTGAGCACCAGGCAGCCGATCAGCGCCTGCAGCCGTGTCACGAGGTGCTCAACAGATGCCGCATGATAGCTGATATCAATGTGCACGGGAGTCCAAGGGCGCTCCCGAACCGTGAGGTCTACCTGATATTGCCGGCGTGGCGCACAGCAGGAGACGCGCAGCGCAATCGCCTCGATATCCTGAAATGGCAACGTGCGTGTCGAACGCATACAGTTCAAGAAACCGCTCGTGTGCCGGATGACCCTCCGCGTGCCGTCCACTTCGATGCGCCCGCGCCGGAAGAGCGCCCCCAGGCTGGCGACGGCGGCCAGCGCGCCCAAGAGCATGAGCAGGACCCGCATCCACAGGGGCACTGCTGCTGTCGGACGAGTCGCGGCGAACCACACGAGCCAGCTGCCGAATGTGATGGCCACGATCAGCGCGATGCGCGTCGTGAGCGTCTCTTCGAGCACGAGGCGGTCTGTCGTATCGATCACGATGCGGTAGTTCGCCGCCAACAAGGGTGGCGATGCAGCTCCAGGCTCCCCCGTTGTCCCTTCATGCCGGCTGCGCCCCCCTCGCCAATCATCGCCGGTCAGGATCCACGATGGCCAACCGCTTTAACTTCCAGTCGGGATCAAAGGCGAAGGCCAGGCGCTTGTAGACCTTCCCGTCCCAGAGCAATTCGAGGTAGCCATCGTGGCGAACCGGATCCCTGACCATCTTCCCTGACCTGCCGCCCGCCGAGTCATCCTCTTCTGTTGTCATGGTGGAATTGAGCAGACCGGCGATGACCCACATCGCTTCGAGAGCGGTCTTCTTGTCACTCAGCGAAGCGTCCAGAAAGAGGTCGAGGAATTCCTGCGAAGGCGTCGTGAAGTTGATCGCAAGGCAATGGTATATCTTCTTCGGCTCCGCGCGATCGACGGCGACCACCGCGTTCACGACCGGATACTCAAAGTGGATGGTCTGAAGGCGAGCCAGGTAGAACCGGTAGCGCGGCAGGTACTCCTTGAGTGGCCTGGCCAACCCATCTTCAACTGGCACAACCTCGCGGATGGCCAACAGGTTGGTGCGTGTGGTCAGGAGCTGGTCGACGGAGGGCAACACCTCGATCTTGACGTCCGTGGTAGCTAACGTCCCAGACCACATGGTGGGATGACGTGCATCTGCCTCGGCGGTGTAGAAGGCACTGAGCCAGTAGGTGCCTGGTTTCAACGGGGCGTACTCCCAATCGGGCGTCGAGCCAGATAAACCGCTCGTCAGCGTCAAGCCGACAACCTCCGTTGACCACCGCTCGTCAGGCTGGAGGGTGTGGGCTGAGGGTAGGGGGCGCAACACATCACCTGCGCGTGCCGCCGGCTGGATGAGCTTCCGGTCTTCGTCGAAGACTTGAACAAACCAATTGCCTGGCCAAGGATCGATGGCAATGGGTACGCCGCTGACGTTGGCCACGGACACGGTTAGTCGTAAGGCATGCGAATCCGTCACCGCTGTTTCAGCAACGTCGAGCGACGCGTGCAGCCGATTGGGGAAATCTCCGCCCGCTTGCGCTGACACGAAGGTCAACAAGACCGACCGGATCGCTGCGCGCTGCGGAGATTGCTGGTACTCATCGGCATCACAACTATATTGGACTGGCGGCAAGTCCTTGTAATACACGCGGAACAGGAATATGTCGGCGTCAGGAACAACTGGCGTTCCCTGGAACGTCCAGTACTTCTTGTCGATCAATGCTCGAAGGAGGCGGCGTACCTCCTCGTCTGTCACCACCCGCTCGTCCTGCTGCGCTGATGAGCCGGGCCCCTCCCATTTCTTGCGCACCGCTTTTCCAACGGCAATTTCGAAATGGGTGGGCGACTCCATGCCGCCATCCATTCCCTCAATGCGGAGATCCGCCACAGATCCTTCTCCTTGACTCAAAGCGATCAGCTGTTCTTTCATGCGCTGCTCGTCTTCAGACAACTCGCTGGCAGCGAGCGGTGGCTGGATGAGTCCAACGCCCAACATCAGCATGACAAGCAGCCGTCCGAGCATCCACCCTTTCCTCGTAGTTGTCTTGTATCGTGGGATCATCGGTCAAAAAACAAAATTTTTAGTTTACTACAAGGTTAGACACCGCCTTGAGGTAAGAAGTTCTCTGGTAAAACAGAGAGTCTGTCCGAAGGAATGATCGGTGGTGATTCTGAGGGATCGCCGGACCCCCCGCCCCGCGCAAGAACTTTTTCATCGCTGACAATCCCTGCCGGGCCGCCCCCACCCGGCCCGGCGGGATTCCAAGGGCCGAGCGGCCCAGCGAGGCCGCGGCGTCGGCCCAGCCATATCACAACACTTTATGCGGGTGGCACGGCGCAGGGTCCCTGGCCGCCTGCCTGCGCCGAACCGGACGCGGCAGGCAGGCCCGCAGCCGACGATCCCCCACCTGCAGGGGTCGGCGCTGCCGACCAGGATCGCGGTCGCGATCCAGCCTTCGGCCAGCCTGCAGGTGGTGGGACGGTGAGGACGGCCGGGGTGCGTCGCAGGGATCCACGATGCGACGGGATGCGAGCCGGACGTTCGTCGCACGGAGCAGCCACGGTGGGGCGGCCCGAGCGCTGTGGCGAGTGCTCGGCGCGGCGTGAAGCCGTGGGGTAGCCGGACCCGCTCGGAGTGATGGAATGTGCTAGATGGAGGACAGGCTGGGGCGCGGAATGGCGAGCGGCAAGCGGCGCGCCGGGAGAAGATCCCTGGTTGGAAGTTTCGCGGGATTGCCCTGTGGCAGGCGAACGCGGGTGGCTAACCCCAGCCAGGCGAGCACGCGGATGGCAGCGTACGTGATATCCACTTCCCACCACCGCAAGCCGTGCGCGGCCGAATTGAGATAGGCGTGATGATTGTTATGCCACCCTTCGCCGTACGAAAGCAGCGCCACCCACCAGTTATTGGTTGACCCCTCGTTCGTATCGAATGTTTTGTAGCCCCACAGATGCGCGGCCGAATTTACGAGCCATGTGCCGTGGTACACGAACGCCGTCCGCAGGAACAGTCCCCACACGAGCCATGGCAGCCCGCCCATCGCGTACAGCGCGACGCCCAGCACGACGGATTGCAGCACATGGGTGCGGTGCAGCGCCCGGTGCCATCGATCCCTGGAGAGTTCCGGCGCATAGCGCCAGAATTTTTCCGAATGATCCAGCGTATCGTCATAGGCGAACAGCCATAACATATGCGCCCACCAGAAGCCGCGGGTTGGGCTGTGAGGATCTTGCGGCCGATCCGAGAAGGCGTGGTGGACGCGATGCGTCGCGACCCATTTGATTGCGCCCCCCTGAAGGGCAAGCGAGCCGCACAGGGTCAGAGGGTACTCAAGCCATTTTGGCACGTGGAAGCTGCGATGCGTGAGCAGGCGATGAAAGCAGAGGGTAATGCCCATTCCGGTGATGAGCTGCAGCCAGATAAATACCCAGAACGCACTCCAGGTGAAGGTCCATGGGGCGAGCAAAGCCCCGGCGTGAATGGCGACAATGCCAAGCACAATATCCCACTTGATCCGAGTCTTCGACTGAGGTTCAATGGCGAGGGCCATCGACATTAGATCGCGTCCTCCGGGCGTTGCGTGCACGGATGCATGGCAAACATGGAGATACTATAATGGGTCCGGCGTTTGACGTCCAGTATTATTTAAGATTTTAGTAGCGTTCAATCTGCCGCAGGAGACAATAGACAAGACGATCCTGCAGGAGGAGCTTGACCAGCGCCTGGCGCAGCCATCCCAAGCACTCCTCTTGCGGACAGCCCAGCTCCTGCGCCGAGGCGGCTTCGGTGTAGAAATGGAAAAAATAGGCGTTGAGGGCTCGCCATTCCATGGTCGGGAGGCGCCGGACGGTGGTGTAGACCAGCTCGTGATGGAAGTCGTTCAGAAATTGATACGGCACGCAGCGCAGGTAGCTGTAGGGCGTCAGCGTGCGCTGGCGAGGATCCGCGGGCTGATCCAGGCTGCGGTAGGCGTCGAGCGCGAGCGGCCAGAAACGCTCCCGCAACCACGGGGCCAGTCGCCGCGGTTCGCTCGATGTCGCACACTCAAAGACGCACGTCCGGAACACCTTGTGCAGCATCCGGGAAAAATCTTTGTCCGTGACCGCGCGGTAATCGCCGCGCACGCCGTAGCGCTCGCCCTGTCGCGGAAGAAATCGGCAACCTTCTGTCGAGAGCAGATAATCCCAGCAGGCGATGGCCCACGTGAACAGCGGCTGAAACTCATTCACGAGCTCTTGGTAGTCGCTGCCCAGCGGGACGGTCGGATCGGCGAGATGGCGCTGCGCGAGTTGGGCGGCCAGCGCCTCCACGTTCGGCAGCTTGCCGCGCTGCAGCGTGGTCAGGACGGGTTGAAAGAAGACTTCCGGGAGCGCGATCTCGAGTGCCGGCTCATCCTGCACGCGAATCGTTCCCGCATCTTGGAGCGGTTCAAGGCTGAGTTCCAGCATCGCGTGTCACCGCGGCTAGTCTAGCACACCCCTGAGGGACCAACAAGAAGGAAGCCCATGCCACTCCTGATGCTGGCGACGCTGCTTGTGTGGGGCGCGAGTCTGTGGTGCCTGATGAGACTCGTGCGAGGTCCCGGGGTTGGGCGGCGGCTGAAGGGGCTGCTGGGAGCTGTCGCGGGGAGCGGCCTTGGATTGTTGTTGGTGATGCTGCTTGTGGTGATGCGGGCGTTTGAGTCATTCTCCGGAGAGACCCTCGTGGCGCGCGTCACGATGCGGCAGCGCTCACCCAACGAATTTGAGCTCACCTATGCGCCCAGCGATGTGACCGCTCCGGTGATCACCGTGCCGCTGCGTGGAGACCAATGGGCGGTGAGCGGCGGCATCATCAAATGGCATCCCTGGCTGACAGCCCTTGGTCTGCCCAGCTATCACCGGCCCACTCGCCTCGCCGGGCAATTCTCCAACCTCCAGAAACAGCGCGCGCAGCCTCCCTCGGTGTATGCGATTGCCGTAGATCGCGACTGGCTCTGGGAGCGGTTGTACTGGATCGCCCCGTCTCTGCCGTTCATCGAAGCGGCGTATGGTTCCTCGGCCTACGTGTTTATGGAACCCCACGCCACCTTCGAGTTGTACGTGACTCCGTCAGGCTATCTGATCAAGCGGCGGCCCAGAGCCTCGTAACCGTTTGCCTC
>CAZWYX010000057.1:0-5414 GCA_964638485.1 uncultured Planctomycetales bacterium | reverse complement strand
AGCGACCCCGATGGAGTCGGGGGGAGCGACGGTTCATATCCCAGCCTCTCCGCCACGTCATCGAGCGCATACGAAATTTGCGATGCGCCAGTAGCTCAACTGGATAGAGCATCAGCCTACGGAGCTGAGGGTTGGGGGTTCGACTCCCTCCTGGCGCGTTCTTTCAAAAAAAGTTCAGAGTAGTGAGTTCAGAGTTTAGAAGAGACATACAAGAAATCGTATCACGGACAGCTCTACACTCTGAACTCTAAACCCTGAACTTAAGTTATCGCCGAAGGCGATTGATTGATGGACGACACCTATTGGATGCAACAAGCGTTGGCGGAAGCGCAGCGAGCCTTCGACGAGGCGGAAGTGCCGATTGGCTGCGTGATCGTCGCTCATCAGCGGCTCCTCGCCAAAGCCCATAACCAGACGCGGCGCTTGCATGATCCGACGGCGCACGCGGAGCTGATCGCCATCACGCAAGCGGCGAATGCGCTCAACACCGAGCGCTTGACCGATACCACGCTCTATGTCACGATTGAGCCGTGCGTGATGTGCGTGGGGGCGTTGTTTGCGGCGCGCGTCAGCCGTCTCGTCTTCGGGGCAGCCGATGCCAAAGCGGGCGCCTGCGGCTCGGTCGTGGATGTGACGACGAATGAGCGGTTGAATCATCACTTGACGGTGACCCGCGGTCTGCTCGCCTCCGAGTGCGGCAGTGTGATGACCGCTTTTTTTGAAGGGTTACGCGAGCAGGGCAAGCAGTGAAGTTCAGCGTCAAGCGTCCAACGGCAACGAGGAAGCGTATCGTCTGACGTCCCACGTTAGACGTGGGACGAAACGCCGTTCGTCTGACGCCGAACGCTTGACGCTCAACGCATTCAGGAGAGGTACCCAAGTCCGGTTGAAGGGGGCGGTTTGCTAAACCGCTAGTACGGGTGAAAACCCGTAGCCCGGGTTCGAATCCCGGCCTCTCCGTTTTTTGCAAAGCAACAAACGGAGAAGTCTCGCCGTCGAAACGTTGTTTCGACGGCGGACTCTCCGCAGCAAGGTAATGGATGTATCACCGATACATTCTTTTGAATGAAGCAAAAACCCGAACGTACACAGGCGTTGCCGATAATGTCCATAAACGTTTAGCCGAACATAATGCGGGCAGAGTTAAATCCGCTAGCCCGTAGCGACCGTATAACGTAATACATGCAGAATCATTTGAGACGTTGAGCGAAGCTAGACAGCAAGAGAAGTTTTATAAATCTACAACTGGTCGCAGGAGACTGAAAGCAATGTTTTTCGAGAGGACCCTTTCGCCAATTTGAAAAAAATTGGCGAACGCGAGCGAGGTGCGCGATGACAACGACGGCGCCTGTGGAAGAGAAACGGCAGTTTCCGCGCGTGACCTGCGAGGGGCAGGTGTTCCTACGGACGGAGGAGCGGTTCGAGCCGATCGCGTGCACACCACAGAATGTGAGCATCGGGGGCGTGTGCGTGCGCCTGGAGGCAATGCTGGAGATCGGCGCTGAGGTAGATGTGCAGTTGGTGCTGCCGCAATTTGCGCAGCCGCTCGCGTGCCACGGGCGCGTGTGCTGGACGACGGCGCGGATGGATCTGTGCGACGAGCCGCCGATTCCCTACGACGTCGGCATCGAGTTCCTCAACGTCTCCATCCCGCTGCGCGAAACGCTCCGCCGCCTCGTGGCGGTGTTGCGTGGAGAGGCGCCGCCGAGCCGATGACCACCGATCGTTCCGCGGAGGCCCAGCACTACGCGCGCCTCAAACGCTGGCTGTGGCTTGCTGACGTGGGCCTCACGCTCGTGTGGTGCTGGCTTGCGCAGGCGGCAGGCTGGTCGCACGCCTGGGCCGGCTGGGCGGAGGCGACCTCAGCCAGCCGGTGGATGAGTGTGGCGCTCTACGGCGTCGTGTTTGGCGTCCTGTTCTATCTCGTGGGACTCCCGCTCCACTACTACAGCAGCTTCCTCGTCGAGCACCGCTTCCACCTCTCCAATCAAACGCCGCAGCAGTGGGTGTGGCGTGAATGCAAGCAAGCGCTCGTGGCGGCGCTCCTCGGTCTCCTCTTTCTCGAGGGCCTCTATTTCTGCATTGGCGTAGCGCCCTTCCACTGGTGGTTTCTCTTGGCGGTGGGCTGGTGGGTGGTCACGATCGTCCTCGCGCGGATTTTGCCGACGGTGATCATCCCGCTGTTCTACCGCTGTGTGCCGCTCGACGATGCGACATTGCGCCAGACGCTCCTCCAGCTCTCGCAGCAGGTGCGCGTGCCGGTGATGGATGCGTTTCGGATTGATCTGAGTCGCGACACGAAAAAGGCCAACGCCGCCGTCGTGGGCTGGGGCAAGACGCGTCGTGTGCTCCTGGCCGATACGTTGCTCGGCCACTTCACCTCAGAGGAAGTGACGGCAGTCGTCGCGCACGAACTGGGCCACCATCGGTTGCACCACATCCCGGTCCATCTGGTGGCCAGCTTGGTGACGACGACGGCAGGGTTTTGGCTGCTCGCGCAGTGGGCACGGGGGGCGCTGCCGACCGGCGTCCATGACCTGGCGATGTTGCCGAGCCTGACGATCGCGCTGACCGTCTTGAGCGTCGTCCTGATGCCGCTGCACAACGGGTTGTCGCGCTCCCTGGAGCGGCAGGCGGATGCGTTTGCGCTGCGGGTCACTCAGGCGCCGCAGGCGTTCGTGGCGACGATGCGCAAACTCGCGGTGCAAAATCTGGCCGAACTGCAACCGCCGTGGTGGGTGGAGTGGTGGTTCTACTCGCATCCGGCGATTGCCCGCCGGATCCAGATGGCCGAACGATACAGCGGTGGAGCAGTTCAGAATTAAGAGTACCGAGTGTCACGTGCGTCAAGCGTCAGACGTTCAGCGGCAGCGAGGAAGCGTATCGTCTAGCGTCTGACGTCCGACGTTGAACGAAACGCCGCTCGTTGCCGCCGGACGCGGGACGCTGGACGACGGTGTTGGAGAGTTCAAAACAGTTCAGAGTGGAGAGCTCAGCGTTGCGTCGAGCGTCAGACGTTCAGCGGCAGCGAGGCAGCGTATCGTCTGGCGTCTAGCGTCTTGCGTCCGACGCGGGACGCCTCACGCTGGACGAAACGCCCGTCGTGGCCGCCGGACGCGGGACGACGGGGCGGAGCGTGCAGAGTAACCAGCGACGAGCGACATGCGGTGAACGTCCCACGTCTCTCGGCAGCGACGAGGCGTTTCGTCTAACGTCCGACGCCTGCCTGCTGGCAAGGCAGGTCCGACGCAGGACGCTCGACGATACGCTAATCGTCGCCGCCTGCCGCAAGACGTTTGACGAACAGGAGGTACCAGATGCTCGCAGAACTGGAACTCATCCCCCTGGGTCAGCCAGGCACGAGTGTGAGTCCGCTGTTGGCCACGGTCGCGCGGCTGATTGACGCGAGCGGCTTGGACTACCGCGTCGGCCCGATGGGGACCACGGTGGAAGGCGACTGGGACCAGGTGATGGCGTTGGCGAAGCGCTGCCATCAGGCCCTGCTCCAGTCGGCTGATCGCGTGCTGACCACGATCAAAATTGACGACCGGACAGACCGGCCTGGCCCCGGACGCCTGACGCAGAAGGTCGCCTCGCTCGAAGCCCAGGCAGGGCAGCCCCTTAAACATTAAAAAAGGTATTGACACTCCACCGATGATACGGTATAGTTAACTCCACTATGACCGTGTGGCAGAGGGTGGGACTCTCCATCGTGGCCATCAGCGTAAGCGGGGGATGCGCGGCATGGTCGTCACCTCGTTCGCCTGCTGCTATGGACCAAACCTTGATTGAGCAGCAGCGCGCTCCGCAAGCCATTCCGCGGAGTACAGAGAAGCCCCGCCCTGAGTTTGACCAAGAGCCCCCGAGATCGCAGAACCCACCATGAGCGACCGTGGGTGGGGCAGGGGGATGATGTGGGGTTTTCTCGCGGGCGCGCTGTGCGCTGTCCCGGCCGCAGCAGCCGAGGAGTGGTGGGCGCAAAGCGACGAGGTCGAAGCCGCCCCCATCGAAGCGGAAGCCGCGACGGTCGAGGCGACCGAAGCCGAAGCGATTGAAGCCGCCGAGGCAGCGACCGTCGAAGCCGCGCAAGCGGAAGCCGCCGCACCCGCACCACTCTCCGCCGAAGATTTCCTCGCAACCGCCTTTGCCGAAGCCTTCCGTGCCCGCGAATACGCCACCGCTCTCGCCATCATCGAGGGCCTCGAACTCCAGTATCCGGGCGATCCGTTGGTGCGACGCTATCACGCGATCACCTTGGATCGCGTCGGCCGCTTCGAGGACGCGCTGACGATTTTCGAAGAGTTACTGCGCGAGACCCCCAGCGATATCCCCACACGGTATTTCTACGGCGAGACCCTCTATCGCTCCGGCCATGACCAAGAGGCCCTCCAGCAGTGGGAGTGGGTGGAGCAGAACAGCCCGGTCGAGGATTACCGCCAGTGGGCGCGCACCCTCATTGAGCGCGTGTCGGCGATTGAACAGGAGATTGCTGAGAAGCGCTGGTACGTCGTCACGAGCGTCGGCGGCGAGTACGATACCAACGCCTCCCTCAAACCGAACGACAAGGCCTTGGCCTCCACCGCCGATCCGAACGCGTTTCGCTACACAGGCAGTCTCGTGCTGGGGTATCGCGCGGTGATCAAACCCGCAACCCGAGTGGATCTCCTCTCGATCACGCGGCAGAGTCTCCACGACGACAGCCTCAATGAGCTCAACTTCACCTCCCAAGAACTGGCCGTGGATATGCGCCAGCGCTATCCCATCGGATCCCAGAACGTCATTTGGGGCTTGCGGCTGAGCGATTCGTTCGGGTTCCTCAACGGCAATCTCTTCTCGATCAACTATGAGGCGCTGGCGAACGCGGATACGGTGTTTCTCCCCAGGACGCGCAGCGTCTTCTACGCCCGCTTGCGGTATTCCGAATTTGGTCCCGATGGTTCGAACCCGCCGCAGACCTCGCGTGACGGACTCTATCATGACTACGGGACAACGCAGTACGTCTACTCCACCGATTACCAGCGGTATCTCTTCCTGAGCCACGAGCTCAACTTTACCGACCCGCGGGGAGCCAACTTCGACCGGTTTGGGCAGACCTCACGCGTCGGCGTCCACACGCCGCTGTGGCCGCGGATTCCGGTGCTGCTGCGCACCGACGTGGATGTCTCCGTCGGCTTCCAGTGGGCGCGCTACCCGCGGTTCACCTCGCTCTCCAGCCTGGACCCGACGCGACGGCGCGACCTCACCTGGGACCTCTACGTGGGCTTCACACACCACTTGACGCCCAACTGGGACATTCGGGCGTACTATCGCCTCATCAACGCGGACAATCGCAACGACTTCTTCCAGTATGATCGTCAGATCGGCGGCGTCCAAGTAATCTTCACCAAGTCGTTCTAAACAGGAGCGCGGCGATG
>CAZWYX010000056.1:0-5431 GCA_964638485.1 uncultured Planctomycetales bacterium | reverse complement strand
GTCCCAGAGACTGACGCCTACGTCTTGTGTAATGTGTAATGCGTAATGCGTAATGCGTAATGCGTAATGTGTAATGTGTAATGTGTAATGTAACTGCCAGATCACAGGGTTTGGATCACGCTTTCCATTACACATGACACATTGAACATTACACATGGTGATAGGATGACGGGCGGATGGGGTCGACTGCCGCCGCTTCGGCACGGAACCCTTCCACGGTTCCCGGGTTGGCTGGTAGCCCTAGGCCCCGGTGTCGTCTGGATGGCGCTGG
Organism: uncultured Planctomycetales bacterium; assembly: GCA_964638485.1. Lineage (GTDB taxonomy): Bacteria > Omnitrophota > Gorgyraeia > Aquiviventales > CAZWYX01 > CAZWYX01. Next base: position 5,160 of record CAZWYX010000056.1, on the reverse strand, counting down.
CCCAGGGATCCGGCGAGCTCATCTGGTGGCCCTATCTCATCACGAAATATGGGCTGGCCTTCCTGCCGCTGCTGATCCCAGCGTGTCTCTTGCAACTTCCCATCAATTATGCGATCGGCAGCTACACTCTGCTGACCGGCGAGACGATCTTCCAAGGGTTCATTCGGCTCAACCGATTCGCCGCCTTCTTGCTGTGGGTGCTCATGGGAGTTTCGTTTCTCTGGTTTGGCGCATTCGCCTCAGCCGGGGGTACTGCGCTCGCGGCGCTCACGCAATTTCCCTTAGGGTGGGATGCGCGGGGACAGACGCTGTTTTGGGCGTACAGCTCGATTGCCGTGTACTTCGTTGCGCTGGTGGGAAGCCGCGTGGTCTATACCGCAGTGGAGCGCTTCATGTGGGCCGTTGCCGTCATCACCGTCGTCGGCCTGGCCGTGGCGTGCAGCCATCCCACGGTGCTCGCGCACGGCCCGTCGTTTTTCCAAGGGCTGATCGCTCCTCAAGCCTCCTCGCGTCCCTGGGATGCTGCGGATGCTGAAAAGTTACTCACGGCGATCACCTTTGCGGGCCTGGGGGGATTTTGGACCCTGTTCTACTCGTATTGGCTGCGGGAGAAAGGCGTCGGTATGGCCAAAACCATGGGCCATGTCGAAGGTTTAGCCGGACGGCATGAGGTGGCATTTGAGACCGGTGCGGTGCCGCAGGATCCGCCGCGCCAGCAGGTGGTGCGCTGGCGCCGGTTTCTCATGGTGGATAGCGCTGTCGGCGTGGTCGGGAACATCTTCACCACCCTGATGACCTGCTGGTTGGCGTATGCGTTGCTGCATCCCCAGGGGCTCTTGCCGGATCAGTATGAGATTGCGGTGGTGCAAAGCCGCTTCTTTGAGGTGAGCTGGGGGCCGATCGGGCGCGCGCTGTTCCTCATCGTAGCTGCCGCGTTTTTGTCTGACACGTGGATGGCGACGGCGGATGCGGTGGCCCGCATCCACACAGACTGTCTCGTGAGCTTCTTCCCATCGGCGCGCCGCTGGTCGCTGCGGCGGTGGTACTTTGTCTGCCTCGTCATCGGGACGGGGATCACCGCCGTTACGATGCTGCTGAGCCAGCCGGGTCGGCTCATCCTGCTCTCGGCGCTCATCGGATTTCTCGGAACCGTCACCTTCGCGGTGATCCTCTACGTCTTGAATCACCGGTGGCTGCCGCGGCACCTCGACCCGCAGCTATGTCCGCAGCGGTGGGCGGCGATCGGATTGGGTGTCGCAGGTGTTGCGTACGCCGCGCTCGCCATCGCCTACCTCTCTATCCGTGCGCGTTGACAAGCCCACCCCTACCTCTTATCCTAACTGTCGGGTCATCACAAGGAGGAAACGATGCCACAAGCCACGACGCTGAAATTAGGCGATCCAGCACCCCCTTTTTCACTGCCTGGAGTCGATGGCAAGACCTATCGATTGGAGGATTTTTCATCCGCCAAGACACTGTGTGTCATCTTCATGTGCAACCACTGTCCGTACGTGAAGGCGACGATTGACCGGATCATCGCCATCCAGCGCGATTACGCGGGCAAGGGAGCGACGATTGTCGGGATCAACGCGAATGAGACGGTAAACCACCCGGAAGACAGCTTCGATCAGATGGTCCGGTGGGCGAAGGAAAAATCGTTTAACTTTCCGTACCTGCGCGACGACAGCCAGGATACGGCGCGCGCCTACGGGGCGGAGCGCACGCCGCACATCTTCCTCTTCGATGCGCAGCGCAAACTGCGCTACACCGGCGCGATTGACGACAACACGAAGGAGCCGGCGAACGTGAAACGCCAGTATTTGCGCGAAGCGATCGATGCGCTCCTGACTGGACAGCCAATCAAAGAGGCTGAAACGCCCGCGATGGGTTGCACGGTCAAGTGGGCATGAGCGATCGAATCGGATTTCTTGGTCTTGGGACCATGGGGTCAGCGATGGCGGCGAACGTCGCCAAAGCAGGCTTTCCGCTGACTGTCTGGAACCGGACCCCCGCGAAGATGGAGCCGCTCCTGCGGCTCGGGGCCAAGGCAGGCAAAGGACCGGCGCACGTGGCGGCAGAAGCGGATATGGTCATCACCATGGTGTCGCAGCCATCCGATGTGGAGCAGGTGGTCTTGGGGCCGGACGGCGTGGTGGACGGGATCAGACCAGGAGCGGTCCTGATTGACATGAGCACCGTCTCCCCAGCGACCTCGCGCAAGCTCGCCGGTGCGGTGACCACCAAACAGGCGGAGTTTCTCGATGCGCCGGTCGTCGGCTCCAAAGGGCCGGCGACCGAGGGGGCGCTTGTCATTCTCGTGGGCGGCTTGCCGACGACACTGGAGCGGTGCCGACCGGTCCTCTCGGCGATGGGCAAGACCATCGTCCATGCCGGCGGCGTGGGGATGGGCTCAGCGCTCAAGTTGGCCACGAACCTGATGTTGGCGCACCTCGTGTCGGGATTTACGGAGGGGTTCCTGCTCATTCAGCGCGCCGGCGTAGATCCGAAGCGGTATCTGGAAGTGCTCGAGGCGAGTACGTTTCGCTCTCCCTGGTACCAGACGAAGGGATCCGGCATGCTCAAGCGAGATTTCTCCCCCCATTTTGCGCTCAAACACATGCACAAGGATTTGCGACTGATGGATGAGTTGGCGGACGACATCGGCGTTGCCCTTCCGACGACGAAAGCCGTTGAGCAGTTATTTGCCGCTTCAGAAGCCGCGGGCAAAGGGGAGCTGGACTATTCCGCGATCCTCGCTCATTTGGAAGGCGCTGCCGTTTGAAACCCTCAGCCATAGCCCCAGAGACCTCCATGACGGTGAAGGTTCTGCGCCCGATCCCGCAGCGAGCCTCCGCGGTGCGCCGTCACACCACGTTGCGCGAGTCATCGGAACAGCAGAAGCTGGTGCCACTGCGCCGCGATGTCCATTTTCTCGGGGAATTGCTTGGCCAGGTCCTGATCCATCAGGAGGGACGCGCCTTCTTTGACGCCGAGGAACGTATTCGACTCTTGGCCATCGCCGTACGCCATCACGGCCGCAGGAGCGACACGGCGCTACGACGGCTCTTGGGCCGGCTGCCGATCACAGCGGCTGAAAAGATCATCCGCGCCTTCTCGGTCTATTTCCAGTTGGTCAACGTGGCTGAAGAGAGCCACCGGCTGCGCCGTAAGCGCTACTACGAGGCGCTCCCAGGGTTCCATCCACAGCGCGGCTCCATTGAAGATGTGGTCCATCGGCTCCACGCGGCGGGCGTGTCCTTTGAGACATTGGTCACCTATGCGGCTCAGCTCTCCATCACGCTCGTGCTCACCGCCCACCCGACGCAGGCGCTGCCGCCGGCCATCTTGACCAAGCATCGGGCCATTTGGGATTTACTCATGAAACGACAGCTGCTGAACCCCGTTCCCAAAGAAGAGCGGGCGATCGCCCATGAGCTGCTCGAACACATCATGGAGCTGTGGCAGACCGATGAGCTGCGATCGGCTCGCCCAACCATCCAGGATGAGGTGGAACAAGGACTCTTCTACCTCTCCTCGGTACTGTATGACGCGCTGGCCGATGTCGTGATGGCCTTTCGCACCGAGGTCGAGCGGGTCTATGGACGGACCATGCCCCTCATGGGCCTCGTACGATTTGGCAGTTGGATTGGCGGTGACAAAGACGGCAATCCGAACGTCACGCACGAGTCGCTGCGTTGGGCGTTGTTGCGCTACCGTCAGGCGATCCTTGCCAAGTACCTCGTGTCGTTGGAGCGACTCCAAGATCAGTTGACGCATTCTGATCAACTCTGCCGCATGCTCCCCGCATTTGTGCGATCGCTCGCCAACGACCGACGGAGTTTCCCGGCGTTAGTTGAATCGCTGGACGCCAAGTTTCCGCACCAGCCGTATCGGCAGAAGCTGGCGATCATGAGCCATCGACTGCGTCAGATGTTCCGCTCGCCATCGGAGTTTGAGGGCGGCTATCCCGACGCCCACGAGTTCTTGGCGGAGGTGCAACTGATCCAGCATAGTCTGGTTGCCCATCGGGCCGATGCGGTCGCGGCGCATGAAGTGGCCCGCTTGGCGCTGCAAGTCGCGTTGTTCGGGTTTGCGTTTACGAAACTCGATATCCGCGAACACAGCGTGAGGCACCTCGAGGCGTTTGCTGAAATCGTGCGTGCGCATGAGTTGTCTGGCGATGATCCGCGTACGATGACCGAAGCTCAACGACGTGAGCTTCTGGACAGACTCCTGAACGAGCCGCGCTATGTCGAGGGGCTCAAGGAGACGTCGGTCGCAACGCGCGAGGTCGTGCAGACCTTCCAGGTTATGGCCGAGCACCTGGAGCACGTCGATCCGGATGCGATCGATGGCTACATCATCAGCATGACGCATGAGCCCAGCGATGTCCTCCTCGCGTTGTGGTTTTTTCAGCAGGTGGATCTCTTTCGTCGTACGAGCCGCGCTTGGGTCAGCAGTGCAAACATCATCCCGCTGTTTGAGGGCATTGAGGATCTGCGCCGGGCCCATGACATCATGGAAGCCCTCTATCGGCATCCGGTGTACCGTCAACACCTGAAGGCACGTGGGCAGATCCAACAAATCATGCTCGGGTACTCCGACTCCAACAAGGATGGGGGATTTTTCACCGCCAACTGGGAACTGTACCGGGCCCAGTGGCGGCTGCACACCATGGCGAGAGCGCACCACGTGCGCCTCCAACTCTTTCACGGCCGCGGCGGGACCATCGGACGGGGCGGGGGCCCGCTCCATCAAGCCATCCTCGCGCAGCCGTGGGGGACCTTGGAGGGTCGCATCAAAATCACGGAGCAGGGCGAGGTCGTGGCGGCCAAGTACGCCAATCCCATGATGGCGATGCGGAACTTGGAATTGGTGCTCTCCGCGGTCCTGGAAGCCACCCTCATCGCGCCCAAACCTCCAGCACAGATCGCGGAGTGGGAAGAGACGGTCGAGGAACTGTCCCAGGCGGCGTGGGAGCGGTATCGTCAGGCGGTCTACGGCGATCGGGACTTCGTGCGATATTTTGAGCAGGCGACACCGATCGATGTGATTACGGAATTCAACATCGGCTCGCGTCCCTCGAGACGCACGGCGTCACGTCGTATTGAGGATCTCCGCGCGATCCCCTGGGTGTTCAGCTGGGTGCAGAGCCGCCAC
>CAZWYX010000055.1:0-5472 GCA_964638485.1 uncultured Planctomycetales bacterium | reverse complement strand
TGCGCAAGACGTCCGCCGTAGTGGTCAGCAGATCGTCGTACACCCAAGTCTGAGATCGGCGTTCGACCTCGGCCAGGATGTGGAGCAGATCGCCCATGCGCAGTGAGAAATCAGGTATTGTCTGATCCAGCGGCAACAGAATCTCGTACTCCTCGCCGCCGGCAACGCTGGCCCAGATCGCCTCTCGGCCGGGCGTTGCATGCTTCTGTGCCCACCCCTTCGCCCGGAGGTACGCTGCAACTTCAAGGGGGCGCAGGGCTCCCACCGCCTTGACATCACGAATATCGACCCTCATGGAAATTCTCCTTGGCTGATTCTATCCATCATCCGTCGGAGGGAATCAACGCTGAACATATGCGTGCGCGCAATCTCGACGGTGACCGATATCGAGTTCTCCGTATCCGGCATGCCCCGAACGCTCAGCCAGTAACCACACCGACGCATGGCCATTTCTTGATCGCTCTGAGCAAGCCAGGCGCCCGGGTCGTCGGGCACCAGGACGACCGTGAGGATCCGTGGAACCAGCACCCGGATGTCACGCAGATCATCATAGTTTTTCCGCCTCCCCGCCCTTTCGAGCGATCCCCAGATCGATGCTGTCGTCGTCTACACTCGGAGTGTAGGTCGCGTACCCCGCCACGTGTATTCGCTGACGTGACGCTGTCAAGTCGATAGCCCGCGTTGAACCGCTCCAGATAGAGGTTGATCGCCGTTTGGTAGCCAGGAAACGCGTTTGTCCTGAACTGGTCTAACGCGGTCTTGGCTTGATCGCGCAGTTGCTCGGTGTTCGTCTTAGCTGCCTTTTCGGCCAAGTACGAATCGCAGAGCACCGCTGTCGTCGGCTTGTGCCGTGACTTAACTGCCTTGAGGCGCGCAACATCAGCGGCGATGGCCGTCGGATTTCCGGCCGCTGCCTGCTCCTTAACAACGCGGATCGCCGAGTTGGCTTGCTGAAGCTGTTGGTTGAGGGTTGCCACCGTCTGCCGCTGGGCCTCAAACGCCGCCATCACAGCGCTGGCCTCGTTCGAAAGCGTCATGCGCTCCAGCGGCGCCGACTGCTTCGCATTCAATAATGCTGCGACGGTTTCGCGCGCAGCTCGCGTACGGCGTGCAGGCACCGGTCCTTGCCATTCTCCTGCTGCAGGATGTGCTCCTGCGCGGCGGGCAGCAAACCGAGCCGCTCCTGCGGCGTGCCGGTGGTCCACTGCGACCAGTCGAAGCCGTGGAAGAGACCGCAGCAGACCTCATGTTTCTCGAGCATCATGGCGACCGCTTCGTCCTGGTCGAGGGCCGTGCGCCCCGTGCCACCGCTCTCCGTGTAGGTGGCGAGCGCGGCCTTCAGCTCGTAGGCCAGCCCCAGGTAGTCCACCACGAGCCCTCCAGGCTTGTCCTTGAACACGCGGTTGACCCGGGCGATGGCCTGCATCAGCCCGTGGCCGCGCATCGGTTTGTCGACGTACATCGTGTGTAACGAGGGGGCATCGAAGCCGGTGAGCCACATGTCGCGCACGAGCACCACCCGCAGCGGATCGGCGGTGTCCCGGAACCGGTTCGCCAGGGCCTCGCGCCGCGGCTTGTTGCGGATGTGCGGCTGCCAGTCCGACGGATCGGACGCTGAGCCGGTCATCACCACCTTGAGCGTGCCTCGCTCGTCGTCCTCGTGGTGCCAGTCTGGACGCAGCCGCACGAGCTCGCGGTGCAGCTCCACGCAGATACGCCGGCTCATGCATACCACCATCGCCTTGCCGTCCATCGCCTCCAGCCGCTTCTCGAAGTGTTCGACGATGTCCCGGGCGACGATCTTCAGGCGCTTCTCGGCACCGACGACGGCCTCAAGCTGTGCCCACTTGGTCTTGAGCTTCTCCTTGCGCTCGACCTCCTCGCCCTCGGTGGCGTCCTCGAAGTCCGGGTCGATCTTCGGCCGCTCGGCTTCGTCGAGCGCGAGCTTCGCGAGGCGCTTTCGTAGTAGATGGGCACCGTGGCGCCGTTCTGCACGGCCCGCTGGATGTCGTAGACGCTGATGTAGTCGCCGAACACAGCGCGCGTGTTCGCGTCCTGGAGCTCGATCGGCGTGCCGGTGAAGCCGATGAACGAGGCGTGGGGCAGCGCGTCGCGCATGTGCCGCGCGAAGCCGTCGATGAAGTCGTACTGGCTGCGGTGCGCCTCGTCGGCGATCACCACAATGTTGTGGCGTTCGGAGAGCGTCGGATGCCGGTCGCCCTTGTCCTCCGGGAAGAACTTGTGAATGGTGGTGAAGACCACACCGCCCGCGGCAACCTGCAGGAGTGCCCGCATGTGCGCTCGGCTCTCGGCCTGCACCGGCGCCTGGGCGCCGCGGATCTCGCCGTCGGGCGTGCGGTACTCCACCGTCACCCCGTCTACGAGCAGGCGGTGCACCGCCCGATTGCGCGCCGACAGCTCCGCGCCCTCGGGCCGTGTGAGCTTGCGGAAGGCGTCGTCCAGCGCCTCAGCGGGAAGACTGCGGTTGAGCTGTGCGAGCGCGTCGCGTAGACGCTGCTCCAGCACGACCTGCCCGTAATCGCTGCGCTCCGCGGTCAGCTCGCCGGGGGCGATCTCGGGACCGTGCCGGACCGACCAGCCGACACTCTCTAGCCAGGCGAGGGCGGCTTGTTCAACGGTAGACTCAGTAAAGGACTCCATGGTTACGCCATCCAGAACTAAGGCTTACAAACCGATCAGAAGAAATGAGCCGGAATAAGCCGGCAATAAGCCGGAATAAGCCAACTCTTTGATTCATAGCCGTTTCCATCGTGCTCCACGTCCATGCCCCTCTGGAACGGCCAACCCATTCGACGATGGATTCGGTGAAGGCAGATGTGGTTATGGACAAACGCTTAAATAAGCAATGCTTTTGTACTCAACGCGTTAGGAAATTTTCCCACGGTGCCATAGGCTATCTGCTTAAAAAGCTCACGCCCAGCGCAGAGTGAAGGGAGCCGTCATACCACCCCCCTGGGAACGCCAGGCTCCAGCCTGGCGCTGCTCCATTCCCATTCCTCCGGACACCGCACCAACCCTGCCTTCACGGGGTTGTTATGGATATACTCTCTGGCTGAGTTGAGGTGCCGTTCATCGCGTATGAAGCGGTCCCAGTACTCACGATGCCAGACCCGGTGCACAGCGTTTGATCCCGGCAATGCCGGCAGCAGAGACGAGAGACGCCTCCCTGTGAATGACTTCCATGACGTCACGATGCGCGCCATCGTCCAGCCCTCCATCGGTTGGAAGAGTACGTGGACGTGATTCGGCATGACTACCCAGGCCAATAGCCGGTATCGTACACTGTCGAAGAACAGGAGCGCATCCTGGACCAGGCTCGCGGCCGCGGGTTCTCGCAACAGGCAGCATCCGTGTCCAGCGTCGATCCAGGTCTCGATGCGTTTGCGCCGCTCGGCATCCTGCCGTTCCGGTGGGACGGTCCGCAGCTCCGCCTCTAAGCACGCCAGAACACCAGCCGGCAGGCTATCGGCGAGGTGGAAGGTCACATGCTGGACGACGTGATGGGAGTCAAAGTGCGGCATGTAGCCACGCGAATGCCACCCTCTGGGAGCACCCCTGGGAGCGCCGGGCTCTAGCCCGGCTTTGTTGACGACGGGGCCAGGCTGGAGCCTGGCGTTCCCAGGAAAAGTATTGTCCATCAACTTGCCTTCCCGATGAAGCGCTCGGCATCCTTCACCCGCAGCTCGCCAGAGATGAGCTTGGGTAGGAGCGTGTCGCGTAGGGCCGTGAGGGTGTGGGAGCCAAGTAACCCAGCTCGAATACGTTCTAAGATCGGACCGACTCGGGTCTCGAAGACCTTGACTAATCCTATCGGCGGCAAGACGACAGAAACACCCGCGAGCGTGTGACGCGTGATCGTGTCGAACACCGAGCCATGGGCATGTTGCCGAAGACTTGCGATTAACGCTCGTGTAGCGAAGTACGTGAAATACCCGTTCGTACCTTCAAGATCCCTCAGGCCGTAGCAGGACTGGTTCATAGTCATCGGCACTCCGATCAAGGCGACTCGGCCGACGGTCCCACGCGCAGAAATGATTGTCGTGCCAACTGGAAGAAGCCGGGTCGAAGAGTTTGCGACTCCTTCTTGAGTGATCTTCTTCGCCGTAGCCACAACCCACACATCCGAGTCGCCCGGCGCATCCACGACCGAGAACCACGGGATGTCGCCGTTCCAGTACCCGGACACTGATGTCTTCGGGGTACCGCCCCCAATGATCTCGACGGTATCTGCAAATGGCTGGGCCTCCCACCCCGCCGGAATCTCGCCCAGCGCGGAGTCCTCGAAGCGGTCGGGGAAGAGGCCGGCGATGGACCTGGGCAGGCCGGAGTCGCGGCCTTCGGCCTTGGCGGGGACGGGGTCGAAGTCCACGAACCACGACTTGAACAGCGCCCGGGCCATCGCCTCCAGCGTCTCGTTCATCCGCCGGCTCGGCTCGATCTTGTCGTCCAGCGTGCCGAGGATGTGGGCGATGGCGCGTTGTTCGTTCTGAGGCGGGACGACAAACGGACACGCGGCCAAGATGGAAGTGTTGAGATTCGGCATGGTCGCGCCATGCGCATGACGAACGACCCATTCACGCACGCTTGGGTGGCCCAAGTAGAAAGATGCGTATCTCGGATCGACGCCCTTCTCACCCAGCCGAACACGGAGACACCCAGTCCCACAAAGCCATCCATCCTCTTGTTCGCGCACAAGCGCACGTCGTTCAACATCGCCGCGACGGCTGTAGACGATGTCGCCCTTGCGAACCAAGTACCGGCTGAGTCGCTGGGCGTCAGCCGGCCTGATCCGAGCGATGCCGTCCTCGACTATCCGGTTATCCCCGATGTTCTGGGGCATGATCGAGGGGATGCCCACGGGGACGTAATCTGACGCATGTAGCTGGCTGCCAAATGGTCCTGTCTGGATATCACCACCGCCACGCTCGCAGGCTGCGCCAAGGGTCGTGTACTCCCAATCTGCCCGGACTGGACCTACCAGTTCCTCAAGTGCCATAGCCCAATTCCTTCAGGGTGGCCTCGATGGCGTCGTCGAGCTTTCGTGCGTCGGTCATCTGTTTGTGCAGCGCGGCACTGAGCCGCCGCATCTTCTCCTCGAACGGCTCACCGTCGTCCTCCTGCGCTTCGGCGCCAACGTAGCGCCCTGGGGTGAGCACGTGGCCGTGCTTGCGGATTTCTTCCAGCGTCGCGCTCTTGCAGAAGCCGGGCACGTCGGCGTACTCGCCCGCGTTCTGCTTGCCACGCCAGGCGTGGTAGGTGCCGGCGATGCGGGCAATGTCCTCGTCGGTCAGCTCGCGGTGGGTGCGGTCGACCATACGGCCGAGCTTACGGGCGTCGAGGAAGAGCACGTGGCCGCGGCGGTCACGGAACTTGCCGTTCTTCTTGTCGCGCGCCAGGAACCAGAGGCACGCGGGGATCTGCGTCGAGTAGAAGAGCTGGCCCGGCAGCGCG
>CAZWYX010000054.1:0-5558 GCA_964638485.1 uncultured Planctomycetales bacterium | reverse complement strand
TCCAACCTGGTACAGCGTCCCACGTCTAGCGGCAGCGAGCGGCGTTGCGTCCGACGTCTGACGTCCGACGCCAGACGTTACGCGTCCTCGCCGAACGCCGCACGCTGGACGCTGCACGAGATGGTTGCCCCTAGGGGCAACCATCTTTTGGCTACTCGAGCGGCAAACCGTGACGCGTGGTGTTTTCGGTGATGGTCTGCGGTACGAGGAGCGGCAACAGGTAATCCGGCCCGCCGGCCTTCGTGCCGATGCCGGAGAGTTTCCAGCCGCCGAACGGCTGGCGGCCGACGACGGCGCCCGTGATCTTACGGTTCAGGTACAAGTTCCCCACGGCGAAGTGCGCTTTCGCCAACTCCAGATGCGAGGGGCTGCGCGAGTAGACGCCGCCGGTTAAACCGTACGCCACGTCGTTGGCCAACTCCACCGCCTGCGCAAAATCTTTCGCGCGCAACACAACGACCAGCGGCCCAAAGAGTTCCTCTTGCGCGAGCGTGCTGCGAGGAACCACATCGGTCACAATCGTCGGCGGCACAAAGTAGCCGTCACGTGGCAGGCGTTCGCGCGGCATCTGGTAGGCGATCCGGCCCTCCCGCCGCCCTTGCTCCATCGCCTGCTCCAGGCGCACTTGCGCCGCCTCATCAATGACCGGTCCCACGTCGCAGCGCGGATCTTCAGGCGACAAGACCCGGAGGCTGTCGGTCGCCTCGATCAATCGCCGCAGCGTGGCGTCGTAGATCGCCTCGACGACGATCACGCGTGAACAGGCGGAGCACTTCTGGCCTTGGTAGCCGAAGGCGGAGGCCACGATGCCAGGAACCGCCTCATCCAGATCCGCATCGTCATCCACGAGGATCGCGTTTTTCCCGCCCATCTCAGCAATCACCTGTTTGACGTGGCGGTGGCCTGGCCGCACCTGAGCCGCTTCCTGCGCGATGGCGAGCCCCACCTCTTTCGAGCCGGTAAACAGGACGAGCGCGGTGCGAGGATCGCGCACCAGTTGCAAGCCAACGCTACTACCTGGACCTGGGAGGAACTGGAGTGCCGTCGCTGGAATGCCCGCCTCGAAGAATAGCTCCGCGATGTGCGCGGCGACATGCGAGGACACGCCTGACGGTTTCATGATGACACTGTTGCCGGTGACGAGCGCGGCCGAGGTCATGCCGGTCAGGATCGCTGCGGGAAAGTTCCATGGCGCAATGACCACCGCGACCCCGCGTGGGCGGTAGCGGTACACATTCGTCTCTCCTGGCACCTGTACGAGGGGCTTGCCAGCGTCAAGGAGCTCCATCTGCTGCGCGTAGTACTCCAAGTAATCAATCGCCTCGCACACATCCGCATCCGCTTCGCGCCAGGTCTTGCCCACCTCGAGGATTTCGAGCGCAGCGAGGCGCGTGCGCTGCACGCGCAGGAGTTGCGCGGTCCGTCGAAGGATCGCGGCTCGCTTGGCCACCGCGGTCTCGCGCCAGGACGCCAGACCTGCGCTCGCCACCTCCAGTGCGAGCTCGACCTCTTGCTGGCCCGCCTGGGCGGTGGTGCCGACGATCTCGGTGGGCCGCGATGGATTCCAGCGCATACTCCAGGCCCCTGTCTCCAAGGATTGACCGTTGATGCACAGCAGATGGCGATGGCCCAGCTCGCCACGCATCTGGGGAATCGCCTGCGCAAACCGCACGCGCGCATCCGCCCGCGCAAAATCCACCACCGGTTCATTCTGAAATCCGCCGGGCGTTGGCGTCGGCGATGCGGCTGGACGCGGCGGTTTGAGCAGTGCCTCCTCGGTCGCCTCATGCCAGTAGTCGTACCGCAGGAACGACTCGTTCGCCGTGTTCTCGAGGAGCCGCCGCACCAAATACGCCATCCCAGGAATCAGCTCGCCATACGGCGCGTACACACGGACAGGATATCCCATTTGCACCAGCGCCAGTTTGATCGGATCGCCCATGCCGTAGAGCAACTGCAACTCGAACCGGTCGCGCGGCACCTTGAGCGTTTCAGCGACGGCCAGGGCGTGGGCCACACTGCGCACGTTGTGGGAGGCAATCGCGGTGCGCACGAGCTCGTGATGCGAGAGCAGCACCTCTGTCAAGCGCTCAAAGTTGGCATCGGTGGCGGCTTTGTCGAGGAAGACCGGCTCAGGCCAGCCGTGTTGCCTGGCCTGCACGACTTCAGCATCCCAGTAGGCCCCCTTCACCAGCCGGATGGTCAGGGTCGCGCGGTGGTGCTTGAGCCAGGCGAGGAGATCGTGCACCAGGCTCTCAGCGTCGGTCAGATACGCCTGCACCACGAGTCCCAGTGGCGCATCATGGAACGCAGGGTCGTCGAGCAGACGCTTCGCCAGCGCCACCGTCACATCGCGCCCGGCAAACTGCTCCATGTCGAGATGCAGGAACGCGCCATGCTCCTTGGCCAACCGCGCTAACGGCCGCAACCGCTCCAGCGCGAGAAGGCCGTTGGCCTCCAACGCCAGCGGATTGAAGTGGCTCGTCAACGCTGAGGGTTTGAGTGAGAGATTCACGCGCGGCCCAGCGCACTCCAGCAGGGGCGGACCGGCGGTGCTGCGTGTGGCCTGGATGAGTTGGAGGAGGAGTGTCTGGTATCGCGCCACGTACCGGTCGGCTTCGGCCTCGCTGGTCACCGCCTCACCGAGGAGATCGAGGCTGCATCCCATGCCCAGCGCCTCCAGGCGCGCGATACCCGCGAGGGCTTCGTCACTCGTCGCACCGATGAGGAACTGCCGCGCCATCTGCTCGACTAGATGGCGGACGGCCGCGGCGGTGGCGCGCGTGGTCAACAGTCCTGGACGCGCGACCGCAACTCCCGCGCGCAACAGCGGTGGCAGGCGCAAACCCTCCGTGGGAAAGTAGTCGTGGAGGTGGTGCACCACCGCCTGCGGCGTCGTGAGGCTGGGGAGGACATCCACGAAGCGCAGGACCCTGGACTTGACGGCGGGATCGCCTAAGCACCAGGCCAACACCTGCTGCGCCCAGCGGTTCCACGGCGGGATGCGCTGCTCCGCGTCATGGGCGATGCGAAACAGTTCCCGTCCCAGCGCCTGCGTCTTGGCTTCGATCTTGGGATCAACCACGAGCCCCCTCATCCACCCCTCCTGATATAAGTGTAGCAGAATTACTCGGAGAGGGACAAACTGGGTTTTCCCTTCCATTGGTTGCCCCACGCTGCAAGCCGCCCGCGAAGGGTGCGGGCTAAGCAAAGCGTGTCGGAGGCCGAACGGGCATGGTTCCGCCGCAGGCGGAGAGTGAGGCCGAGACACGAGCCCCCGCCGCCTCGCTGGGGCGGTGGAGGGCGTCTTTGCGTGCCCGCAGCCCGGAGCGTGGCGGCGTGCTATAATCAAGAAGGAGAGATAGTCATGGTTTCAGAAGTGGTGGAACTCAAAGGCCACATCATTGATTCACTCCTCCTGCCCAAGGTCCTGGATGACATCATGGACCACCGCGGCAGCTTCGAGATCCTGCGCATTGCGGTGGGCAAGCGCAAGAGCGATCCCAGCGCTGCGCAGATTCGAGTCTGCGCCTCCTCGCGCGCGCATCTCCAGGAGCTCCTGAAGCGCATTGAGCAGCACGGGGCGGTTGTGGCAGCCCAGCGCGATGCGGAGCTGAAGCGCGCGCCAAAAGACGGCGTCTTTCCAGAGGGCTTTTACTCGACGACGAATTTGCCCACGTGGGTGCGACTGAAAGGCCGCTGGGCGCGCGTGACACCGACGGAAATGGACTGTGGGATCGCGGTGAACCGCTCGAGTGGACAGGCGCGCTGTCTGCCCATGCATCGCGTGCGCCAAGGCGATGTGGTCGTCTGCGGCTCGATCGGTGTGCGAGTGACACCCCTTGAGCGCTCGCGCTCCCCTGAAGTGTTCCAGTTTATGGGAAGCGCTGTCTCCTCGGAGCGTCCGAAGACGCGGATCATCCGGGCGTTAGCCGATGAGATGCGTGCGATGCGACGACGGCACAAGAAAATTCTCGTCGTGGCCGGTCCCGCGGTCGTCCACACCGGTGCGGCTGGTTATCTTGAGCAACTCATCCGTCGTGGTTTCGTGGATGTCCTGTTCGCGGGCAACGGCTTGGCCACGCACGACATCGAGTACGCGCTCTACGGTACGTCCCTCGGCATTCACCTCGATCGCGGGATCCCCGCGCGCGAGGGGCACGAGCATCACATGCGTGCGATCAACACGATCCGCCGACTCGGCGGCATCCGGCAGGCGGTGCAAGCTGGCGTAGTGCGAGGCGGTATCATGCACGCCTGTGTCAGGCACGGTGTGACCGTCGTGCTCGCCGGCTCAATTCGCGATGACGGACCCTTACCTGATGTGCTGACCGACACGATGGTGGCGCAAGACCGGATGCGCAGCGCGGTCGCCGGCGTGGGGTTGGCGCTCATGATCGCGAGCACTCTCCATGCGGTGGCAACCGGCAACTTGCTGCCAGCGACGGTCAAAACGGTCTGCGTGGACATCAATCCCGCTGTTGTCACGAAGTTGACCGACCGCGGCTCGTTTCAGAGCTTAGGGCTGGTGATGGATAGCGAATCGTTCCTGCGCGAACTCCTCCAGCAACTCCGCCGTCGCTAACGTGTCTCACGCCAGCCACGGTTCGCGGTTCGCTGTTCGCGGTTCGCCGACTTTCCTCCTGTGTCGTCCCACCTACTTTCGCATCGCCTACGAGATCAATCCCTGGATGCATCTGAGGCATCAGGTCGTCGCGAGCCGCGCCCGACGGCAGTGGGAACGTCTGTATCGGGCCCTCACGCAACGACTCGGCGCGCGCGTCCAGTTGCTGCCACCCCTCCAGCGCCAGCCAGACCTCGCGTTTACTGCCAACGCCGGGTTGGTGCACGGCCGCGCGTTCATCCGCAGCAACTTCCGCTATTCTGAGCGGCAAGGCGAAGCGCCGCACGTCGAGCGGTGGTTTCGCGCGCGCGGCTACCACGTGCATCGGCTGCCGGCGCAGTTACGTTTCGAGGGTGAGGGCGACGCGCTGTGGCTGGGTGAGCGGCTGTTCTTCGGCTACCGTTTCCGCTCAGACGTGCGGGCGCACCACGCCATCGGGAAACGGCTTGGCTGTGAGGTGGTGTCGCTGGAGCTCACGGACCCAAAGTTCTATCACCTCGACACCTGCTTCTGTCCGCTCTCCGCGACCTCAGCGCTGTATTACCCAGGGGCATTCGATGGGTACGCGAGGAAGGTGTTGGCGCGCTACGTCAAGGAGCCGATCGTCGTCTCGCGCGCCGAGGCGCTGCGGTTTGTGTGCAACGCGATTCCGGTGGGATGTACCTTGATTGCGCCTCGCGGGTTAACGTTGCGCACGAAAGGCAAGCTCCGCGCGCATGGCTGGCGCGTGATTGAGCTGGACTTCTCGGAATTTGTGAAGGCGGGCGGTGCGGCGAAGTGCCTTGTCTTGCGACTAGCGTGACCGCTGGTACGTCCCCATCAGCTCCGCCTGTCCCACGATGTGGCCTTCCATCGCCTTGAGCAGTTGCGTTTTCGTCGCCTTCGGCGGCAACGTGAGCGTCGTGTCGAGCGCGTAGAGTTTAAAGTAGTAGCG
>CAZWYX010000053.1:0-5626 GCA_964638485.1 uncultured Planctomycetales bacterium | reverse complement strand
TCGTGCGCGTCATGGAGCCCTTTTGGTGCTTGGCCGCGATGGTCATGGTGTTGCCCTCGGTGCTGGGCGAGTCGCCTCCTGACAGGCCCACGCTGGTTCGACCGCAGGTTTCGCCAGATGTGCGCGTTGCAACCGCGCCGTGAATTTGCTATGCTAGGGCGTAAGTATCCCGTTGCTGTGCAGGAACTGTCACGCATGCGCAGACCCAAGAACCGTCGCAAGTTTCGCCGCATCACCATTGACGCCACCCTCGCCAACGTCTACTGCCTGACGGAGCAAGGACAGCCGTCAGGGGAGGAGTGGCCCTCCCTGGCGAGCGAGGACATCTCGCCTGAGGGGGTGTTTCTGCGCACCACGCGGGAACTCCCGCAGGGCACGGTGGTGACCCTCCACGTGCGCCTGCCCAGTATGGCGCAGCCCTTGAGCTGTCGCGCCCGCGTCGTCCGCGTCGAACGTGCCGTGGGAGGAGTCGTCCGCGGCCTCGGGTGCCAGTTTGTGGACTTGAACGACCACCAGCGCGTCCAGTTGCTCGAGCACCTCTACCGCAGCTACCACGCCCACCGCCGCTTCTAACACCGCAGGGCTCTGTCCGAGTCGCTGCTCCGTTGTGGAGCACGAGGCGACACGGTACCCTCTCCGGCCTGGCTCAGGGCGGCGGGACTGCACAGCCGCTCGCTGGGTCCCAGCGTGCCCCAGCGTCGCTTGGGTTCACGCCCTCGCTCGCCCCAACTGTTGTCGGGGCACCCTGCCCGCTCGGGCGCTCACACACTGTGCTGGTCCCGCCCCCTTCGCGGCCGGCAGGGTGAGCGCGAAGCTGCCTTCTGCTCTCTGGCTTCTGAGCTCTGACCCTTGCTCCTTCAGCGCAGCAGTCTAGCCTCGGTTGGCATGAGGTCTAGTGCCCATCAAAATAACCATAACCTACTTATACAAAATAAGTTATAAATAATCATGCCTCCCTTGATGGGGTGAAAGGAATATGCTATAGTCTAACAGTGGATAGTTAAGTCGGCTTCCGGTAAGGACGGGACCATGGCTGACGAAGCAGGGACGGCGTTCAGACCAGAGCACTTCCGGGGTACCAGCGTCTTAGTGGTAGACGATGAGCCCCAGGTCTGCGACATTCTGAGAGACTTCCTCCTGCGCGAGGGGTATAAGGCCTTCATCGCCTACACCGCCTACGACGCGTTGGCCAGCCTCCAGCGCCACCATCCCGATATCATCTTGTTGGACATCCGCCTGCCGGAGATAGATGGGATGGAGTGCCTCCGCCGCATCCGCGCCCTGGATTCGCACGTCACGGTCGTGATGGTCACCGCGGTGGAAGACGAAGAGGTCGGCCGCAAGTGCCTGGGGATGGGCGCGTTTGAGTATGTGACCAAACCCATCTCCCTCGAACGCCTCAAGACCTGCCTGTTACTCTCGCAGTTGTTCCTGCACAAGTAATCGCCATTGGCATAGATGAAACGGCTGGAATGTCAGCAGATATGAATATATCTGAAATTCTGAATTTCAGATATACCGGTTGCTGCGAGGGAGATGTCAGGACTTGAGATCCGGCTCGCCGCCGCGCCGCTCTTTCACGTACAGACTGCGGTCGTACTGCTTCGCATAGGCCTTCAGTTCCGCGCCGCGCTCAGCCAGCTCGGCCACATGTTGGAAGGGCTGCTGGGCACTCAAGACGACGCCGATCGAGATCGTCACAAACCCAAACTGCTTCACCGCGCCTTGCCGGTCTTTCGCCACGATGTGGCCGCGACTGCGGTCCTCAGGATGGTAGAGACTGGGCACGACACGATCGAACTCGGTCACAATCCAATGGCACAGGGCCTCGACGCGCTCCGGCGCCGTGATGAGGAGAAAATCATCCCCCCCGATGTGCCCCAGAAAGTCATCCGGATGCCCGACCGCCTGGAGGGCCTGCAGGAGCACGCGCGCCGTCTCGCGAATCGCTTCATCGCCGCGCTCAAACCCGTAGCGATCGTTGAACGCCTTGAAGTGGTCGAGGTCAATGTAGCAGGCCGCAAACGGTTGCTCCGCTTGACGCATCAGGCGCAGTTCCAGCTCGCGCTGGATCGAGACGTTCCCGGGCAGGCGCGTCAGGGGATTGGCGTCAAGATCTTGCGCGGTGCGTCGCAACACCATCCGCACCCGCGCCAACAGTTCCCGCGGCTCGAAGGGTTTGACGATGTAGTCGTCGGCACCCGCATCCAGCCCCCGCACCTTGTCGGGCGGATCGCCGCGCGCCGAGAGCATGATGATGGGCAGGTGCCGCAGCAACAGGTCTTTCTTGAGGCGTTGACACACCACCCCCCCGTCGAGCTTGGGCATCATGAAGTCGAGGATCACGAGGTCCGGCGCACTGCGCTGCACCGCCGTGAGCGCCTCCTCGCCATCACCCGCCTCCACGATCTCGTAGCCTTCCGCGTGGAGGCTTAAGTGCAGGATGTCGCGAATATCAGGATCGTCATCTACGATGAGAATCTTTTCTCGTCGCATCGGTTGCGGACATGTCCTTCTGTTGCTGAGGCAAGGTCACGACAAACGTACTGCCCTGTCCCAGGTGCGATTCCGCCCAGATCTGCCCCCCGTGCGCCTCGACAATGCGTTTGACAAGCGTCAACCCCAAGCCGGTGCCTTTCACCTGCTCGTTCAGCGGGGTCTTCGCGCGATAGAACTCGTCGAACACGCGCGGCAGATCTTCCGTCGGAATCCCGGCCCCAGTGTCCCGCACGCGCATGAAGACCTGGTCGCGTTGCTCCTCGAGTTCCACGCGAATCGTGCCGTGGGGTGGGGTGTACTTGATCGCGTTCGACAGCAGGTTCATCAAGACCCGCTTGAGCTGCTGGGGATCGGCGTGGACCGTCGCCACGCGCCCATCCTGCAGGGTGAGTGTGAGCTGCCGCTCCTCGACCAGCGGGCGCACCAAGTCGTCCACCTCTTTGAACAGCGTCGGCACCGCAATCGGCTGGATCTCCATCGCGACCTTCCCGGCCTCGATCCGCGAGATGTCGAGCAGGTTGTTAATGAGCTGGGTGAGATCGTCGGAGTGTTTGTCAATTTTGGCCAGCCGCTCCGCATGCGCGGTGGCGATGGGGCCCAGTTGGCCGGAGCGCAGCACCGAGGCATAGCCTTTGATCGAGGTCAAGGGGGTGCGCAGCTCGTGGGCCACGGCGTTGACGAACTCACTCTTCGCGCGGTTGAGGCGCTGGAGCTCCTCGTTGGCGTGGGCGAGCTCGCGGGTGCGCTCTTGGACTTTGAGTTCCAGCGCGTGTTGCGCTTCCCAGCGCTGTTCGTAGAGCTGGGCGTTTTCCATGTCGGTGGCCAGTTGTGTGGCCAGGATCGAAAGCAAGTCGCAATCACCGGCGGTGACGTGCGCGTAGAGCCCTTCGTGGCCCATGGCTACGACGCCGTGCACCAGCTCATCTTTCAGCGGCAGCGGCACCACCGCGAGCGAGGCCAAGCCGCAGAGCTGCAGGGCCTGCTGTTCAAAGCCTGGCTTGGCGTCTGGCTGGTTCAGGAGGAGGGGCTGGCGTCCCACCACGAGCGTTGGCCATTCGGGACAGCGACGCAGGCCCTCGAGGAGGACTTGCGGATCCTCCTCGCGAAACCCGGTCCAGCGCTGCCAGCGGGGGGTCAGCCCTTCGGCCGCATAGATCACCAGGAAGCCTTTGTCATAGCCGAGTTGGGTCACGAGCGGCTCGTCAAACTGCGTCAGCAGCGCCTCGAGGTTCGTGAGCGCGCGCGTGCGCTGCCCCCAGGCCTGGAGGGTCATGAGGGCTTGCACTTTTTTGTCCAATTCTTCCTGGGTCCGGTTGAGTTCCAAGTCGGTTTTGATGATGAGCTTCGCCTGTTCATCAAAGGCGTCATAGGCAGTTTTCAGGTGATCGAGCTCTTGGGCGCGCCGCCGCTCCAGCTCATACTGGATGATCAGGGAGAGGAAGACGAGGAAGAGGAAGACCGCGCTGAGCCGTTTCCAGAGGAGGAATTCCTGGGGGACGGTCATCACGAGGATGACGATGAAGGTGATGGTCATGACGAACAGTACGCTCGTCATCCAGCGGGACATCGTTACGCTCCGAGCCCGATGACGAGGGCGGTCTCGTTGTGGAGATAGGAGCGCCCGCGATGCACCGCCGCACGTAAGGGGGCTTGCTCGCCGTAGGTGTAGCAGCCGATCAGCGGTGTCTGCGCGCCGAGCTCGCTGCGGATCGCGGCGAGTTCCTGATCCGCATGGCGGCCAAACAGCCGTCGTCTGGCCACCGAGTCAAACACCAGCGCCCACGCCAGGTGCTGCAGCGACTCGCGCACGTGGCGCGCCGCCAGCCGGGCGGCATCCATCGCTGACTCGCGGGTGCCCACCATCAGCCACATGAAGCTACCCTCGTGGATATCGCCCGCACAGGTGAGCGACCCATCCTGACCCACGTGCACCACGTTGCGCAGGAGCAGCTCCTCCTCACCGGTCACCGACATGCCCAACGGATAGGCGATCATGGCCTGCGACCAGAGATGGCCGCGCATCCTCACCAGTTCCTCCTGGCCCATGTACTGCTCGTAGACGCGCGCGGCAGGCGCACCGTCCAACGCATAGAGGATGTTGTGTGCGGCACGGGTGACGCGGTGGGGTTGGCCGACCGCGGTCCAGCCATGACGAGCACTCACCGCCAGGCGCACATCGCCGGCGATGAGGACTCCCACCACGCTGTCGCTGAGCACCTCCTCGTGAAAGAACTGATAGGTGCGGCGGAACAACAGGTCATCACCCACCAGGCAGCCCACCAGGGGAAAGCTGTACCCGAGCACATCTTGCACGCCGAGAATGAGCTCTTGCTGCGCGCCGGTCAGCCCATCGGCCAACAGCAGGCACGCGCGTCGCTGGGATTTCGCTTCGGTGCGCGCGCATTGGTTGGCCATCGCATAGCCAGCGGTGCGGGGGGCGGCGCTCAGTTGCTGCGCAGCGCCGAGGGCAAAATGCATGTCCTCCGAGGTCACGAGCAGCAGCACCGCGGAGCGCTGGAGGGGGCCGGCTGGGCAGATCTCGCCGGCGTCGGTGCCGCCGATGAGGGGCACATGACCCAGCGTTTCTTGGATGCCTTTGAGAAGGCGGTCAGGGGTTAACCGAGGTGAGGCAAACAGGAAGGCGAGGTCTATCCGATCTACACCCAGGGCCTGCCGGGCCTGCTGGGCTGCCTGACAGCCAGCGCGGTAGCCTTCCTGGTCTGAACTCCAACCCACCCCTACCGAGGTTGTGGCAGCCGTAGCGAGTTTGACCATCCCCACCTCCCACCGCAATATCTAAGCTTAGCATAAAACTCGCACCTGTTGTAACTGATGATTTGTACTTGACCTAGGAAGACTCTTGTGTTACACTTTCCTGTACCTTTTTGAGTCGGGGGGTGGGGGATTCGCGAAGCTAGAAGCGAGGATGGGCCACTCCTTGTCTTCTAGCTTTTGTGGCGTTCGGTCCCACCACCTAACCGGGCGCACCGCAACGAATGGAAGTGTAGGGGAGCGGTAGCGGTGCGCTCAAAGAACATTGGCCCTGGCGGGCCAACCGGCAGGTGGTGGGATGGCCCCATCGTCTAGTCTGGCCTAGGACGTTAGGTTCTCAGCCTAAAGACCAGGG
>CAZWYX010000052.1:4572-5628 GCA_964638485.1 uncultured Planctomycetales bacterium | reverse complement strand
CCCACGAGGATATCCTTACTTTGCATTATCCGTGCCTATTGGTGCTTACAACAAGCCCCTTCCCTCTGGTAAACCCTCTCTCGGAAAACATGAGGTGACACGCATCGGTTTCATCGGAAGTCTAGAGTACGACTCAAGAGATGAAGTGACGCGATTCGGAGTCATCATCCTTGGTGATGTGGGAAAACATGAGCGCGAAGTCAGAGGACCGTTTGATTTTGAGGATACTGATTCCCTCATTGATCTTATTAAGTTTATGTCAGGAATAGAGGAGATCGAAGAAGCCTTGGGAGTTCTAGGTAGTTTCTTAGATGACAAAATTGCAGAGATTTTACCTATTCCTAACCTCCTATCAACACTCATTGCAGGTCAGCAGGGAGGCAATCAGGCAAATCAGCAGGGAGGCGGTAGCAGTTCTGGAGCCAACGCCAGCTACTCTCCGAATACGCCGCCCAACTTTACCCCAGCACCGTGGTACTGGCAACAGAAAGAAGACGAATGTCAGTGCTCTCTATTGCGGTAACGACCTAACTACCGATTCTCTTTTCACCCTTCTCCCATCCCTCCACGCATAGCACACTCCCGATCAATCCCCCTTGACAAATGGTGATTTCTCAGGTATAGTTGCTCTCTATATAGAGAGTGAATAGAGTGGTAACTAGTAACTTCTATCTAATAAAGGACTTAGCGCATAAGACAGGGTATTCGGTGTATACCTTAAAGTACTATCTGAAGCTGGGGCTGATTCATGAATCCGGTCGGAGTCCTGAGACGCGGTTTCGGTGTTTTGATGAGGAGACGATCGCCCAGTTGGCCAAGATTCGCGCCCTGCGGCGGTCGGGGCAGTCTCTCGCAGCCATTCGCAAGCAGCTCACGAGCCATGCACCATGACTGTCCAGCGTCCAACGTCTAGCGGCCGCGAAGTAGCGTATCGTCTCACGTCCGACGTCAGACGTGGGACGACACGCCAAGCGTTGCCGCCGGACGCTGGACGCAGGACGATACGCTGCCCGTTGCCGCGGGACGTGCGACGTGTAACGAACGGTGCCCCATGAG
>CAZWYX010000052.1:0-4472 GCA_964638485.1 uncultured Planctomycetales bacterium | reverse complement strand
ATGAGTTACTTTGCAGTGCTCGGTCTCAACCGTGAGCCGTTTTCCACCAGCCCGGATCCGGCGTTTTTTTATCGTTCGACCTCTCACCAGCAAGCCCTGCAGCGCGCGGAAATCACCATTCGCCTCCGGCGGGGCCTTAGTCTCATCCTCGGCGATGTCGGGACCGGCAAAACCACCCTCGCGCGGATGCTCATGAGTCACTTAGGCGACGATCCGCAGATCGCCTTGCACATGCTGCTCGATCCGACGTACGATTCCGAGTTTCAATTTTTAACGCACCTCACGCGACTCTTCAACGTCCTGCCGGCCTTCAAATCCACGCTGGATTGTCGCGAGGCCATCGAGCGCTATCTGTTTCACCAGGGGGTCGAAGCACAGCGCATGGTCGTCCTCGTCGTGGATGAAGGGCAGAAGCTCACCCCAGCGCTCCTGGAGGAATTGCGCGTGCTCCTCAACTACGAGACGAATGAATTCAAACTGCTGCAACTGGTGATCTTCGGCCAGATGGAACTGTTGCCACGCCTCAACCGCATTCGCAACTTCGTGGATCGCGCCGCGCTGAAGTACATCCTCAATCCCCTCGATGAGACCGAAACCACCGCGCTCATTCAGTTTCGTCTCCAGCAAGCGGGCCTCGCCGACGGGCGCGCGCTCTTTGCCCCCGCAGCCACTCACCTCATCTACGAGTTTACGCAAGGCTATCCGCGACGGATCGCGCTCCTGTGTCACCACGCGCTCACCGCCGCGGTGATGCAGGAAAAATCCATCGTGGACGAGGAGATCGTGCGCGCCCTGCTCCACGAGGAAGCGCGCTGGCAGGGAGGAACGCATGTCGTCGCCTGAGGAGCGGCTGCTCAATCTCATCCGCGGTAAGCGCCCCGTCTCGCCGACGGGGCTACCGTCGGCAACCACGGCCAGCCCAGTCCCGACGCGGCGTCCCGTGCGCGTGCGCATCCGCTGGCCGTTCCGCATCACCCCGATCACCGTCGTGAACATCGCGCTGGCGACGTGTCTCGTCATCGGGATCGGGTGGATCATCGTGCGGCTCGTGCAACCGGTTGCGTTCGTCGTCTCGACGGAGACCCCGTCGGTGGGAGCCGCCGAGCCCTCGGTCGCACCGTCCACGAGCATGCCAGCGACGACGTCGGAGCTGCCGGCGTTTCGTGAGCGCGAGCTGTTTCAAGCCGCGCCGGGAGTGGCCACCGCGAGTCGGCGTGACGTGGCGACCGCCCAGCAGGCGACCGCACAGTTCAGTCTCGTGGGGATCGTGGATGGGACACCGCCCCAAGCCATCATCGCTGATGCGCAGACGCAGCAGTCCTACTTCGTGCGCGAAGGCGAGACGTTCGGCGCCGGCATTCAGGTCAAGAAAATTACCGAGGGGCGGGTCACGTTAGACTACCAAGGCGTCCAACTGGAGCTCCACCTGTAACGATGTCACCAGGAACCCGCGAACCATGAACCGAACGACGAATAACGAACAACGCACCCGGCACGGGAACCCTATGAGCGCACGCACTCGACGACGAGGTATGGTGACGTGGATCCTCGTCATGAGCGTGATGGCGAGCTCGCCGCTCCACGCCCAGTCGCTGGAACTCCTGCCCCTGCCACCACCGGGCGGGGACGCGTCCATCTCCCTCGATCTCAAAGGCGTGGATATCCTGGATGTCTTAAAACTCCTGTCGCAGAAGGGCAATTTGAGTTTCGTCGCGGGACGCAACCTCACCGGCCGCGTCACCCTCTTCGTGAAAGACGTGGCTTTGTGGGAGGCGTTCGAAGTGATCGTCGCCGCCAACGATCTCGCCTACGAGCGACGCGGCGACCTCATCACCGTCTTGACTGCCCGCGACTATGAACTGCTCTACGGCGAGAAATTCCAGGATCGCAAGGCGGTCGAGATCGTCTCCTTGCGCTATGCGAAGGCCGCCTCGGTGGCGACGGTGCTCAATCAACTCAAGTCCAACGTCGGGCGCGTCGTCGTGGACGAGGCCTCCAGCACCGTGATCCTCGTGGACCTCCCCGGCAAAGTGGAGCAGTTGCGCACCGTCGTCAGCAACCTCGACGTGCCGACCCAAACGTACGTGTGGGAGCTCCAGTACGCGACGGTCGCCGACATCCAACCCCAGATTGAGGCGGTCTTGACGCCGAACATCGGCACGCTCCAAACGGATGTCCGCACCAACAAACTGATCGTGACGGATTTGCCGTCGGTCATCGCGACAGTGGACAGCATGGTACGTGCCTTCGATGCCAAAACGCGCCAAGTGTTGATCGAATCCAAGATCGTCCAGGTCACGCTCACCGACACACAGACGATGGGCATTGACTGGAAGGCGGTGCTGAGCGCCCTCGACTCGGACACGCGCGCCAGCTTCGACAACTTAGGCGACGTCTTAGGCGGCGCCGTCAAGGGCTGGGCCTTGAGGTACACGGGCAGCAATGTGGCTTTGACCGTCCTCCTGGAAGCGCTGCAGTCGGTGGGGAAGACCGACATCGTCTCGAGTCCCAGCATCGCCGTCACGGAAGGGCAAGAGGCGAAAATTCTCATCGGGACGAAAGAGGCATTTGTGACGACCACCGTCGTGACCCCTGGCGGCGGCTCACCGACGACATCGGCCGAGCAGGTGACGTTTGTGGATGTCGGTGTCAACCTGACGGTGACACCGATGATTAAG
The DNA here is from genome assembly GCA_964638485.1 of uncultured Planctomycetales bacterium. GTDB lineage: Bacteria > Omnitrophota > Gorgyraeia > Aquiviventales > CAZWYX01 > CAZWYX01. The sequence goes on along the minus strand of CAZWYX010000052.1, from coordinate 1,794 downwards.
TCCGACGGGTTTGTCAGCTTGAAAATCCGGCCGGAGGTGAGCTCGGTGGATCGGGCGCTGAAGACCGCGCAAGGGAACGAAATCCCCATCGTCAAAACCTCCGAGGTGGACACGAACGTCCTCTTGAAGAGCGGGACGACCATCATCATCGGCGGCTTGATTGAGGACCGCGTGGAAAAGACACAGGACAAAATTCCGCTGTTGGGTGATCTGCCGCTCCTCAAGCACGCCTTCCGCAGCGCCAAAGACACCCTCAAGAAAACCGAGACGATTATTTTCCTGACACCCTACATCATCTCCGGTGACGAGCCGCTGTTGGAGTTTGAGCAGGTCGCCGAGAAAGCGCCCGCGGCGGCCAAGCAACTGGCCACCACGCCGCTCGCCTACGAGACCTCGTCGGGCGAATCGGTCACGCCGGCCTACCGCCAGGCCCTGCAGCAGCGCCTGCAGCGCGCCTTGGTCGGCGCCTACGCCGGACTGCAGCGACCGGCCCAGGCGCTCGTGGTGACTCTGACGGTACGACGGGACGGCAGTCTCGTGGGCATGCCCCTCATCGAGGGCAGCGACGATCACCTCCTCCGCCAGCGGACGCGCGAGGCCATCGAGGCCGCCGCGCCCTTCCCCGCGTTTCCCCCAGGTACGCGCCTCTCCGACATCCGCTTTCGCCTGCCCATCGAGTACCGTGGGGAATAAACTTAAATATGACAAATCATGCAATAGTATGCTATACTCGGTAGCGGAGGAACGCATGCTTCAGAAAGCCCACCCTAAAGTCCCTTATGCGGTAAAGATCAACGCCCTACTCAGGGAACAGGTTCAGCGTTACTGCGCGGAGCGAGGACTCAAGCAGGGCCATTTCGTCGAGAAGGCGCTGCAGGAACAACTGGCGCGGGAGGAGCTCCTCGAGGACCTCGCGGACTTCAAGCGGCTCAAATCGCAAGAAGCCCTTGCCATTGAACTCCCAGCCTACCTCGCCCAACGGCACAAGCGCTAAGTGTACCAGATTAAACTGCTCCCCAGCGCTCAGCGCGATCTGGATGATCTCCCATTCACTGAGTTCTCGCGGATCAGCGCGCGCCTCAAGCGCCTGAACCACGAACCTCGCCCCTACGGCAGTGTGAAACTCACCGGCGAGGAAGGCTATCGCCTGCGGATTGGCCACTACCGTCTCTTGTACCGCATTGCGGATCGCGAGAAAACGGTCTACGTCTACCGCGTCAAACACCGTCGCGAGGTCTATCGGTAGCGGACTCGCGTGCAGGCGCATCGAGTTAACTTGAGCCTCGCCTGGGCAGCGCCCGCCCCGCCGCGCCCTTCCCCGCGTTTCCCCCAGGTACGCGCCTCTCCGACATCCGCTTTCGCCTGCCCATCGAGTACCGCGCCGAGTAAAATTTCATCTTGCATTAGGAGCAGAATGTATGCTATGCTGTACACTGGGTGCAGGCTGATGGAAAAGAGTCCGCCGCGTGTGCCATATGTAGTAAAAATCCGCGCGCTCGTCAAGGAGCGGGTGCAGCGCTACTGTGCTGAGCACCGCCTCACCCAGGGGGAGTTTGTCGAGCAGGCGCTCGAGGCCCACCTTGAGCAGGCCGCGCTCCGTGAGCCACCGACTCCACCCCCCACCCCGCGAGACCCCGCCGCAGAAAATCTGACCTCCTTCCTCGCCCGCCCCCGCCGCCCGTAACCAGCTCGTCACCCGCCTGACAACAACACCCCGTTGTGAAACCGCGACCACGCTCCCCTGTGCATGATCGTATCTCATGGTATATCAATGTGTTATAGCTGTCTTTTTTT
>CAZWYX010000051.1:0-5722 GCA_964638485.1 uncultured Planctomycetales bacterium | reverse complement strand
GCGCGACCATGAGCACCGCCGGCTCATCATCCACCAGCAAGATCCGCTTTTTCTTCGTCATCGTCTCTCCCATGTCAGCTCCCTCCTCATCGACCTCACGGTCCTGTGCCATCGACATGGATCAATCCGGCGCGCGCCTGTCCCAGCAACGCCTCCGGGTCCTGCCCCTGGGCAGGATACATCGCCGTGGCGATCTGCAACCGCGAAACACCCTCAGCCTGGGGCGCGCTCACGAGGCGCTGGCTCATCGCCTGGAACCGGCGCTGGATGGCCTCCACGCCCTTCTGATCCGTCACGACGAGAATGGCCATACCGCCATCCTCAAACAGGAACAGCCGATCTTGACGAAGGCTTTCTCTGACGCGCTTGCCAAATTCGCACACCGCCTCCGACGGCGACACATGGAGGCTCCTCGCCCATTGGCTGCAAAAGGCGTGAGGCTCCATGAGCAGCAGGCCGAACACGCCACCATGCTCCTTGGCCTCGGCCACGGCCTCCTCAAACAGGACGGCAAAGGCGCTGTCCTGATGGTAGACCGGGAGCGTGAACGTAAACGTCGTTCCATGGCCGAGCTCGGAATCCACCCGAATGCTGCCGCCGTGCAACTGCACCAGTTCCTTCGAAATCGCCAATCCCAATCCGGTGCCCCGTCGCTGATCCGCCGTCGGCTGCGTGAGCTGCTCAAATTTCGTGAAGAGTTTACCGAGCTGCTCCTGGGGAATCCCCGGCCCCGTATCCGCCACCGAACAGACGACGAACGGGTTGAGCGTGGTCGCCTCCAAGGTCACCGTCCCCCCTTCAGGGGTAAACCGAATGGCGTTCGAGAGCAGATTCATCAGGATTTGCATCAGGCGATTGCGATCCGCGAACACCGCAGGAATGTTGGTGGGCCGGTAGATGAGCCGGCGCCCCTTCGCCCCCACCTGCATCGTGTGGCACACGTCCCGCAAGACCTCATCGAGGTCGAGCTGTTCCCGTTCCAGCGTCATCCGACCCGCCTCGATCTTGGAGAGATCCAGCAAATCATTGAGCAATCCGCCCAGGCGTTCCAATTGCCCATTGGCGTTCTGGAGAAACTGCTGCTGTTCGTCCGTCGTGGGACCCAAGGCGCCGTTCACCATCAAGGCGACGGTTTCGGTGATGACGGCCAGCGGCGTGCGCAATTCATGAGAGGCTTTGCTGAGGAATTCATCCTTGAGTTCTTCCGCGCGCTTGCGCTTGGTGATGTCCAGCCCGATGCCGCCCAGCAGCCGCTTGCCCCAGCTGTCCGGGAGCGGAAACTTGTACACTAACCAATGGTGCGAGGCGCCATCCGGCGTGGGGACGGTTGCAATCCGCTCCACCGATCGATTCGTCTCGAAGACCGCGGCGTCATGCTCGCGCAGCGCGACGGCCGTGGAGGCCGGCCAGAGATCAAAATCCGTCTTGCCTCGCCACTCAAGGTTGGTGACTTGGAAACGCTCCTCGAAGGGCTTATTCACATAGAGGTAGCGTCCCTCCCCGTCCTTCATAAAGGCAATGGCCGCGCTGTGATCCATGAACGTTTTGAAACGCTCCTCGCTCGTCCGCAGCTCTTGCTCGCTCTGGTAGCGCGTGGTCACATCCCGCGCAATGGTCGACACGCCGACCAGCTGCCCCTCGGCGTCTTGAATCGGAGAGAACCTCAGCGACACGCGCACCGGCTGGCCGTCGCGGCGCACCCGGCTGGACTCCAGATGCCTCACCGATTCGCCGCGCTTCATGCGTTCCAACATCGCGAGCGCGTCGTCTTGCTGGCCCTGCGGAAAGATCCGGGAGATGGGCTGGCCCACCATCTCGGGGGCGGTGTAGCCGTAGAGCTGCTGAGCTCCTTGATTCCAGCTCGTGACGATGCCCTGGAGATTCCAACTGATGATCGCATCATGGGAGGATTCGACGATGGCCGCCAGGATGCGCCGGTCTTGCGCGCAGTCCATGGCGGTCATCCGCTGCACCGTCAGCTCCGACGCCCGCTGGGCGAGCAGCTCTTCGATTTGCTCGCGCTCCGTGATGTCGTGAATCGTGAAGACGCCACCCGCCTCAGCGGTCTTGGCGCGCCCCGCGTCAGAGAGCGGAGTGCCGCGCAGCTCAATGGTCCGATGCCCATGAGCCCGCGGCAGCTCATAGATGCCTTTCACTTTCACGCGACGGCGCAAGACCTCGACCACGGGATGAGGACGCGAGTCGGAGGGCGTCAGCGGCAAGGCGTCTTGAAGGAGGAGACCGCGGATCGAGTGATGACGCTCTTCGAGGAGCCGCTCGAAGGCGGCATTACACCATTGAATCGCCCCGGAGGAATCCGTCCACACGATGGCCTCGTCGATGGCGGCGAGGGCGATCTCCATCTTCCCCATCGTCCGACGGAGTTCCCCGAGACGGACCGATGAATCAGCCATCACGCATGCTCACGGACTCAGACTCCTGTGCTCTGTTCCGGCCAGGAATCACGGACAAGAGAACAACCCACCGCTTCGATAGACCGTCCTCGTGACACACACTCTTCAAAGACTACCTGAGGCATCGGAACGCTGTCAAGGCTGCCTCCGCGCGACAGGCTGTCTCCGGTGGTGCCTCCGGTGGAATGAAGAAAAATTTTCCCCCCACAGGGCGGCCTGCGCACGGCGTGGTCTCTATTCTCTCCACCAGGCTTCTCGCTGAATCTCGACCGCCCACGGGGTGAACGGCGGCGGATGTGCACTAAAGTCCGCGTCATAGTCCCAGTTGCGATTCGGCGCCGTGTACTGGGGGGCTCCGTACTGCCAGGCCCCGGTGGCGAGCTGGCTGTTCCACAGGGCGACGAAGGAGCCACGGATCGTCAGCGTCTTGCCCGTCCAGTTCTCATGCAGGCGCGGGTAGTTTTCCAAGCCGCCGTTGTAGGCGCCGGCGCTGGTCGTTTTAATCCCCGCCAGAAAGGCGGCGTTGACTGCCGTGTTGGCAGCAACCCGGTTGCTCAAGCCCTGGGCGCTCGTCGCGTCATTCCAGTTGTTGGAGAGCAGACTGAGCGCATCCCCCATCACGGCGCAGGGCTGCTTGTTGATAGTGTTGTAATTGCCCTGGAGGTAGAGTGGATCGTTGGTCACGATCGTCAAGCCGCCGCTGCGATGGATCTGCTGCCCATTGAGCAAACGGACGCCCGGCTGATAGCTGGGGGGCACGCCATCCGCCGTCACGTACATCAGCCCATTGCCAGGCAGACGGTTTGGAAAACACACCTCGTCCTCAGGGTCGGCGTCGCAATTCGCATACCCGGCGAGTTTCTTGAGATCGACGTTATACATCTGGACGTATTTCCCTTCCCGATTGTTGTAGAACGAGGTGGTCACCGTCACCGTCCCTGAGGGGATGTGCAACCCGGGCACGAGCTGAGCGTTGCCCTGATAGACCACGCCATTGACGACCCGTAGGCCCGCCTGCTGGTCATAGTAGCCGCCGGGCTGAATCGACCCCACCACCGGCACGGCCAGTTGGGTGACCCCGTGGGCGCTGTCTTGGACCGTCCCGTTCCAGCGTTGCTGCGAATCAGGCACCCAGGTGGGATCGGGACTGTCGAGGCCGTTCATGTCAAAGAAGGCCCCTGTCCCAGCCTTCTTGATCGAGACATCGCCGGGTGGCGTAATCGCCACGTCCTTACGTTTGTTGAAGATGTGCCCGGCGGCGCGCACGTACTCGCTGTTGATCCGCAGCTCGTCGTTGGCTCCGAGGTACAAGTCACTGTTCGTGTGGAGCCGTCCCGTAAGCGTCATCGCCGGACCCGGAAGGATCTCGAGGTCGTCCTCGTAGAAGACCGTATGTTGGAAGGTATAGACCAGGCGCCGGTTGATGACCTGATGCAGCGTGACCCGGACGCCTGGTTTGAGGGGATGCTGGACCATCGTCGTGACATGGTAGGTCTTGACGAGGGCTTGGGTGCCATCAGGATCAGTCAAGAGTTGCTGGCCAGGCGCGAGCTCCGTCATCACTGACGAGGCGGTGGTTCCGCTTGGCAGCGTCGCAGTCTGACTAAAGGTGGTCGTCAGGGTCCCGCTCGCCGGATATTGGCTGGCGGTGGCAGAGACCTGGACATTCGCCAGCGCATCCGCGAACTGCCCGAGGGTATCTTCCAAACCGCCCTGGGCGAGGTAAAAGACCTCCGCGTAGAGCTGCTGGAGGGTCGCCTGCTGCATGCCGCCCATGCTGCGAGTCAACAAGCTCCCGCCAAGGATGGTGAACAGTCCAACCACCACGGCGGCCATCACGAGGGCCTGCCCGCGCATCCGTCGCATCGCTCATCCCCCCTTCATCAATTGCGCAGCTTCACAATCGCGGTCGCGCCAGCCGAGACCGTCCGCTGGCGCGGCGTGGTGCGCTGCAGCGTCAACTGGATCCGCACCTCATCCACAAACAGCGCCGGGTTGATGCTCTGGTCGGAAAACGCCACGCTGGTCACCCCGTTCGCCAACACCGTCTGGTTGCCGCCCACCAGCCGCCGCAGCAGCTTCAGGCCTGGCACGTACTGGTACTGGATAGGGTTCGCCTGATCCCACTCGATGGCGCCCGTAGCGTCAATGATCAACCCGTTTCCATCCACATCTTGGGGGAGATAGAACTGCACGCGGTCGTTCGCGGGCGTGGCGGGGATGGAGAGGTTCGGCGGACTGCCGCCTTGGTCGGTGCGCGTGGCGCTTTGCAGCTCCGCGGCCATGCGCGCGACCGCTTGCTGCGCCTCGAGGCGGAGCTCGAGGCGCGTCGTCGCGAGGTGCCAGAAGTCCGACAAGTAGATGGCGCAGGCGAACATGAGGCCGCTCACCGTCAGCGTCAGGCCGCTCACGATCAAGAGCTCCGTCAGCGTGAAGCCCGCTCGTGGCATCGGGATATGGCGTCGCATCATCAGGGACCCCTACAGAGTGCTTGTCCGAACCGTTGAAAGGCTGAGGGTGCGCAGGCGGCTTCGGTGAACCCAGGCGAGGGTGGCCACCAGCTCCAGGCGATCGCCGCTCTGCGCGGGATACGTGACGGTGATCTGCTCGCCGGGCAACGCGTACACGCCGACCATCGTCGCGTAGGGGTTGCTTGCGCCGCCGTTGGCCACGCCGGCCGGAAATCGACTCGTGAGGTTCTCAAACGGGGTCGCATGGATCTCCTCCAGCACATCCTTCAGATCATCGAGCGCGACCATGACCTCCTGTGCGTGCTCCCCCAACTCATTGGCAGCCAGAAACGCCCCCAGCACTCCGCCCAAGCCCACGATGAACACCAAAAGCGCCAGCAGCAACTCAACAAAGGTCGCCCCGCGTTGAGCCATGGCCTGCCCAGGTGAAACGGAAGATGCTCGCGCCCGTCCCCACACGGCCATTTGATTGTCCTCGGAACCCCGCGCGCTGCTCCCCATGCCATGCCCGCCAAAAAAAACAAAGACGCACGGGCACTCTTCAGGATCTCGAGCGCTCGTGCGCTGTCACCGCTCACCATGCTCCGATGGCGACGGTCCGCTGGCAACCCCGCTACCTGTCAGCTCGTCCACACGTGCCGCTGTCGAGCTGCGAAGGCCGGAGGTTTTGCGTCCTCGCCTTTCGACGAGTTTGCGTTTAGCAGTCCTTCGGTTTTTCAGTGAGCGCTGAGGCCTCGCTGAAGAACTCAATTAAGCCTACCCATTCGCCGCGGGCTTTGTCAAGCAGCCGCCATCACTCCGGTGGAATGTGCCGTGTGGTATACTCAAGAACCGATA
>CAZWYX010000050.1:0-6358 GCA_964638485.1 uncultured Planctomycetales bacterium | reverse complement strand
GGGCCGGCAACTCAGCCGCACGCAAGCGGGCCAACCCATCTACTTCCTCAGCGATAGGCCGCGCCTGGAGGACGTAGACGACATGGGTCCGATGCAGTCTCATCACCAGAGAGTACACCGAGGGTTGGCATGCGCGCGCTGACCACGCTCTGCATCACCGCGCTCCTGGCGAGTCTGCCAGCCGGCGTGACGCTGTCCCTGGCAGCGGAAGAACACTCGCCGCGGTGGGAGATTCCGCGGTTGGAGGCGGCGCACCTCTTGGAGATGATTCGCGAGGGCCGGCCGATTGTGTTCCTCGACGCGCGGGAGCCGGAGCAGTTCGCAGCGGAGCACCTGCCGCGCGCGGTCCACATGACGCGGCACGACCTCCACGGGGGACAGTGGCAGCACCTCGACCGTAACGCCGTGATCGTGCCCTACTGTGTCAAGGACTTTCGTGGATTTGGCGCGGCGGTAGATTTGGTCCAGCTCGGCTTCCCCCATGTGGCGCTGCTGGCGGAGTCGGGCATCAAAGGATGGAAACAGCAGGGATGGCCGCTCGCCGGCGGCTGGGCGAACACCTCCGATGAGATAGCGTGGCAGCGACTCGAGGACCTGGCGCACAGCGAGCAGGTCTTAGCGCCTCCTGCGGAGCCGCCCACACGCGTGCCGCCGACCGGCGAGGCAAAACGCTTCCGCATTACCGTGGGGTCCTATTTCTTTGACCCCAACGAACTGCACGTCACCGCCGGCGATCTCGTCGTCCTCGAATTGTTTACCCTCCACGACGTCCATGGAGTGGCCTTCCCGGAGCTGGGCCTGCAGATGGATCTGCCCGAGCGCCAAACCCGCACCCTCACCTTCCTGGCCGATCGGCCGGGGACGTTTCCGTTTGGCTGCAGCCAATGGTGCGGCCTGGGCCACGGGCAGATGAAGGGGACGCTCGTCGTTCGGCCCTCTGCAGGAAACCAGTAAGCCCTCAGCAGCTAAGCCGTGGTCAGGCTTCCATTGTAACTATTGGGTAACCAGCTAGTTGCAAGCGAGGGGTCTGACCCCCTGCTTGCGTGGGTTAAAACCCGTAGCGCAGGAGGGCGGCGTCGTCCGTGGAGGCGTCGCCGCTCTGGTTGAGGTAGTCGTCAAAAGTGAGCGGCGGTGGCGGAGGGGATGGCTCATCCTTCGTTGGTGCCGGCGTCGGCGGGGGTGCGGTGGGCCGGTCGGTATTGGTGAGGACGTGGAGGAAACCGAGGAGCGGCCCCTCGCTGGCGGAAGCTTTCTGCCAGCGCGTGGAGGTATGGACCAGCGCACCCGACAGGCCCGCCGGCTGCTGTGGCGGTGCGTCGGTTTCTCGCTCCTCCGCCTCCACAGGCAGCGCCCATCCCAGCCCCAGCAGCATCACGCCCAGCACGACGTATCGCATTCTCCCTCCAGCGCTCTTAGTGTATCCAGCAAACGCTCCGTTGCCAAGTAGTTTTCTTTTCGCGTGCAATGTGAGTATAATGTTACCCCATGGATCCTAAGAACAAAGTAGCGCTCATCACGGGTGGGGCACGGATTGGGGTGGCGGTCGCGGAGACGCTGGCCTCGCGCGGCTGCCACGTGGCGGTGAGCTACCGCCGCTCCAAGGAAAGCGCGCAGGAAGCGGTGGCGAAGATCACGCAGCACGGCGTCAAAGGGCTCGCGATCCCGGCGGACGTGCTGCAACCCGACGACATCACGCGCCTCATCAGCGCGGTCAAGCGCGAGCTCGGCCGCCTCGACATCCTCATCAATATGGCCTCGGTCTACCAGCGCACCCCCTTGGCACAGCTCACCGAGGAGCAGTGGCGCGCGAATCTCTTCACCGACCTCGAGGGCACGTATCGTCTGTGCCTGGCCGCAGCCCCGCTCATGCACGCGCAAGGAGGCGGGCGCGTCATCAACTTCGCCGATTGGCTCTCGGCCAGCGGCCGGCCGCGGTATAAAGAGTTCTTGCCGTACTACGTCGCAAAAGCCGGCATCATCGGACTGACCGAAGGACTCGCACTAGAGTTGGCGCCGCACATTCTGGTCAACGCGATTGCGCCCGGGCCGATCCTGCGCCCGTCGGGGATGTCGGACGAAGGCGAGCGCGAAGTGCGCGAGGCCACGCCACTGGGTCGGTGGGGTGGGCCGGAGGAAATCGCGAAGGCCGCGCTGTTTCTCGTCGAGAGCGATTTCGTGACGGGCGAGTGCCTGCGCGTGGATGGCGGCCGCCACTTACGATGAGTCAGGCTATTCTCTGGATTCGCCACGGCGCGACCGACTGGAACTTAGACGGCCGCTATCTGGGGGGAACGGATCTGCCCCTCAACGACGTGGGCCGCGCGGAGGTGAAACGATTGCTGACCGCGTATCGCCAAGCCACGGTCCGCACGCTCTTCACCTCGCCCCTGCAGCGCGCGCGCGAGTCGGCGGAGCTGTTGCGTCGCGCCTGGCGGTGTGACCTCGTGGTGGATGAGCGACTCAAAGAACTGCATTTTGGTACGTGGGAAGGCCTCACGACGGAAGCGATTCGCCGGAAGTATCCCGAGTTGTGGAAGCGGTGGCTGCAGTGTACCGTCACAGGACCATTTCCTGGCGGCGGTGAGAATTTTACCGTGTTTCACCGACGTGTCGGGGCCTTCGTCAAAGAGCACTGCACGCGCGTCAAAACGCCCTGCGCCGTCGTTGCGCATGGCGGCGTCCTCCGCACGGTGATGCTGCATCTCCTGCAACTGCCCCCCGCGTACTACTGGAGTTTCCACTTTGGCCGCGCGAGTGTGAGTTGCACACGCCACGACGGCACACACGTGTCGGTGGAGTACCTCAACCGCTGTTTTTCCGACGAGGCGAAGATCGGCGTGGATGAGCACGCGTAACGTCTCGCGTCTGGCGTCTAGCGGTAGCGAAGAAGCGTTTCGTTAGGCGTCTGACGTTAGACGATACGCCTGTCGTTGCCGCCGAACACTTGACGTGAGACGACATTGAGATGGAGGGGCCAACCATGACTGAGCTCACGAAGCGCAAATGCCAACCGTGTGAGAAAGGAACACCGCCACTGTCATCGGATCGCATTCAGCAGTATCTGGCTCAAGTGTCAGGCTGGGAGCTGGTCGAGGGGAAGCTGCTCAGGAAACAACTCAAGCTCAAGGACTTTATGAGTGCGGTGCAATTGATCAACCGCATCGCGGAGGCGGCCGAAGCGGATGACCATCACCCTGACATCCACCTCACTGGGTATCGCCGCTTGACCATCGAACTCGCCACCCACGCCATTGGGGGCCTGTCCGACAACGATTTTATCCTCGCCGCCAAGCTCGATGCCCTCCTCTCCCCTTGACAGTCAGGACATACTGTGGTATTATTTTAATGCCACATTATATTCGAGGTGCCGCTCATGGTCCGACAAGAAGTGACGCTGACAGCTCAGCACCAGATTACGATCCCCAAACGGGTACGGGAGGTGCTCCAACTCCACGGAGGGGATCGTCTGGAGCTCATTGTGACGCCAGCCCACCGACTGGTCCTCAGGCCAAGCAAGATCGTTGCAGCGGATGACCCGGCCTACCAACTCGCGCAACAGATTGTGAAGGCCGAGCGGCAGATCAAGCGCGGGCACGTAACGCCCTGGTCAACCATTAAACGCCGACACCAGTTGTGACGACTGGTTACACGACCGTCTTCTCCCATGTCGCCGAGGAGCAATTCGAGCGATTGATCCACGCCGACCGCCGTCTGGGAGAACGGCTCGCCAAGGCGATTGAGCGGTTAGCGAGGGAGCCACGCGTGGGCGCCTTGTTGACTGGAGGCTGGAAGGGTTATTGCAAGTACCGCGTAGGCGATTACCGCATCATCTACCGTGTGGAACACCGACAACTCGTCATTTACATCATCGCCATTGCGCATCGCCGCGAGGTCTATCGCTGACATGGCGCCAGACGCTCGCAAGCTGCTCCAACGCGAGCGCATCCTCGCCGCCAAGCTCGATGCCCTCCTCCCGGCCTCATCGTAACCAGCCACCAGCGGACAGCCACCAGAGGATTCAGTGCTGGGCGAGTGCGCTCCAGAAGGTGTGATCCTGCACGAGGGCGGTGATGAGGCGTGCCAGCACATCGGTTTCGCCGAGCGCCAGGAACGCGGCCGCCTGCTGGGGACGCCCGGTAGCCCAGTGATTGAAATCGGCGTCGTAGGCTGACGTCACGTAGTAGGTGGTGAGCACCTCACCGTGTTGCACCACCTCGACGGTCGCGGCCAGCGTGTAGTCCCAGTCATAGAGGGGCAGCGGCGAGGCGAGGAAGCACGTGCCCCCCATGAGCAGTGTCAGATACAGCGTCCTCGTCGGATGCTCATCGAACTGGCAGTCGAAGGTGCAGCGCAGCACCACATCTGATGGGGCTGTCGCCAGCCAAAAGGCCTGGACCTCGCGAAACACCCGTTGCTCGCGCAGCCGCCTGATGAGCTCACCCCCCAGATGTTCACACGGACGGTTGCCGCTCCCCAGCATGGTCTGGATCGAGATGGTCCACGGCAGGCGTGCGGCCTCGTGCTGTGGCAGGGGGAAGGGGCTGGCGGTCGGCGGGGTGGTGGTGAACGTCGCACAGCCGGCCAGCCAACTCGTCACGCTGAGGAGGGCGAACACCCTGTTCCGCATGGAGGTAGCCTACGGAACGCCTGCCCCTTGTCAAGGGCGATCAGGTACACTAGAATAGGGGGCGAGGGCAGACCGTCTTCTTACAGCGAAGGAGGTAGCACATGAGATATCTCGGATGGAGTGCGCTGGCAGTGGCGTGCGCGCTGCTGGCGGTGGGCTGTGAGACTATGCAGTCCAAGACGGCGCAGGGCGCGTTGGTCGGCTCGGCGATTGGCGCAGGCACAGGGGCCATCATCGGGAACCAGTCAGACCATGCGGGGGCTGGCACAGCGATTGGCGCCGGGGTTGGTGCCTTGACCGGCGGCCTGATCGGCCACGCGCTGGAGCAGAAGGAAAAACAAGCGGCCACCCAGCAGTACCCAGCGTCCAGTGCGCCCGCGCAGGCGGCAGAGAGATTCTGTCCTGTCGGCGGCGAGCGTTATGCTGGAGCCACGCAGTACTGCCCGATTCACGGCGTCGAACTCAAGCCCGTCCAGTAACTGAGCGAGTGAGCTACGAGCGAGGAAGCGAGTAAGGAGCACACCTTACTCGCTTCCTTGTGGCCTGGACGCTCAGTAGCGTTCGATTTGGAGCAGGAGCGCGCAGGCCAGCGAGTTGGTCTGGGCGAGGCGGTGCAGAGCGCGCAGTTTGTAGGTCTGACACGTGGCGAGGGCCACCTCTTGCGCGCGAGCCGTGGCCTCGTCGGTAAAGAAGCGTAAGAAGTAGAGCTCGATCGTCCGTCGCTCCACCGTCGGCAGCGCCTGCACGACGCGGGAGACGAGGACGTGGTGGTAGTCGTTCAGGAACTGGTAGGGGACGCAGCGGAGGTAACTGTACCCGGTGAGCAGCCGCTGCCGTGGATCCGGTGGTTGGCTCAAATTTTGGTACGTGGCGCGCACGCGCGGCCAGAAGGTCTCCGCAAGATACATCGGTAGCGAATGCTGCGGCTGGTGGGCGAACGTTTCGACGCAGTGGCGGAACGTGTGGATGACGAGGCGATGGTAATCGGAGGCAAGGCAGGCGCGGTAGTCGCCGCGCATGCCCCAGTGCTCGCCATCCTTGCGCAGGAGAAACCGGCAGCCTTCCGTTGTCAACACATAATCCCACGACGCCAGCGCCCAGTTGAGGAGCGGCGCGAACTCGCCTTCCAGCGCCTGTTGGGCGTGATGGAGCAGGGTGGCGTTCTTGCGCAAGCGCGCCCGTAGCCACTGGCGGAGGGTCAGCTCGAGGTCGAGGTGCCCCCGCTGGAGGCGTTTGAGCGGCGGCTGGCGGTAGACCCCTGGCAGTAGCTGGGGGTCCGGCTCCGCAGCGATAAGTGCCTGCAATTCCTGAGGTTCAGCTATGGATAATGTTGTCATCATCCACCGCAACCAGTGTAACACGCACCCCGCCGTCAGGCAAGGCGTAAGTCGTTTGTCGCTCGTGGCTCGTCGCTCGTCGCTCGTCGCGTCGGTTCGTGGGTAACGGTTCACCATTCACTTGCTTCTCCGGACTCCTACGTAGGTACCTACGTAGGTCGCGTAACGAGGAGATCTCCACCATGCACAAACGCCTCACCGCCCTCACCCTTGCTGGCGGAGTGCTCGTGAGTCTCGCGCTGGGCTGCGCACCCGAGCGCGACTGGGACGCACTCACGGCAGAGGCGACGTCGCTCTCCCAGCAAGGCCGCTACGACCGCGCAGTCACGGTCGCCACAGAGGCGCTGGAGGTGGCCGAGCAGGAGGATAACCCTGAGCACCTCGCCGCCAGCCT
>CAZWYX010000049.1:0-6621 GCA_964638485.1 uncultured Planctomycetales bacterium | reverse complement strand
TGTCCCCACCAGATCTGGCGCGAGATGCACCAGTCACGGATATGCGTCATCCAATGCAAATACACTTTTGTCCAACGTGGTGGATGGAATCTAATTTTTCCAGTCTTCACCGCTTGAATCGCCGGTTGTGCCAGCGGCTGCATCCGCACAAACCACTGGAGCGACAACCGCGGCTCAATCATGGTATCGCAGCGATAGCAGTGGCCGACGTTATGCTGGTAGGCCTCTTGTTTGTCCAGCAGGCCTTCTTGTTGCAGATCTTCGAGCACCGTTTGTCGGCAGAGCAAGCGATCTTTTCCCAGATACGCTGGTGGTACATTCTCCATCTGCGCCGTCGGCGTCATGATATTGATGACAGGTAACTGATGCCGTTGCGCTATGGCGAAGTCATTTGGATCATGCGCTGGCGTCACCTTCACTGCCCCAGTACCAAATTTCGGATCTACGAAATCATCCGCAATAATCTTCAGTCGCCGCCCCACCAATGGGAGGATGGCCTCTTTGCCAATCAGGGCTCGATAGCGTTTGTCTTGAGGGTTCACAGCGATAGCCGTATCACCCAACATCGTCTCTGGCCGCGTCGTCGCCACAACGAGCGAGTTCAGAGTTAAGCGTTCAGCGTGAGAGCGTCTATGACGTTGAACGCTCCGCTCTGAACTCACCACGGGGTACCGAATGTAATAGAGTTTGCCTTCCACTGGCTTGTACGGCGCTTCTTCATCCGAGAGTGCGGTCTCACAGCGCGGGCACCAGTTGACGATGTAGTTGCCGCGATAGATCAAGCCCTCTTCATAGAGGCGCACAAACACCTCGTTGACCGCGCGCGACAGCCCATCGTCCATCGTAAAGCGCGTGCGACTCCAATCACAGGAAGCCCCCAGCCGTTTCAACTGGCCGATGATCGTATTCCCATACTCCGCCTTCCACCGCCACACGCGTTGTACGAACGCCTCACGCCCCAGGTCTTGCCGATGCCGACCCTCTTTAGCTAGGGCTTTCTCGACGACGTTTTGCGTCGCAATCCCGGCGTGATCCGTGCCAGGCACCCACAGCGTCGGATGGCCCTGCATCCGTTTCCAACGAATCAGGATATCTTGGATTGTGTTGTTGAGGGCGTGGCCCATGTGCAGAATGCCCGTGACATTCGGCGGTGGGATGACGATGGTGTATGGTTCGGCGCGACCCGTTGGGCCTTGCTCACCACAGGGGCGGAAGAGCCCTTCGGATTCCCAGTGTTGATAGAGGCGTTCTTCGACGGCGTGCGGTTGGTATTGCGGTGGCAGCTCTGTCATCTGTCGGTGGCTCGTGAACCGTGCACAGCGAACCGTGACCTGTTACAGGAGCTGATCGGTTCGCGGGTGACGGTTCACTGGCCGCGCTGCTCTTTGAGGAGTTTGTACTCCACGCTGTCCATGAGGGCTTGCCAACTCGCCTCAATGATGTTTTCCGAAACACCGATGGTGCCCCACGAGGACTTCGCATCCTGCGACTGAATGAGCACACGGACCTTGGCGGCCGTACCGCGCTTTTCATCGAGGACACGGACTTTGAAATCGGTCAGATGCATCTCGGCGAGTGTGGGATAAAAATCCTTCAGCGCTTTGCGCAGCGCATTGTCGAGCGCATTCACCGGGCCATCCCCTTCGGCCACGGCGTGCTCGACCGCTTTCTGCACGCGGAGTTTGATGGCGGCTTCCGAGACTAACCGGCCATTGGGTCGTTTTTCCACGATGACACGGAAACCCTCCAGTCCAAAAAACGGCTTGAGACGCTTGAGGTGGCGGGCCAGGAGCAATTCAAAAGAACCCTCGGCGGCCTCGAAGTGATAGCCGCGATGTTCGAGTTGCTGCAGCAGCTTGTGGATCTTCCGCGTCGTGGGCGAACCTTTCGAGAACCCCATCTCTAGCTCTTTGATTTTGAGGAGGACACCCGTGGTGCCTCCCAATTCTGAGATGAGAAACCGCCGCTGGTTGCCCACGAGATGCGGATCCATGTGCTCGTAGGTCTTGGGGTGCTTGAGCATCGCGTTGACGTGCACCCCTCCTTTGTGGGCAAACGCGCTCTCCCCCACGAACGGGTGGTTAGTGCGCACGGCCATGTTGCTCACTTCCGCGACGAAGCGCGAGAGGTCTGTCAGCAGCTTGAGGCGATCCTCGGGTACACAGCGCTTCCCCAATTTGAGTTGCAAGAGCGGAATGAGCGATATGAAATCCGCATTCCCGCACCGCTCTCCATACCCGTTGATGGTCCCTTGCACATGCGTGCATCCGGCGTTGACGGCGGCAATGGAATTGGCCACCGCGAGATCGCTATCGTTATGCACGTGGATGCCCAGGGGAGTCCGCACCAATTGGCGCACCGTGCCGACGATCTGGTGAATCTCATCGGTCAAGCTGCCGCCATTGGTATCGCACAGCACCAGCGTCTCCGCGCCCGCCGCCTGGGCCACGTCGAGGGTCTTGAGGGCGTAAGTTTGGTTGGCCTGATAGCCGTCGAAAAAGTGCTCCGCATCGAAGATCACGATCTTGCCACGCTGCACCAGGTAGCGCACGGTCTCTTCGATCATACGCAAGTTCTCATCGAGCGAGGTGCGCAGGACCTCGTGGACGTGGAGGTCCCACGCTTTGCCAAAGACCGTGATGACGGCGGTCTCGGCCTTGAGCAGCGCCTGGACGTTGGCATCGCGCGTCACTGATTTCATTGGGTGCCGGGTACTGCCAAACGCCACGACCTGCGCTTGCTGCAGACGGCGCTTGCGAATCTTGGCGAAGAATTCCAGCTCTTTCGGATTGGACCCTGGCCAGCCGCCTTCGATGTAGGGCAGGCCGAACGCATCGAGCCGCTCGGCGATGCGCAGCTTATCCGAGACCGAATAGGAGATGCCTTCGGCCTGCGCGCCATCGCGCAGCGTGGTATCATAGAGCGTGACCGCACCAGCACTCACCCGTTACCTCACTCGATCCAAATGGAATTGACGATGGAGCGCGCGGACCGCGCGTGCGGCATGCGCTTTACGCACGATACACGAGATCTTGATTTCGGAGGTGGAAATCATCTCGATGTTAATCCCCCGTCGCGCCAGCGCCTCAAACATCTGCGCGGCAACTCCCGAGTGGCTGCGCATCCCTAAGCCCACGACGGAGATCTTTGCAATGCCCTCATCGGTGGAGACGGGGCCGCACCGCACGTGGCGTGCGACAGCCCTGGTGATTCGGAGCGTCTTGGACAGATCGCTGGACAGGACCGTAAATGAGATGTCGGTCCGTCGCGTGGTGTGGCTGACGTTCTGGACGATCATATCCACGTTGATCTCACCCTCGGCTAACCGCTTAAAAATTTTCGCGGCGATTCCTGGGCGATCAGGGACCTCTTGGATGGTGATCTTGGCCTCATGTTTGTTCACGGCTACCCCTGTGACCAGGAGCTCTTCCATGGCCTGGTCGGCCTTCATAATCATGGTCCCGGCCTCCTTGTGAAAACTCGATCGCACATGCATGGGGATGTTGTACTTTTTGGCAACGAACACCGCGCGCGCCTGCAGGACTTGGGAACCGACCGATGCCAACTCCAGCATCGCATCATAGCTGATGCGCCGGAGTTTCCGCGCCTGCGGGACGATCCGTGGATCCGCGGTAAAGACACCGTTCACATCAGTATAGATCTCACACCGTACGGCCTGCAGCGCTTTGGCCAGCGCGACCGCCGTTAAATCCGATCCCCCACGGCCCAGCGTGGTAATTTCCTGGCGCGGATTCATCCCTTGAAATCCCGCCACGATGACGATCGAGCGCTGCGCCAGTTCTTCGACAATCCGTTGCGGACTGATGGTCACGATGCGCGCCTTGGTGTGCGCCCCGTCTGTCAAGATCCCCACCTGCGCGCCGGTAAACGAGATGGCGCGTCCGCCTAAGTCTTGAATCGCCATGGCCAACAACGCCACCGACACCTGCTCGCCGGTCGCCATCAACATGTCCAGCTCTCGCTCGGAGGGGTTCCGTGTCACCTCCTCAGCCAAGGCTAACAAGTCATCCGTCGCGTCTCCGAGCGCCGAGACCACCACGACCACATCGAAACCTCGTCGCTGGGTCGCGAGCACACGCCGGGCAACGCCCCGGATGCGCTGTGGGTTCGCGACAGAACTCCCCCCATATTTTTGGATGATGATCGGTCGCGCCATGTTAGAGTTTGCCAATTTTTCGTACGATCGCGGCCACAGAGGCTGGCACGACCGACGGCATGCGCACACTGGTGATGGCCCGGTCAGGATCTTTCAACCCATGACCCGTGAGTACGCACACCACGGTACTCCCGGCAGCAAAGTAGCGTCGAGCGGCGAGCTTCAACACCCCTGCCACTGCTGCGGCAGACGCTGGCTCAACGAATACCCCCTCCTCCTGTGCGAGCAACCGATAGGCCGTGAGGATCATCGCATCGGTGACGGCCTCAATCGTGCCGTGGGATTCCTCCTTGGCCGCAATCGCTGACTTCCAACTGGCGGGATTGCCAATGCGAATCGCACTCGCAATCGTCTGGGGTCGTGTGACGACTTTGCCTCGCACGAGTGGAGCCGCTCCCGCAGCCTGGAATCCCAGCATGATGGGCAAGCGTGCAATCCGTTTGTGCCGATGATATTCGCGATAGCCGCGCCAATACGCAGTGATGTTGCCGGCATTGCCCACGGGCATCGCATGGTAGTCCGGCGCCTCGCCCAAGGCATCGCAGATTTCAAACGCTGCAGTTTTCTGCCCTTCGATCCGGTAGGGGTTGAGCGAGTTCACCAGTGTCATGGGATACCGTTCGCTCAGCTCGCGGACCAGTTGCAGACAGATGTCGAAATTCCCCGTCACACTGAGGACGCTGGCGCCGTGCATGAGCGCTTGGGCGAGTTTGCCCAACGCAATCGCCCCCTTCGGGATCAGCACAATGGACCGTAAGCCCGCGCGCGCAGCGTAGGCGCTCGCCGAGGCCGAGGTGTTGCCCGTCGAGGCGCACACCACCGAGCGCGAGCCTTGCTCGAGCGCCTTCGAGACCGCGATCGTCATCCCCCGATCCTTAAACGAACCCGTGGGATTGAATCCTTCACACTTGAGTAGCACGCGGACATCGCGACCCACGCGGCGACTCAGCGACCGACTCTCCAGCAGCGGGGTGTCGCCCTCGTACAAGGTCACGAGAGGGGTGGCGGAGGTGAGCGGCAACCACGTCCGGTACGCCTCAGCGATCCCTCGCCAACCGTTCACAGGGTGCGACGCGTCGTTTGGCATCAGTGATCTTCTGCGGGGGCTTCGGTGCGGAGGGCGACGGTGTGCCGTCGGATCACCGGCAAACGATCAATCGCCGTGAGCGCTCGACGCACGTCTCGTTCGCGGGCTTCATGCGTCAAGATAACAACCGGGACGGTGCGCGCTTGGCGTCGTTCCTTCTGCGAGACACTCGAAATCGAGATGTGATGACGGCCCAAAATCCCGGCGATTTGCGCCAACACACCGGGCCGATCAATGACCGAAAACCGCAAGTAGTAGCGCGACGCAATCTCAGCCATCGGCCGGAGGCGCAGCTCATGCCGATGCAGCATCCAGAGCGGCGGTTTCTGCATCGCGCCCGTGGCCTGGCGTTGCGCCAACTCCGCCACATCAGCCACGACCGCACTGGCAGTCGGGCGTTGGCCGGCTCCCCGTCCGTAAAACAGTTGACCACCGATGAGATCGCCATGCACGTAGATGGCGTTGTACACCCCTTGGACGTTGGCGAGCAGATGCTCGTGAGACAGCAGGGTCGGATGCACACGCACTTCCAAGGAGCGATGCGTCCGCTTGGCAATGGCCAGGGGCTTGATGACGTACCCGAACGCTGCCGCATACTGGATATCCATGGGCTCGACGTGCTGAATGCCCTCGATGTGGATGTCGGTCAGTTGCACGGAGCGCCCGAACGCGAGCAGCGTCAGGATCGCCAGCTTATGGGCCGCATCGTACCCGTTCACATCGAGCGAGGGATCGCGCTCAGCGTAGCCGTGCTGTTGGGCCTCGGCGAGCGCTGGGCGAAACGCGAGTTGGCGTTGGGCCATCTGGGTGAGAATGTAATTCGATGTCCCGTTCACAATGCCCAAGATGGTATCCACATTGTTGGCCACCAGGCCTTCCCGCAACGTCTTGATGATCGGAATCCCACCGGCGACCGCGGCTTCAAACAACAGTTCGACCCCGTGGCGTTGCGCCAGTTCAAACAACTCCTGCCCATGTTCAGCCAGCAGCGCCTTGTTGGCGGTCACGACGTGTTTCCGCCGTCGCAGCGCTTCCGTAATCAGTGCCTTGGCCGGTTGGATCCCACCGATGAGCTCGATGACGACCTGAATCGTGGGATCCCGCACGATCTGGCGCGGGTCGCGTGTCCAGAGTCCTCGTGGAATGCGCAGGCGCTTGATGGTGTCACGATGGCGGTCGCAGAGGCGCACCAGGCGCACAGCGCTCCCGACGCGAGCGGCCAGTCGCCCTCCGTGATCCAAGAGGGTGCGTGCCACACCGCTCCCCACCGTACCGCAACCAATCAAGCCAACGTGCAAGACATCCATTCGCTTCATTCCTCCCGACGAATCACGAGTCACGAGCAACGAACGACGAA
>CAZWYX010000048.1:0-6832 GCA_964638485.1 uncultured Planctomycetales bacterium | reverse complement strand
GACCGAGCACCGCAGGCGGGGAAACCGGCCGACAGGACCCGTCGGGGTCGCTCCAGGTCGGGCACCCGCCCTCGATGGTCGCCACGCTCCCGTCGGTCGCGTGGCCTCAGCAACATCGGGCTTGGGCTCCCTGCGATCCCCCGCAACGGGCCATGAACAAACCAATGGAGCAGAGGGGGATCGAACCCCTGACCTACAGACTGCCAGCCTGTCGCTCTCCCAACTGAGCTACTGCCCCATGAGAAATTGCTGATGAGTGTAACACACGTGCCTGTCGCTGTCAAAACGAAAGCGCAGCAGACCTCGTCAAGCGTCCAGCGGCAGCGAGCAGCGTATCGTCTAGCGTCTCACGTCCAACGCCAGACGCAAGACGAAACGCCATCCGATGCCGCCAGACGTCGGACGCCAACCGCAACTCGTCGGCAGTTACCGATCGTGCCTGCTGGACGGCGGATCGGGTTCCACGTCTCGATTGCTGGCGGGCTGCCTGAGGCCGTGCCGCGAGCCGTTGCCATCGGCTGTACGGCCATGCAGATATTCACCCAGAGCCCGCGGGGAGGCCAGGCCCCGCCACTCACACCGGCGCTCCTGCGGATGTTTCAGGCACGCCGAGCCGCGGCAGATCTCCAGCCGGTCGCGGTGCATGCGTCGTACCTCATCAATCTCGCCTCGCCCGCGCGGACGATGTGGCAATTTGCGCTGCGCAAGTACGCGGAGGAACTGCGACGGACAGACACCCTCGGCGCGGACTTTCTCGTGACGCACGTCGGCAGCACCAAAGGACGCGATGTCACGTTTGGCATTCAGCGCGTGGCTGAGGCGATCACGACGGTGTGGCGGCGCATCCAGCCACGGCGGGCAATGATCCTGATTGAAAATACCGCAGGCGCAGGGCAAGGGTTAGGCGCCCGCCTGGAGGAACTCCGCGACATGTTGCAGGCGATTGGCACGAGGGCGCGCGTCGGTGTGTGCCTGGACACCGCGCACCTCTTCGCTGCGGGCTATCCGATTCACACCGATGGGGGATTCGCCGAGACGCTCCAGCAGATCGAGCAGCGCATCGGCTGGGAGCGCGTCCACCTCATCCACCTCAACGATTCCAAAGTCCCGCTCGGTGCTAAGGTGGATCGCCACTGGCATATTGGGAAGGGCCACATTGGTGTGGAGGGTTTGCGGCGCATCGTCCGGCATCCGCGCATCACGGCCCTGCCCTGGATCTTGGAGACGCCAGGGGAGACGGACGCGGAGGACCTCTGTAATTTACGCGCCGTGCTACGGCTCCTGGCGTCATGACGAGCGCATCCGCACCGCTCCACGAACTGACCGTTGCACTGGGGCAGTTGGCGGAAGCCGTGGAGCATCGTCAGGAAGACACCGTCGCGCGGCACCTGCAGGCCACGCCAACGCTCTGCCGCACACGGGCTCCTCAGCAGCCGCAGGACCGTCAGGCCCTGCTTGAGGATCTGGCGCATCGCCTCGAGGTGTGGGCGAGCGTGTGGCCGCGCCTCGGTCAGGACCCTGGCTTTCGTCAAGCCGTCGCACGCGAAGCCCGCCTCTGGGCCACCAAACTGCGCGGCGGAACGCACTAAAATCCCTCGCAAATACGATGTTGACTATTATTATTTATATGATATAATCGTCTTACGATGATCCCCCTCTATACGAAGCATTGGCGGCTGGCCCGCGGCTGGACGCAACACGAGCTGTCGTGGCGAAGTCGAGTGCCCCAGAGCGCCATCTCGTTAATCGAGCAAGGCAAGAAGCCCGATGTGACGCTCTCCACCGTTGGGCGACTGGCGAGGGCCTTGGGGCTCACACCCCACGAGCTCCTGGCCCCACCGCCGCGCGAAGCGCTGGCGCTGGATCCTCATCAGCGCGAGGCCATTGGCCGCGCCGTGGTGCGCGGGACGCCGCCACCACCAGGAATCCCCGCGCAATTGGTGCGTGACCTCGCTGGTCTCGTCATACAGAAACTGCGCGCCTTCGGCGTCGCTGGATGCCACCGCAACCGGGGACGTCGCTGGAAAGTGCAGCGGCGATGGAGAGATCTCCAGGCGCGTTATGGCGACGCCCTGATCGCCGACCTCTTACACCGCGTTGATACGGAACTCCTGCGTCATGATTGAAAAACACGTGGCTCAGCTGCATCAGTTTCTCCGCGAATTGGCATCGCGGTGGAAGAAGCCGCTCAAACTCATCCTCACGGGAGCGTGGGCGTCGGCCAGCTGGGGCTATGTGCGCGCGACGCAAGACGTGGATTTCGAAGTCAGTGGCCTCGCGGCGACTGAGGCAGAGGCGTTTGATACCGTGGCACGCGCGGCTGGCGAGGCGGCCGGTCTCGCGGTACAATACTCCACGAACATTGACCGCTGGTCGTCCATTGTCCTCCTCGATTACCGAGAGCACACCAAGCGCTGGAAGCGCATCGGCACGTTGGACGTCCACGTACTCGATGTGCGACATTGGAGCATCGGGAAGCTCAACCGCTACATTGATCGGGATATTCAAGATTTGATCGAGGCCTTTCGTCGGCTCAAGCCAGATCCGGTCACCCTTGCGCAGTTTTGGCGGAAAGCCATTGCCAGCAGCCCGGCCTCGACGCAGCAGTGGCAGACAAAACAACAAGCGCTCAGCTTTTTCCGTCAACATGGGCAACAAGTTTGGGGTGAGCGTTTGCCCTTAAAACAGATTGAACAAGTATTCCAATGAGTTACCCCTTTACCCAGATTGAGGCGAAGTGGCAGCAGCGCTGGGAGGAGAGACAACTCTTCCGCGCGGTGGAGGCGTCTGCGAAACGCAAGCTCTACGTCCTCGACATGTTTCCCTATCCGTCGGGCGCCGGGCTGCACGTGGGCCATCCAGAGGGCTACACCGCCACCGATATTTACTGTCGCTACCAACGCATGCGGGGCCTCAATGTCCTGCACCCGATGGGGTGGGACGCGTTTGGCTTGCCCGCGGAGCAGTACGCCATCGAGACCGGCACGCACCCGGCCATCACCACGCGGCAAAACATTGACACGTTTCGACGACAAATCAAGCAGTTCGGCTTTAGCTACGACTGGGACCGCGAAATCAACACCACCGATCCGCACTACGTCCAGTGGACGCAGTGGATGTTCTTGCAACTCTACAACAGCTTCGTGGATCCTGCCGTTGGTAAGGCACAACCTCTCGGGCGTACCACGGTTCCACCGCAGCAACGGCTCGCGTACATGGCCGAGGTCCCTGTGTGGTGGTGCCCGGACTGCGCCACGGTCCTCGCGAATGAGGAGGTGGTGGACGGCTGCTGCGAGCGCAAAGGCCATCCCGTCGCACGACGGCCGATGCGGCAGTGGATGCTGCGCATCACGGCGTATGCCGAACGCCTGCTCGCGGATCTGGAGCAGCTCAATTGGCCTGAAAGTATTAAGGAGTTACAGCGTCACTGGATTGGCCGCAGCGAAGGCGCGCAAGTTGACTTTGCCATCAAAACGACAGCAACGCCCAAACGCGTCAGTGTGCTACCAGGGTCACAATGGAAACCGATCATACCCGTATTTACAACCAGACCCGACACCCTGTTTGGCGCGACCTATTTGGTGCTATCGCCGGAACACGTCTTAGTGTCAACAATTACCACCGATGACCATCGTGCAAGGGTCGAGCAATACTGCCAAGATGCTTCGAGAAAAAGCGAACTAGAACGCACCGATTTAGCAAAGACAAAAACTGGTGTATTCACTGGCGCATACGCCATTAATCCTGTGAATCAAGCGCCCATTCCAGTCTGGGTCGCCGATTACGTGCTGGCGAGCTACGGGACCGGCGCCATCATGGCGGTGCCTGCACACGATCAGCGCGATCTCGAATTCGCGTTGCAGTACGGACTGGATGTGCGCGTCGTCATTCAGCCGCCCGGCGGCGGACTGGATCTCGTGGGCCTCACGCAGGCGTACGTCGAGGAAGGGACGATGGTGGACTCGGGACCATTTACCGGACTGCCGACACCTGAAGGCCGGACGAACGTGACCGCTTGGCTGGCGGAGCGCGGGCTCGGTCAGGCCACGGTGATCTACCGCCTGCGCGACTGGCTGTTTTCACGTCAGCGGTACTGGGGCGAACCGATTCCGATGGTGCATTGCGCGAGGTGCGATCCGTCGGATCTCTTTGGCGTCCCGTTGCCTGAGAGCGCGTTGCCGCTGGAGCTGCCCCCGTTGGAGGATTTCACACCGAGCGGCTCCGCCGAACCGCCGCTGGCCAAAGCGACGTCGTGGATGACGACGACGTGCCCGCGATGTCACGGCCCAGCGACGCGCGAGACGAACACGATGCCGCAGTGGGCCGGCTCGTGCTGGTACTACCTGCGCTACCTCGATCCGCACAACACGAGGCACGCCTGGGATCCGGCGAAGGAGCGATACTGGATGCCGGTGGATCTCTACGTCGGCGGCGCGGAGCACGCGGTGCTGCATTTGCTCTACGCGCGCTTCTGGCACAAAGTCCTCTACGATCTGGGCCACGTCTCGACACCCGAACCGTTTCAGCGCCTCGTCAACCAAGGCCTCATCCTCGGCGAAGACGGGGAGAAGATGTCCAAATCGCGCGGCAACGTCGTCAATCCGGATGACGTGATCCGCGCGCACGGGGCGGACGCCTTCCGGCTCTACGAGATGTTTTTGGGGCCGCTCGAAAAAGTCAAGCCGTGGAGCACGCGCGGCATCGAAGGGATTGACCGATTTCTCCAGCGGGTGTGGCGGTTAGTGGTCACCGACGCTGGCGCCCTCAATCCCCACCTGCAAGCGGTCGAACCTCCACCGGCACTGACGCGCCTCCTCCATCAGACGATCAAGGAAGTCAGCGACGACATTGAAACGCTCCGCTTGAATACCGCGATCTCCCAGCTCATGATCCTGCTCAATCAGCTCACGCATCAGTCGTCTGTGCCGCGCACGGCCGTCGAGACATTCGTGCTGTTGCTCTCGCCGTTTGCGCCGCACCTCGCGGAAGAACTCTGGGAGCGTCTGGGTCATCGCGAGAGCTTGGCCTACGTGACCTGGCCCACCCACGATCCACAGCGCCTGGTGCGTGAGGACATCACGTGGGTCATTCAAGTCAACGGCCGCGTCCGGACGAGACTGACGACCGCCCCCACGATTCGTGAGGAAGACCTCCAGGCGACCGTCCTCAACGACGCGACGGTCAAGCGCTGGCTCGCACACAAGCCGATCAAGCAATTTATTGTCGTGCCCAAGAAACTGGTCAACATCGTCATCTAAAACACAGGGCTTGACATGGGTAAATTATCCGGATAAAATTACCTTATGAGAAAAATTATCCAACGCCTGTTTCACCTGGCTCTGCCGCGCGGTCGCTCGGCCTTCCTGTGGGGGCCGCGCAAGGTGGGCAAGAGCTACTGGATCGCGCACCATCTCGCGCAGGCCGCCGTCATTGATTTGCTCAAAACGGATGTCTTTGCCCAATACGCGGCGCGGCCCGCCTTGCTGCGCGAGCGCTATCACGACCACCGCGGGCTCCTCGTCATTGATGAAGTCCAGAAAATTCCGGCGCTCCTGGATGAGGTGCACTGGCTGATCGAGAATCGGCATCTGTCGTTTCTCCTCACCGGCTCCAGCGCCCGCAAGCTGCGCCGGGGCCACGCCAACTTGCTCGGCGGCCGTGCGTGGCGCAAGACGATGGTGCCGCTCTCCGTGCGCGAAGTGGAGGGGTTCGACTTGGAGCGCGTCATGGTGTCCGGACTGCTGCCGCCGCACTACCTCTCGCCGAACCCGGTGGAAGATTTGCGCGCCTACGTCGCCGATTATCTCACAGAAGAAATTGCCGCCGAGGCGTTGGTGCAGCAGATCCCGTCCTTCGCCGAGTTCCTGCGCGTGGCGGCCATCAGCAACAGCGAGCTCATCAACTACACCAATATCGCGCGCGAAAGCGGCATCTCGCAGAAAGTCGTGCGCACCTATTTCGACGTTCTCGAGGACACGTACTTGGGGTTTCGCGTGCCGCCGTGGAAGCGCTCGCGCAAGCGCCGGATGATTCTGGCCGAAAAGTTTTATCTCTTCGATGTGGGGGTGGCGAACTTCCTGGCGCGCCGCCAGCCGCGCCTCGGCAGCGCCGAGTTTGGGAAGGCCTTTGAGCACTACCTCCTGATGGAGCTCCGGGCCTATCAGGCCTACCGGCAACCCGATCTACCCATCGCGTTTTGGCGCACCAGCACTGGACAGGAAGTGGACTTTATCATCGGCGACATGGAGCTGGCCGTGGAAATCAAAGGGACGGCGCGTGTCCATGCCGGCGACCTGCGCGGACTGACCGCGCTCCTTACGGATCAGCGGGTCAAGCGTTGCGTGGTCGTCTGCTTGGAAGAGGAGCCTCGCCGCGTGCACCCGCAGATTGAGGTGCTGCCGTGGCGCGTCTTTCTCGACCGGCTGTGGGATGGCCGGCTGGTGGCGGGCTGACGCGCATGCCAACGCTGGAGTGGATATCGTGTGTCGCGAAACCCGCCGCCGGCAACGCTGGTAAAATGCTCCTGCAACGTGTCCTTGGCGAACCTGGGACGGTTTTCATAAACACTCTTGGAATCTGCCATGTCTCGTAAAAGTCTTGAAGTTGCCATCGAGCCAAAAATTCTCCAATGGGCAAGGGAAAGTATTGGCAAGGATATTGGGGAGGTTGCCAAACGGTTCAAGCTCAGCAAGGAAACCATTGAGCAGTGGGAGGGGGGAGACAAAACCCGCACCCTGACCCTGAGTCAGCTTGAAACGCTATCGAACCTCTACAAGCGTCCCCTGGCCGCTTTCTTTCTCCCAGAGCCACCCAAAGAACTTCCACCTCCACG
>CAZWYX010000047.1:0-7258 GCA_964638485.1 uncultured Planctomycetales bacterium | reverse complement strand
TCCATTCGCTTCATTCCTCCCGACGAATCACGAGTCACGAGCAACGAACGACGAAAACATCGGGGCGGCGGGACTCGAACCCGCGACCCCCAGCACCCCAAGCTGGTGCGCTAGCCAAGCTGCGCTACGCCCCGTGGTTCGACTCACTGCGTTCGCTCACCACTGCAGCCACGACGTCCTGAGCGAGCGGAGCGCGTCGAAGGACTGCGCTACGCCCCGTTTTGTCGCTCGCCGCTCATAAAAGCGACGACCTGAAGCGGCGAGTTCCCTAGGAGGGGCCACCCAGGTGTCCCCTCCTATCGTCGCTACGTGTATTCAACACAGCTCCTTGTCTCCCCTTCCTAGAAGGTACGCCGAGGGGTGGCGGCGGAGGGGCCTCCCCGCCGAGGAGCGGAGTTGTCGGGCAGCGTCCCGACCGAGCACCGTAGGCGGGGATCCCGCCGACAGGACCCCGAGGCCTGTGGTAGCAGGACCCGTCGGGGCCCTCACACACATCCTCACGTGATCGCGTATTCATGTTTCGGTGGACGGGTCATGAGTTCCTGCATCGCCGCAGCAGGAGCTTTCCCCTCAAACAGAATCGCGTGGACCTGCTGGATGATCGGCAGCTCGACCTGATGTTTCGCCCCTAAAGCCAACGCGCCGTGGGACGTCTCGACGCCTTCAATGACCATCTCGGTTTTGCGTAAGATCTCCTCCAGGCGTCTTCCCTTCCCCAACTCCTCGCCGAGCCATCGGTTCCGGCCTGACACACAGGTGGTCAGCAAGTCACCGAGGCCGCTTAAGCCCCAGAACGTCTCGGCCTTGGCCCCCAGCGCAACCCCTAAGCGAGCGATCTCGACCATCCCACGCGTCACCAACGCGGCTTTGGC
Organism: uncultured Planctomycetales bacterium; assembly: GCA_964638485.1. GTDB lineage: Bacteria > Omnitrophota > Gorgyraeia > Aquiviventales > CAZWYX01 > CAZWYX01. The sequence goes on along the minus strand of CAZWYX010000047.1, from coordinate 6,386 downwards.
ATTCGAGCCCAGGCCTAAGCCATCGGAAATCCCTGCCGCAATCGCAATCGGATTCTTGAGCGCCCCGCCCAGCTCCACTCCGATGAGGTCCGTCGTCGTGTAGACACGAAACGTCGGCGACGACAAGAGCGGCTGTAGCTCGTCCGCGAGCAGACGCTCCTCGCTGGCAATGACCACACTGGCCGGTTGGCGTCGGGCGACTTCATACGCCACGCTCGGCCCGGACAGCACCGCCACGCGCTCCACCGGCAGTTCGTGGCGGATGACCTCAGACATCCGGAGGTTCGTGTCTTTCTCGATGCCCTTCGCCGCGCTCACCACGACCACGTCCTTGGTGACATGCGGGTGCGCTTGCCGCAGGACGTTCCGCATAAACTGAGCCGGAATCGCCACCACAACGACCTCCACGCCAGCGAGGGCCTGTCCCATATCAGCTACGATCGGGATGTCTGGAGGAATCTTGATGGTGGGCAGGAACTTGATGTTCTCCCGCCGCTTGTCCAAGAATGCCACATACTCGGGGAACGCCCCCCAGAGCCTCACCCGATACCCCTTCTGGGCCAGGTGCAGCATCAGGGTCGTTCCCCACCCTCCATCGCCCAGCACCGCGATTGTCGGCTGTTGTAACTGGCTCTGCATCTTAAACATCAGAGTTTAACACATCAAGTGAGCCACCGTCAATGAGTGACGAGGGAGGTGGGCCTGGTTTCGTAGGAGCAACCCAATGGGAAGGCTAGAGTTACGTTCGCCGGCGTTGGCGGCGAGAGCGCGTGGTAAATTGAGCTTCTTCGGTCGAACCGGTGAGCGCGGCGGTCCCGGTCATCCCCAGCGCCGTTTCCACCACGTCGTAGATACCCGTGCCCACTTGGCGCTGGTGCTTGACCGCGGTGTAACCAGTCCTCTGGGCAATGAGTTCACGCGCTTGGACACACGCGTAGTAGCCATCCATCTGGTCGCGCAGGAAGGCCTGGGTCAGCTCAAACATACTGAGGTTTTGCGTGTGGAACCCGGCGAGGGTGATGAACTGGAATTGGTAGCCCATCGTTCCTAGCTCGCTCAGGAATTGCTTCCGCGTCGCCGCAGGCACTTGGGACCAGTTGAAGGAGGGTGACAGGTTGTAGGCGAGTTTTTTTCTAGGATATTTCGCATGGATGGCTTCGGCAAATTGTCGGGCTTCCTTGAGATCCGGCGTTGCGGTCTCCATCCACAGGAGATCGCTGTGGGGCGCATAGGCGAGCGCGCGCTCGATGGCCAGGGCAAGACTGCCACGCAGGGTGTACAGCTTGGTGCCACTCGCTGAGGCGCTCATCGTCGGCGTCCAGCGGCCGATGATGCCGCGGTCAGTCCACGCGGTGACGCAACGTTGTTGTTTCGCCTCGTGGAATGTGAGCGCTTTTCCAGCATCAGTCGTCCCGAGGACCGCGCCCTGATCTTCAGGATTGGGGACGCCGGTGGTCCGCAGGAACTTGGCTTGGCCGGCATCGGTCCGACCGATGATGATGAGCGGCACATCCGCCACATCAGCGGCCAGGCGTGCGGCTTGGAGTTTTTCGATATGCACGGAGGTGGCCTCCAGGCATTTGCCGCCGAGATGTCCGCATTTTTTATCCGCTTGATCCTCGAGATGAATCGCCGCCGCCCCGGCGTCTATCGCCCACTCGGTGACGGTGTAGGCATTCTTCAATCCCCCAAAGCCGGCTTCCAGGTCGAGGACGAGCGGCACGTGCCAATCGAGCCCGTGGTGAATCTGGCTCCCCCGCTGCAGCGCCGCATTGAGCACGCGCACCACCTGAGGCCCTCGATCCGAGGGATACTGTCCCAAATCGGGATACACCCCCAGCCCACTCGCATCCGCCGCAATCTGCCAACCGCTGACGTAGATCGCTTGGAGGCCGGCTTGCACCTGCTCGATGGCGTGGCTGGGACTCGACGCCCCCAGCGCCGCGACGAACGGTTGCGTCTCCAGCAACCGCCAGAGTTTCTCCGCGCGCTGTTTGGCGAGGGCGCCAGACGCTACCTCCTGGCCGCGCAGCGCCAGGACATCGTGCGGCGTGTAGAGCCGCTGAATCCCCTGCCATCTGGGATGGGTCTTCCACTCCGAGGCAAACTGCGTGTCTCGTGTCATCGTCGGCCCTCGCTGGCGAACATGTCATACACATACGCCTGTGCGCGTAACGCCACCGTACTCCGCTCACCTGTCTGCGCAGAGGCGAAGATTGCCTGAAGGATCTGCGCTCGTTCGTCCGGGGATGCGGCAGACATCGCGCTTAGCAGGACCCGTGAGCCGTAGTAGATCCAGCGGTCATGGAACAGCATGCGCTGCAAGGTCTCCATGATCACCGGCGCCAAGCGGCGGTCGAAGCCCTGCGGGTTGTCCGGATATTCGACGGTGAATAAGTGTTCCACGCGTTGGTTCCGTTCTGCCCAGAGCCGGCGCATGAGCTCTGTGGTCACCCGCGTGCCGGCGCGGTACACCGTCCCGTACTGCGTGGTCCCGCCCTGCGTGAGTTGCGCCTGGTGATCCACCAGGGTTTTGAGCCAATGCCAGAAGATTTCAAACGTGGCGAGATCGTTCATGAAGCGGTTCCCCGTCAGGGGATCTTCGATGGCAGCGGCGAAGTTGCCGTTCAACATCTGGAAGCCGTAGTCCGAGGCCATCAGGATCGCCCGCTCGATGCCTTCGATCGTGATGGGGCCTTCGGGGACGCTGAAGAGCTCCTCCCAGGCGTCCGGCGAGTAGAGCTGCTCAACGGTCAGCAGCCCATCGGTCAGCTCATAGGGGTGAATCTGATCCTGCGCGTTCAACAAGCCCAGGGTGCGCAGGGCCGCGCGCTGAGCATCGGAGAGTCTCGCCACCAGCGCCTGGAGTTGTCCGCGCTCCGCCTGGAGCGGCTCGGCTCCTGCCGCGACGTAGTCGGCGATGGGGCTCGCGATCCAACTCTGGCGGTAGAGGTCGTACTCGTGATCGCGGTAGCGCATGAGGCCGGTCAGGCGCTCGCGCAGCTTGTCGAAGAAGATGTCTTGCCGCGCCTGCTCATCTACGTCAGGCCGGCGGGGATTTTTCATCTGCGCCGCCATGCCGCCGATGGGCATGCCACCCACCAACAGCGTCAGCAGCGCGTTCCGGCGGGTGTAGGCGTGAAGCTGCGTGGAGGTCATGGTGAAGCGATGCGGATCGGGAAAGACGCCGGTGGGAGCGTCCTTGTGCATCTCGATCAAGCTGTTGGTGTAATCCCAGCGCCCCACGTTGGGCCCGATCAACCGCTCGCGTAACACCCACATGATCGCGGCTTGATTGATGACGTAGCGGGCGCGTTCGTTGAGCATTTTGATTTTGATCGTCCCGTGCGGGACGCCAATCGCCTCCTCGATGCCCTGGAAGAGCTTCGCCACCCACACGGCTTCGTCCGGCGTTTCAATTTTCGGCACGTAGATGTAGGTGCCCCAGCCATTCTGCGTCAAGGCGTCGTAGTTGTTCAGGACGTAGATGGCGGCGGCCGCGAGCATGGCCGGGACAGGTTGCCCCGCCACGGTCATGGCGTCATTGTGCAAGTGCAGCCCGGGCACGCGATGGAAGATGGTGAGCCACTGTCGTCGTGGAATGGCGATGCGGTACGCGTGGCCTTGCTTCGTCAAGGTCTGGTCGTCCCAGTCACCGCGGATGACGGCCTTCAGGTTCTGCCAGGCCTGATAATCATCGTGAAACCGCGCATCCTCCCAGTCCCACATCCACGAGACGGCTTTCCCGCTGGTGTTTAAGGCGCGGATCCCCATGCTCAAGTCCCCGATGGGGCCGGTGCCCTCAAGTCCCGGCCGCAGGATCGCCGGATCCACCGGCACCGAGGCATTGAGTCGCCACGCCAGCTTCGTTTGCTGACCGGTGAAGTGGTCAATCATGCCTTGCGTGATCTCGCGCACCGTCAGATGGTGCCCGTCAGCGTCGCTGATCGTCTCGTCCAAGCGCGGCCAGGCGTACTGCGCTGTGCCCGTGGCGACGGCTTGCAGCCATTCCTGCCGCGCGCGCAGCAGCCGCGCGCGCTCGTGCTGCAGCTCCTCCGTCAGGCGAGCGATGAGGTCTTCCACGATGAGCTGGCGGTGGTTGACGGTGTGGCTACCGAAGAGGCTCGCGTACGTCGTCGCGAGGTGGGATGGCTGCATCGTGAGCGCCACGTGGGTGTGACGTTGCCCCATACGACCTTTACGCGTCGAGCGCTCGACGACGGCCACTGTTGCTGCTCGTGATGGGATCGCGGTTCATTCGGGGTTACAGATCGCTTAACAGGCGTTTGGCCTCGCCGGTGAAAAAGCCCTGCAACATGTCCAGGGTGACCGGCTTGATCATGCGCGGCAGCATCGCGAGTTGACGCACCCGCGCGAACGCCTGCGCCAGCGTGTACTCCTCCAACCCCACGTGCTTGCGTTTCGCCAGCGGGATGATTTCTGCGAGCGGCTTGATGTCGCGATGCAGGAAGTACAAGTCAACAAAATCCTTGGGTTCGGTGCGGTCGCAGATGGCCGAGAGCTTGTTGCAGGCGATATCCGTCACGCTGTCCACGCGCCAGCCCAGCGAGGGGTGGTCAATCAACGGCTCGATCCGGTAGGGACTGTCCAGCGCGAAATCCAGCTCCAGGCGTTCTCCTTGGGCGTCCTGCAGGAAACATTCGAGGAAACTGGCGCTGCGGCGGGTCAGCGTGGCTTGCGCTGCGAGCGCGGTTGCCGTTTGCTCGAGGAGGGGCGCCGCGTGACTGACGGCATCCACGTCGCTGGTGAAGAAATCCAGATCCTCGGAGTAGCGATGCTGGAGGTAGCACTCCGCCAGCGTGGTGCCGCCGGTCAAGTAGAACTGGGCATGCAGCGGTGTCTGCGCAAGCGCGTGCAGAAACTGCCACTGGAGGGGTCGGAGGATGCTGGGCACGCTAGGAGGAGGCAAGATACCACTCCCAGAAGGCTCGTGTGTCTTTGGGCAGTGTGATGGCCGGCAGGTGGCGTCGGATCCGTACAAGACCCAGGTGCTTGAGATCCTGCAAGGTGCCCCGTGCCAGTACACGCGCGACGTACCATCGTTCGAATGCCTCCGTCGCACAGACCTCGGGCGTCAAGGGATAATCCCACACCAGACGGGGATCAATGTAGTCGGGGAGTGGCATGTCGTCAGTATACCCGCCGCAGGATGGTGCGTCAACTTGCACCACACACCGCGCCGAATCCGTGCAGGAGTCGGGGCGGTGAGGCGGAGGCGGCGGCGAGGGCTACCGGAGCGCGAACGTCGTGTGATAACGAAAGAAAGTCAGCTTGAATGTTTCAAGGCACCCCTGACGCCCCAACAGGGGTGGGACATCATCGCGATGAATGAAGCCGAGCGGAATCTCGCGCGTCCAGGGTCCTACCTTGAGTTTCCACCGGCGCACCAGGCTGACGCGCTCGCTCCCACCGATACCTTGAGTCGCAAAGGCTCGACCCTCGTGTCGGAGATCAATCCCCAACGCTTTGGCATACGTGTGGGGAAGCAAGGTGTAATCAGCGCCCGTATCCACAAGCGTGAGAACATCCACCCACCCTGTGAGTTTGCGTGACCAGCAAGACACGAGGACCGTTGGGCGATAGACGGAGCCGAAGAGCGGTGAGGGTCGCTGTTCAAACGGGAAGGTTACGCGCTCTGCCATAAGACCAGCGCGTCAGCTTTCGGAATATACGCGAGGGTCGGGCGAGCATGGGGGTGCCGGCGGGTCACACGGTCAAAGAGGCGTGAGGCTTCTGCTCCGGTGCGGGCGACATAAACCTGCCCAGCCACGACGAGCACGTGCTTGCCCCGATAGCGCGGCTTGGCCCACAGCTTCCGCAGTGCCGCTTGGCCGTTCTTGAGCTTCACCGTTTTGGTGTGCGGCATGACACTCAAAGTGTAGCATGAGACGTCGCTCCCGTCAACGTCAGGTGTTTACTGCCAACGGGTCAGAGAGCCGTGGTGGCGGCGAGTGAGCTACGGCGGGCGGGGTTTAAAACAGTGGCAAGTGGCGAGTGGAAAGTAAGAAGGACGCGGAGAGGTGTTAGAGGTTCCAGTCGGGGAATCGAGCGCGGGTACCCAATTCGTCTTCGATCTGTAACAGGCGGAAGAACTTAGCTGTACGCTCGGCGCCAGGGGGAGTTTGCTCAAGTCCCACTGCCCCGCCGACGGGCTTGAATCCAAAGGGAGCGCCGGTCTTGATCTCTCCAGCATTCGTCGCCACTGCTAGATCAGCAATAACGGCATCTTCATATCTTTCCAATAATTTCCGCCTGAAGGCAAAACAGGCCGCAATGACGACGGAACTCATTCCAACCTTGCTTTCCAACATTCTCATTGCGTTTTGGGTGTCCCAAAAAATCAATTCCGCATCAAAAGAATTTCC
>CAZWYX010000046.1:0-7474 GCA_964638485.1 uncultured Planctomycetales bacterium | reverse complement strand
AGATCATGCCTAGTCTCGTGGGCTCGGAGATGTGTATAAGAGACAGACTCGCGGGAGCCCGCCGGTAATATCTTTGGTCTGCGTAATCTTGCGGGCGGTCTTGGCCAAGAGGTCGCCGGTCTTGACCTGTTGGCCATCTCTGACGAGCAGGTGCGCTCCGACGGGGAGTCCATAGACGGCCAGGATCTCGCCCTCTCTGGTCTCAACGATTACCTGGGGATGGTAATCCGCCTTGTGCTCCGTGATGATGCGGTTGACGACTTTGGTGGCTTCGTCCACCTCGTCCCGTATCGTCACGCCCACGGTGATGTCATCCAGCCGCACGATCCCGCTCACCTCGGTGAGGATCGGCGAGGCGTAGGGATCCCACTGCACAAAGACCTGTTGTTTCTCAACGGTACCACCGTCACTGACACCGAGGACCGCACCCTGCGGAATGGTGTAGCGCTCCAGCTCCCGCCCTTCCTCGTCGAGGAGCAAGAGCTGGCCATTGCGGTTCAACACCAGCAGTTCACCGGGCTTGGATTGGACGGTTTTGAGATTGACAAATTTGACGACGCCGGCGTTCTTCGCCTTGATGAAGGACTGTTCGATGATACGACTGGCGGTCCCCCCGATGTGAAACGTCCGCATCGTCAACTGGGTGCCGGGTTCCCCAATGGATTGCGCCGCGATGATGCCGACGGCTTCACCCACCTCGACGAGACGACCCGTGGCGAGGTTGCGCCCATAGCAGAGGATGCACGCCCCCCGTGAGGCATCACACGTCAAGACACTGCGAATGCGAATTTTCTCAATCCCGGCTTGTTGAATGCGGTCGGCCGCCTCCTCAGCAATTTCTGTATTGGCTTTCACGATGACGTCATCGCTGACGATGTTGACGACGTTGTCCAAGGCGATGCGGCCGATGATGCGCTCCGCGAGGCTCGCGACTTCCTCATCCCCCTCGAGAATCGCGCCAATGGTGATCCCGTTGAGCGTGCCACAATCGTGTTCGGCGATGATGACATCCTGCGCGACGTCTACGAGGCGTCGCGTGAGGTAGCCTGAATCCGCCGTCTTGAGCGCTGTGTCGGCTAGCCCCTTGCGGGCGCCGTGCGTCGAGATGAAGTACTCCAAGACGTTCAACCCTTCGCGGAAGTTCGCCACGATCGGATTCTCGATAATCTCCCCTGAGGGCTTGGCCATCAAGCCGCGCATGCCGGCGAGCTGGCGCACTTGTTGCTCTGATCCGCGAGCGCCGGAGTCGGCCATCATGAAAATGGGATTGAACGGCTCGAGCTCCTCGAAGATCAAGTCGGACACCTCGTCCGTGGTCCGCGTCCAGATGTCAATGATCTTGTTGTAGCGTTCGCCTTCCGTGATGATGCCCCGCTGGTACTGGAGCTCCACGTGGGCGACTTCCTTCCGCGCGCGCTCAATGCCCTGGGCCTTACCCTTGGGGATGATCAGATCATCCACCCCGATGGAACAACCCGAGCGAGTCGCCTGCTCAAAACCCAGCTGCTTCAAGTCGTCTAAGAGTTGCACCGTCCGCTGATGGCCGCAGGTGCGATAGCACGTGGCGATCACATCGCCCAAGCGGCCTTTGTCCATGAGCTCATTTACAAATTGGATGTCAGGCGGCAATGTCTGATTGAACAACACGCGTCCTGTGGTCGTCTCCAGTCGCTTGCTGCCGACGCGCACGGTAATCTTCGCATGGAGGCCCAGCTCGCCATCTTGGTAGGCCAGAATGACCTCGTCGGGATCGGCAAAGATGTGCCCTTCGCCCTTGACGCCGTCGCGCGACTTGGTCAGGTAGTAGCAGCCCAGCACGATATCTTGCGTGGGGGTGACGATCGGACGACCACTCGAGGGCGAGAAGATGTTGTTCGACGACAACATGATCAGTCGCGATTCCATCTGCGCCTCAAGGGAGAGGGGGACGTGCACCGCCATCTGATCGCCATCGAAATCGGCGTTGAAGGCAGCGCACACGAGCGGATGGATGCGAATGGCCTTGCCTTCGATGAGCACCGGTTGGAAGGCCTGGATACCGAGGCGGTGCAGCGTCGGCGCGCGGTTCAAGAGCACTGGATGATCTTTGATGACTTCGTCGAGAATATCCCACACCTCGAGTTGTTCGCGTTCCACCAACCGCTTCGCGCTCTTGATCGTGTGGGCAAAACCCCGCTCACGGAATTTGCGAATGATGAAGGGTTCAAAAAGCTCCAGCGCCATCTTCTTGGGCAAGCCGCACTGATGCAGTTTGAGTTCCGGACCAATCACGATGACGCTCCGACCGGAGTAGTCCACGCGCTTCCCCAACAGGTTCTGCCGGAAGCGACCTTGCTTGCCCTTGAGCATATCCGCCAAGGACTTGAGCGGCCGATTCATCGGCCCTATGACCGGTCGGCCATGGCGCCCGTTGTCGAAGAGCGCATCCACCGCTTCTTGGAGCATGCGTTTTTCGTTGCGGATGATGATCTCCGGGGCTTTGAGCTCCATCAATTTCTTGAGCCGGTTATTCCGATTGATGACACGGCGGTACAAATCGTTCAAGTCACTCGTGGCAAACCGTCCCCCATCGAGCGGGACGAGCGGCCGCAGGTCGGGCGGAATGACCGGGAGCACCGTGAGGATCATCCACTCCGACCGGTTGCCTGATTTGTTCAGGGCATCCAGAATGCGCAGTCGCTTGGTCAACCGTCGCTGGCTCTGCTCGAATTCGGTCTTGGTCAGCTCCTTCTGCAGTTGTTGGATGAGCTGGTCCAACTCCGCCTGTGCGAGGAGCTCACGAATGGCCTCAGCGCCCATCTTGGCCGTGAACGACTTGCCATGCTGCTTGAGCGCTTCTTGGTAGCGCTCCTCCGTCAACAGTTCCTTCAGTTTCAGGGGACTGGTGCCAGGATCCGTCACGATGTAGGCTTCGTAGTACAGCACCCGTTCCAGCTCGCGCAGACTCAAATCCAGGATCGCTCCCATCCGCGACGGCACGGCCTTGAAAAACCAGATGTGGGACACCGGGCACGCCAGTTCAATGTGGCCCATGCGCTCCCGGCGGACCTTGGAGAGGGTGACTTCGACGCCACAGCGGTCACAGACGATGCCTTTGTGCTTGATGCGTTTGTACTTACCGCAGTTGCACTCCCAGTCGCGCGTCGGCCCAAAAATCTTCTCGCAGAAGAGGCCCTCTTTCTCCGGCTTAAAGGTACGATAGTTGATGGTCTCAGGTTTTTTGACTTCGCCCTTTGACCATGAGCGGACCACATCGGGCGAGGCAATCCGAATGGAGATGGCATCAAAGATACTGGTGGTCGGCGTCACAGCGGTCGTCATGACGGCTCCTCCCCATCCCCCTCTTGCGCCGTGGCTGCCATCGGCACCGAGGCCGCCGCCACTTCCAGGGCTGCGGCCTTGAGCCGCTCGGCGAACCGCGCTGAGGCATCCACCGTCTCCTCACGTGACCGCTCCAGGCGGACATCGAGCACGAGGCTCTGGAGCTCCTTCACCAACACGTTAAACGACTCCGGGGTACTGGGCTGCAGCGTCATCTCGCCCTTCACAATCGCCTCGTAGATGCGCGTGCGTCCGATGACATCGTCACTCTTGACCGTCAAGAGTTCCTGCAACGTGTAGGCCACCCCATACGCCTCGAGCGCCCACACTTCCATCTCGCCAAACCGCTGGCCACCGAACTGGGCCTTGCCGCCGAGCGGCTGTTGGGTGACGAGCGAGTACGGCCCGATGGAGCGCGCATGAATTTTATCGTCCACCAGGTGGGCGAGTTTAATCATGTAGAGGTAGCCGACCGTCACCTTCTGATCAAACGGCTCGCCGGTAAATCCATCGTGCAAGACGGTCTTCCCATCAGCCGGCAGGCCGGCGCGTCGGAGTTCCGCTTTAATCTCGGTTTCGGTGGCGCCGTTAAAGACCGGACTAGCGCAGTGGACCCCTAAGGCCTGGGCGGCCCACCCCAAGTGGGTCTCCAAGATTTGCCCCACGTTCATCCGCGACGGCACCCCCAGGGGATTGAGGACCATATCCACGGGCGTTCCGTCCGGCAGATACGGCATGTCAGCGTCTGGCAGAATCTTGGCAATGACGCCTTTGTTGCCGTGGCGGCCGGCCACTTTGTCACCGACCTGGACTTTCCGTTTCGAGGCCACTTGCACGACGACGCGCTTGATCACGCCCGGCGGCAGCTCATCGCCGCGCTTGATCTTGTCCACCGCCAGTTCTTCTTCATACGAGAGTTCCTTGATCTGCTCATCAAAGAACGCCACAATCCGCCGCACCTGATGCTCCAGCTCCGGTTCATCGGTCAACTTGATCTCATCCAGATCGCAGCGGATCAGTTTGTGCATGTCGCCCTTGAGCAACCGGCGGTTCTGTCGCAGCACGACGTCGCGCGTCTCGGCCTCGAGCAGATTCGCCGCCAGCCGTTTGCCGCTCAGCAGCTTCGTCAGGCGCTCCACGCGCTCCTCCCGTAGCTGCTGCATCTGGGCTTGATGGTGTTTCCGAATCGCCTCCACCTGCGCATGTTCCTGGGCCACGTCCTCTTTGGTGCGCGGCTGCGCCCCTTTGCGCGCAAACACTTTCACCCCCACGATGATCCCCTCGACACCGGCGGGTACCCGCAGACTCGCGTCGCGCACATCCCCGGCCTTCTCGCCAAAGATCGCGCGCAGGAGTTTCTCCTCCGGCGAGAGCTCGGTTTCACTCTTTGGGGTGACTTTCCCGACGAGGACATCGCGGGGCCCGACCTCGGCGCCGATCCGGACGATGCCCTGCTCGTCGAGATCTTTGAGGGCCTCCTCACTCACGTTGGGAATATCCCGCGTGATGTCCTCGTTGCCCAAACGCGTTTCGCGTGCCTCGAGCTCAAACTCCTCGAGGTAAATGGAGGTGTAGGTGTCCTCGCGCACCAAGCGCTGGCTGATGAGGATCGCGTCTTCAAAGTTGTAGCCTCGCCACGGCATGAAGCACACGAGGATGTTTTTGCCCAGCGCCAACTCACCCTGGTGCGTGGCCGGCCCATCCGCGATGACCTGGCCAGCTTTGACGGACTGCCCGACGTGCACGAGCGGCCGCTGGTTCAAGCAGGTGTTGGCATTCGACCGCTGGAATTTGCGGAGCCGATACGTCCGCTTGCCAATGACGATGGCATCGGCCTGGACGTGTCGCACCACGCCGGCTTCTGCGGCCAGCACACACGCCCCGGAATCCACCGCGGTGCGATATTCCATGCCGGTGCCGATCAGCGCGGCTTCCGTCGTCAGCAAGGGCACGGCCTGCCGTTGCATGTTTGAACCCATGAGCGCGCGGTTGGCGTCATCATGCTCAAGGAAGGGAATGAGGCTGGCGGCGATACTGACGAGCTGCGTGGGTGAGACGTCAATGTACTGCACATCCTTCGGTGGCACTTTCGGAAAGTTGCCGCGATACCGACAGGTCACCTCTGGCCCCAGGAGCCGCCCCTGTTTGTCCATCAACGCATTGGCCTGCGTAATGAGGTACTGGTTCTCCTGATCGGCAGTGAGGTAGTCCACCTTGGTGGTCACCACGCCCTTCTCGACACGACGATACGACGTCTCGATGAAGCCGTACTGATTGATCCGCGAGTACGTCGTCAACGATGAAATCAAGCCGATGTTCGGTCCTTCCGGCGTCTCAATCGGGCAGATCCGCCCGTAGTGGGAGTGATGCACGTCGCGGACTTCAAACCCTGCCCGCTCACGCGACAAGCCGCCCGGCCCCAGGGCTGAGAGGCGGCGCTTGTGGGTCAGCTCGGCTAACGGATTGGTCTGATCCATGAACTGCGACAGCTGCGAGCGCGCGAAAAAGTCGCGCACCACCGAGGAGACGAGCTTGAAGTTCACCAAGTTGTGCGGCATCATCTTCGCGAGATCGTAGATCGCCATCCGCTCCTGAATGGAGCGTTCCAACCGCTCCAAGCCGATCCGCACCTGGTTCTGGACCAGCTCACCCACCGAGCGCACGCGGCGGTTCCCCAGGTGATCAATGTCGTCCACCTCCCCCTCGCCATGTCGGAGGCCCACGAGGTATTTCATCACCGCCACGATCGTCTCGCGCGTCAGCACCCGCTCGTCCAACGGCGCGCGCATGCCGAGTTTGCGGTTCAACACGAACCGCCCGACACGGCTCACGTCGTAACGTCGCGGATCGGTGAACAGGCGTGCGACGAGCGTATGCGCGCTCTGCAAATTGGGCATGTCGCCTGGCCGCACACGTCGGTAGATATCCATCAGCGCATCTTCGCGGGAGTGGGTCGGATCCCGCTCGAGGGTGCGCAGGATTTCGAGCGGCGGATCCACGAGGAGCTTGAGCTTCCGGAAGCCCAGCTCCCACAAGCGCTGCAGGAGGTCCTCCGTCAACTGGCCGCCGGCACGCAGGAGCGCTTCCCCTGAGGAGGGCTCTTTGAGCAGGGTCGCGGTGTGCCGCTCGGCCACTTTCTTCCACTGGGCCTGTGTGGCGCACTCCACCGTCTCGGTTGTGGCAAAGGCCTGGAGAATCTCCTCATCGTTGGGATATCCCAAGACGCGCAGCAGCGCGGTCGCGAGCATCTTGCGGCGGCGATCAATATAGACGTAGAGCACATCGTTCAGATCAAACTCAAACTCAATCCACGCGCCGCGATACGGAATGATCCTGGCTGAGTAGAGGCGTTTGCCGCTCGGATGGAGGGCCTCCTCGAAGAAGACCCCGGGCGAGCGATGCATCTGGCTGACGATGACGCGCTCATCCCCATTGATGAGGAGCGTGCCGGTCTCCGTCATGAGCGGGATGTCGCCCAGGAACACCTCTTGTTCCTTCGCTTCCTTGTCTGAGACCAAGCGGAGTTTGACTTTCAGCGGCGCAGCGTAGGTCATCCCACGATAGAGGCATTCCTCAATGTTGTACTTCGGATGGCCCAAGGCGTACCACAGAAATTCGAGGCGATGCCGCCCGTCGTAGCTCTCGATCGGAAAGATCTCCTGAAAGGCGGCCTGGAGGCCGCGAGGCTCGCGTTTCGTCTTGGGGGTCTCCCGCTGCAGGAAGGTCTCGTAGGAGGCGGTCTGGACCTCCACCAGATTGGGGGCCGCCATGGACTCGGCGATCTTGGCAAAGCTGCGTCGTTTAATCATCGCGCCTCAGCTGGTGTAGACGGGTTACTTCAATTCCACCTTCGCGCCCACGGCTTCCAGTTTCTTCTTGATCTCCGCGGCTTCCTCCTTCGCCACACCGGTCTTGACCGGTTTCGGCGCCGACTCCACCAAGTCTTTGGCTTCTTTCAAGCCCAGGGTGGTCACCGCGCGGATTTCTTTGATGACTTGGATCTTGTTGGCCCCGCTGTTCGCGAGGATCACATCCACGGTGGCCTTCTCCTCTTCTGGCGCAGCGGTTGCCCCACTCCCCGCCAGCGCTGGCCCGGCCGCCACCGCCACCGGTGTCGCGGTGATCCCGTACTTCTCGCGCATCGCCTTGGCGT
>CAZWYX010000045.1:0-8438 GCA_964638485.1 uncultured Planctomycetales bacterium | reverse complement strand
TGACGACAGGGCGACCGAGGCTCCCAGCCGCTGGAGGTCCTCAAAAAACGCCGGGTAGGAGGTCTGGACCGACTCCACACCGCGGACCACGGTCTGGCCGCTCGCCAGCAGTCCTGCCACCGCCAAGCTCATGGCTGTCCGGTGGTCGCCGACGCTGTCCACCTCGGCCCCGTGCAAGGTGGTAGGTCCCTCGATGACCACGACGTTCCCTAACGGCTCCCCTCGCGCTGGAGCACCCGCTGGCAAGGGCTGTTCGTGGTGCACCCCGATCTTCGCTCCGAGACGCGTGAGGCCCTCCACCATCGCGCGGATGCGGTCGGTCTCCTTCAAGCGCAGCTCCTCGATCCCATGGAACTCCGTCACCCCCTCGGCCTGCGTCGCGGCCACCATCAGGATCGGCAGCTCGTCAATGGAGCGCGGCACCATCGTGGCTCTGACCACCGTCGCCCGCAACGCTGCCGCCTCAACGAGGAGGTCCCCACGCGGTTCCCAGCGGTCCTCACGATGAGCCAGCGTGACGTTGGCGCCCATGTAACGGAGGATATCCAGGATGCCGGTCCGCGTCGGGTTGACGCCCACGTCGTGCAACGTGACCGATGATTTCGGGAGGAGCGACGCCGCGACGAGCCAGAAGGCTGCGCTGGAGAGATCGCCCGGAATGCGCAGCGTTCCTGGGCTGCGCAGCGCCCGATGCGTACTCGTCACCCGCACGGTTTGGTCCTCGCGTGCGAGCTGCACCCCGCAGCGCTGCAACAGCCGCTCGGTATGATCGCGTGTCGCCTGGGGTTCAGTGATGGTGGTCGTGCCGTCGGTAAACAAGCTCGCGAGGAGGAGGGCCGATTTGACTTGGGCGCTCGCCACCGGCACGGTGTAGTGAATCGGCTGGAGTGTGCCTCCGGCAACCGTGAGCGGCGGGAAGAGTTCGCCTGGGCGCTCAGGGAGCTCCCGCCCCGTGATGCGCGCGCCCATCTGGCTCAGGGGCTCTGCGATCCGCCGCATCGGTCGCTGCGAGAGCGAGGCATCGCCGGTGAACTCTGTCGGAAAGGGCTGGCCGGCAGCGATCCCTGCCAACACACGCATCGAGGTGCCGGAGTTACCCACGTCCACCGGCCCCTGCGGAGGATGAGACGCATTGAAGATGCCGCGCGTGACGGTGACCACCGCTGCATCGGCGTCACTGCTGATCTCCGCGCCCCACGCCTGCAGTGCCGAGATGGTGCGCAGGCAATCGTCCGCCAGGAGAAAACGCTCCACGCGCGTCGTCCCCTCAGCGAGCGCTGCGCACATCACCGCCCGATGGGAGATGGACTTATCCCCCGGTAGCGTGACGTCCCCTCGCACGTGGCGACTCCGTGTCACGATGGCATCCATGGCTCACTCACAAAAAAATCGGGGGTTACCCGATGCTGGAATCCTAAACGACCTGGAGGAGCGTACGGTGGAGGGCGATCAGCTCCCGCTGATCACTACGCGGACGGTGTCGCCTTCTCGGATGGAGTCCTCGTTCGTTTCAGGCAGGATCGCCGCGGCCGCCAGGGCCTCGTAGAGCTTCTCCACTTTCACGCGTCCCAACGATTGCCCACCGCGCACCACGTCAAACTCATCGCCCAACTGCACACCACTCGCCTTGCCCACGTTCATGACCACAAAATCGTACTCGCGATTCACCACGAGGATGCGGCCGGTCAGCACCGTCCCCTCGGCCGTGACCTCCTGCGCAGGGGTCGGGATCACGGTCCCACCCGTCGGGGGCGTCTGTCCGCCGGGGCCGACGATCACTTTTTCCAATTCGATGGTCGTGCCTCCGCCCCCCTTGGTCTGCAGGGTGGATTTCTCGCGCTGGAGGTGGACCAACTGCTCTTGGAGTTGACTCAACCGCTGGGAGAATTGTTCCCGGTCGGCCTGGAGCTGGCTCAAGGCTTTCTTCAAATCCGCGATGGTCTGCTCCCGCTGGCTCAATGCATCATGCAGTTGATCGCTACTCGTCCGAATTTCCGCCAACTGCTCGGCGAGATGCCGCGCCTCTTCTTGCACGGCCACGAGGTCGGCCTCGGCGCGCTGCTTGGCCTCCTTCGTCTGCTGGAGATCGGACTCGAGTTGTTGGTTGGCCGTGCGGAGCTGCGCGACTTGACCTTCGAGGCGTATGCGCTGATGCCGCTCCTGTTCCTCGAGAAAGAGCGTAATGCCTGCCACCACCGCACACACACCGGCAAGGATCCCGAGAATGAGGACGTTCACTTTGCCACTGGAACGCATGGGTGTTAGTCTCTGCTGGTTAGGATTATTGTACCGAAGCCATCACACCTCGTCAACGTCAAAATGTGCCGTGCCTGACACCGCAACCGGTGCCCGCTGCCACCACCGCTCCAACACCTCCCAGTGCAGATGCGCGCACAGCGCAGCCCACGTCTGGCGTGTTGGCGCATCCGGCAGGGGCATGTACGGCAACGTCCCACACTGCGGCACCCCTGACAGCCGCACGATTTCCTCAGGACTCGTCCGCTCGGCTACGCCTGACCGCTGGGCCGTGGGGGTATTAAACACCCATCCAGCGATGGGCAACCCTCGTGCGCGTGCAAAGGCCTCTGTCAGCAGACTGTGGTTAATCGTCCCCAGACTGGTTCGAGCGACGATGAGCAAGGGCAATTGGAGCCGCTCGGCAAGATCCGCCACCAGTCCAGGGCCCAACGGCACGCTGAGGCCCCCGATGCCCTCCACCAGGAGGAACTCATGGCGTCGTGCCAGCTCGGTAAACGCCGCCAGGATCGGCTCCCACTCCACCGCTGCGCCCTCCAGTCGCGCCGCGACGCTGGGTGCGAGCGGATGTTCAAAGCAGATGGGATTAATCAGTGCCAACGCATCCGTGACTCCAGATGCAGCCTGCAAGCGCAGCGCATCGTCTGAGACAAGGCGATCTCCGCTGGGCGAGCGCCGCGTGCCCCCGGAGGCGACCGGTTTCATCACTCCGACGTTGATGCCGCGGGCGGCTAAGGCTGACGCCAACGTGCAAGTCACGACGGTCTTGCCCACGCCGGTATCGGTGCCGGTAATGAAGAAGCCGCGCACACTCATCGCATCCTCGCTCGCAGATCGTGCAACACGGTGAGACACTGATCCACGTGGGCGTCGGTATGCAGCGCCGTGACACTGAGGCGCAGGCGCGCGGTGCCCTCTGGTACCGTCGGCGGACGCACCGCCGGCGCATAGATGCCTCCGGCCAGTAACGCCTGGGCGACGTCCAACGCCGTGGCGGTCTCGCCGATGAGGACGGGCACGATGTGCGTCGTGCTCTGCAGCGTGTCCCAGCCTTGAGCGCGCAAT
Source organism: uncultured Planctomycetales bacterium (assembly GCA_964638485.1). Classification (GTDB taxonomy): domain Bacteria; phylum Omnitrophota; class Gorgyraeia; order Aquiviventales; family CAZWYX01; genus CAZWYX01. The sequence goes on along the minus strand of CAZWYX010000045.1, from coordinate 5,117 downwards.
CCCTCGCGGAGGCGCGCTGCCAACACCAGCACGCGCTGCCGTCGCTCCGGCTCCTCCTCGACGATGGTGAGCGCTGCCAGCGCGCCGGCCACCACGGCTGGCGGCAAGGCGGTGGAATAGATGAAGGGACGCGCGCGATGGAGCAGCCACTGGATGAGTCCTCTGGCACCCACCACAAACCCGCCAAGGCCGCCGAGCGCTTTGCTCAGTGTTCCCATCTGCACGGTAACATCCTCTTCAACACCGCACAGCTCGAGGCTGCCGCGCCCGTGCGCTCCCAACACGAAACTGCCGTGGGCGTCATCTACCAACAGCCACGCTTCAGCCGCGCGGGCGACGTCTACGAGCTCGCGTAACGGCGCCACGTCACCATCCATGCTGAAGACACCGTCGCTCACGATGAGCCGGCGATGAGCGGTCGCGTGTCGCTCAAGCAGTTGCTGGAGGCGCGCCACATCGCCGTGGGGATAAACGCGGAGTCGTGCGCGACTCAGCCGACAGGCATCAATGAGACTCGCGTGGTTGGCGTGATCGCACACGACCACATCCTCAGGCCCGACGAGGGAGGTGATGAGACCAAGGTTCGTGAGGTAGCCGCTGGAAAACAGGAGCGCAGCTTCCTGCTGCTTGAACTGCGCCAGGCGAGTTTCCAACTGCTCGTGCAGGGGCGAGGTGCCTGACATGAGGCGGGAAGCCCCACTGCCCAGTCCATAATGGGCCAAGGCCTCCGCGGCAGCGCGGATGACCCGCGCATCACGGGCGAGGCTTAAATAGTCGTTCGAGGCGAAGTGGAGGTAGGTGCGACCATCGTACTGGACGAGCGGCCCGGTCGTCGGCTCGAGCACACGACAGGCGCGCTGCCAGTGCTTGCGTTCGAGGAGAGCGAGCTCCTGGGTGAGGAACGCCTCAAGCGCAGGCGGTGAGGCAACAGGCATTCACTTGACGATCATCGGCAGAAATTCCGTTGAGCCAAACACACCGTAGAGCCCCTGGGCCTTGAGCCACGCGGCGCGTTTGAGATAGCCAAGCGCTGGTCCGATGACGTTGGCGGCCATGCTCGTCTCATCACCGAGGATGAAGCGGTGGGAGGAGCGTTTGCCCTCGAAGGTCGTGCCCGTCAGCGTCATCGTCGTGGACACCGGTTTTTTCGCGCGGCGCGTGTCCATGACGCCGCCGACGCTCACCTGTGCTCGCCGCTCAATCACGCCCACCCGCTTGAGCAGCACATCATCCGCGTGCTCCATCTGCTGCAAGCGCAAGATCCCATCCGTCTGATCGAGGAGTGCTGTCACCTCGGCATCGCTCATCGCCTGCGCCTGCTCGACGGTAAATCCCGGCAGATGCGCGATATCCTCACGAATGGTGGCCTGGTAGGTTTCCCAGTTGGCGATCCCCACCCCCCACAAAATGTCTACGTGTTCCACCTCGGTAAAGGATTGTGCTGCCAAGACCGCCGCCGCCGTGAGCAAGCCAGGGGTAGCGCCGCAGCCGGTGAGATACGCCGTGCGCGCGCGTTTGGCCAGTGGATCGAGCGCGAACATCAGCTCCATCGCCTGGGTGCGTTTGAGCGCATCCGTCATCACCAGCGAACAATCCGCCTCCAAGAAGCGACGGACGATGCCTGGCATAAAGTCGTTGGGCAAGTTGGGCAGTGCGAGGAACACGCCGTCAAGGGTTCCCTCTCTGGCCCACGCGATGATGCGGCCAACGCCATCCTGCGTGCGCTCGGCGATCGTCTGGGTCTGCGTGAGTGTCGCGGTGCCGCCTGCCGAGGCCTCACTCACCGATTGGGCCTCGTCGTAACTGGTCACCAGATCACGCTCGTACGCAGCGACCTCTGCGGCTTCCAGGCCAGCAGGATCATACAGCACCCCCTGGCTATCACAGATGGCGACGAGCGTGAGTTCGCGTTTCAGGCTGATGATGCGGCAGGCGGCTTTGCCAAGGCCACCAGCGCCCAGTACCGCCAGACGCATCGGTTGTGTCATCGGAATCTCCTAATAGTCAGCAGTCAGGTGTCTGTTGTCTGTCTTACCGCGGCAACCAGGTCTGTCGGCAGGACTGCCGTTCCACCAAGCGAGTCGGGAGTCGTATTTTCAACGGCGTGTGGCGCTTGCCCTCACGCGTTTCGAGGAGCAACGCCATCCCCTGCTGACCCATTTCGACGAGCGGTTGGTGGATCGTCGTCAGCGGCACCGCGCTGTGGGCGCCGAGGGGATTGTCATCGAAGCCGATGACGGAGAGATCTTCCGGCACGCGCAGGCCTCGCGTCCGCGCGACCTCCATCGCGGCCAGCGCCATTTCGTCGCTCGCCACAAAGAGCGCGGTCGGACGGCTGTTCAAACTCAACAGCTTTCCCGCTGCCTTGCGCGCCGCTTCCTCTGTGTAATCCGCACGCTGCACGTAGCCATCGGGTGCCGTCAAGCCATGCGCGGTACAGGCGCGGACAAACCCATCCAGGCGCTCTAAGCCGGCCTGGGTATCGAGATCACCGGTGATGGTGGCAATCTCGCGATGACCCAGACTGACCAGGTGGTCCACCGCTTGCTTCGCGCCCAAGGCGTTATCAATCGCCACGCAACTCACGGGCAAGTCTGTCATGTAGTGGTTGAGGACCACGCCTGGTATCCCCTGCTCGAGCGCCTGGTCGAGGAATTCCTCCTGGCCGTCCACGTCAATGAACAACAACCCATCCACCGTCGTGGGAGTCACCCAGTGATCCCGTCTGGCCAGATGGAGCAGGAGATCCGCGTGCAGCCGTTCAGCCGACTGCCCAACGCCCTTGATGACCTCGAGGGCGAAAAAGGATTGAAACACGCCGGTGAACTGCGGAATGACGAGGCCGAAGATGGCGGTGTGGATGCCTGCGGCTAACCGCTGGGCGGCTACGTTCGGACGGAACTTGAGTTTGCGGATCGCGGCTTCCACGCGCAAGCGATTGTCACTCGTGACCGTCGGGAGGTGATGGATGACCCGGGAGACGGTGGTGATTGACACCCCGGCGGCCCGCGCGACATCTGCGATGTTCAGCGTCTTCTGCGCCAGTCGTGGCATCGGGGGTTACCGTGGACGCGCGTGGAGGGTCACGAGATCGCCGACGCGTAAGCGCGTTTTTCCCTTGACCTGTCGGGTGTCGCAGGCCGTAATCGTCGCGCGCACCCGGATGGCTTCCACCAGGCCCAGCTTCTGCTGACCGCGCATCACCAGAAACCGATCACCGATTTGCACCCCATCGTTGGCCCCTTTGTCAATGACCACAAACTGGTGTGGGGTGTTGAGGCTGACGATCTTGCCCTGGAACGACACCGGCTGCGGCACGACCGCCTTGCCCTGCTGCACGATGATCGGCGGCAGGGCGATCGTCCCAGGCGTTGACGAGTTCACGGAGGCGAGGGCTGTGTCCGGTGGCGTGACAGCCGTGGATCCACCACGCATCATCGCTGAGGAGCTGCCAGTGGCGCTACCAAGTGGCGCACCGGTGAGCCGGGGTTGCTCAAGGGTAGCGAGTTTGGCGCGGAGCTCAGCGATCACCTGTTCTTGGGCCGTGCGCTCTCCCTCTAACTGGGCGACGCGACCCTCGAGGGTCTCTTTGACCTGGGAGAGCTCCTCCACTTGCCGCGCCAACGCCTCGCGCTCCTCTTGCAGGAAGGTCACCTGACCGGAGACCTCCTGCAGGTGATCTTTGGTGGAGAGCAGTTCGGTCGTCACTTGCTCCAGATCTTGACTGGCGAGGCTGAACCGCTCCTCGACGACTTTCTTATCGTCAAAGAGTTGCTGGAGCTGGTCTCCGAGGCGGGCATTTTCCGCTTGAAAATCGGCCAAATTCTGACGCATGCGCTGCTCGGTCGCTTGAAACTGTTGGAGGTTGCGTTGGTTGACCTGAAAAAAGTACGCCGCCCCCCCGAGGCCGCTCAGCGCCACCACGCCCACGAGGATGAGGATGCGGCGATCCCGCGTCAAGGTGAAGGCCACGGCTGCTCCTACGTTTGGATGAAGACTTCGCGGATGATCAGGCTGGCCGCTCCCAAGGCTACCGCCTCGGTCCCGAGTTTGGCTGGGACCACATCCACGAGATTGCCCGGTTCTTCAAACGCCCAGCGACGGACCGTCCGGAACACCGGTTCGAGCAGGAGCGAGCCGGCGCGCTCCGTGCCCCCGCCGAGGATGACCACATCCGGATTGAGGAGATTTGCCAAGTACGCGATGCGCACGCCCAGGCTGATGGCACCGTGCTCGATGACTTCACACGCCAAGCGATCGCCCTCCTGGGCGGCTTGGATGATGAGGTCGAAGGTGATGGCCTCGGGTGTGCCGCCGGCCAACGGCAGGAGGGACGATTCCAGCGCCACGCCGTCGCTCAGCAACTTCCGCGCATGGTCGGTGATGCCTAACTCAATGCCGCTCGGACGCAGGTACTGCCAGCTCTTCTCCCAACTGAGGGCATCGTCTTCGGTGGGGCGAGCAATCCCGAGGGCGCCGGCACTGCCGCCACTGCCCCAGTAGAGACTGCCGTTCAAAATCAGGCCACAGCCCACGTCGGCATAGAAGTAGATGAGATTCTTGACATCCTTCACCAGCCCCAGACACATCTCGCCCAGGGCCGCGAGGGTCGCATCGTGGCCGAGGAAGACCGGCACCTGCCACGTCGCCTCCAACGCATCCCGCAACGCAACGTAGCTGGTGCGCGTACCCCCAGAGGAGGTGTCGCGAATCGTCCCGGCGGCTTCGTCCACCACACCCGCGATGCCCAGACCGATTCCCGCCAGGCGCGTCCGATCCACCTGGGCCAGCAAGGTCTCGATCACCGCCGGCAGCGAGGCCAGCACCTGCTCCATCGAGGCCTTGGGCCGCTGTTGCACGAGGCGGTGTTCCACATGCCCGGCTAAGTCGGTCACGACCCCCACGACCTTGGCGGTGGGGGCTTCGAGGGGACCGAGGTCAACGCCGACGGCGAGGCGCATCTTGGGATGCAGTTCCACCAGCGTCGGTTTCCGGCCACCGGTGGAGACGTCGAGGCCTTTTTCCACCACCAGGCCTCGCTGGATGTAGTTGGCGACGTAATTGGAGACGGTGACGATGTTGAGGTCGGTGCCTTGGGAAATTTCGGTGCGGGTGAT
>CAZWYX010000044.1:5652-9870 GCA_964638485.1 uncultured Planctomycetales bacterium | reverse complement strand
GCGGCACTGACGTCGCCTGCGCAACTTGACGACGCACCGCGGCGATCCGCTGGCGAAGTTGCGTCACAACGGCTGTGGCCTGAACGGTGTGGCCGGTCGCCCCACCCACGCGGAGGATGTTCTGCAAGACATCTTCCAGCGTATGCGGATGGAGCGATACAATTTCTGGCTTGCTGGGGAGATGTGCGAATGCGCGAAGGATCTGCCGTTGATCTATCGCACACACCTCGCACAGATCTTGCGTAATGATGATCTCTGGAGCCAGTGTGGCGATCCGCTCCACGTCAACGGTGTAGAGACTCTGCTGGTTGCGCAGTGCTTCTCGCACCATGCGATCCACCTCTCGGCTGTTGTGCGCATCGTGCGAGATCAGACTTTTGACGACAATGGGCTTGCTGCGCGCCTCCGGCGGAAAATCGCACTCGTGGGTCACACCGACGACGTTATCACCGGCACCGATGAGGTAGAGGATCTCCGTCGCGCTGGGGAGGAGGGAACAGATTCTCATGGGATGCGGTCGCTTACGGTGACGGCTGTGCCGGGACAGGCGCTTGGAACTGGTGAATGAGCGACGGAATGATGAGGGCAGCCAGCACGCCGACGACGAGCACGACCAGCAGGAGCGAGAGCAGGACCGTCGCAAAGCCCTTCCAACTGGAAAAGCGGTGGACTTCACCCACCGCCTGCGAGCCGATGACCAGCGACCAGAGCTGGCCGCCCACTGGCAACACGACGAGCATGAGAACCAACGTTCTGGCCAGGAGACCAGGTGTCTGGTCATCTCCGCCGGATTGACGTGTAACGAGCCACAGGACAAGTGCTACTGCCACCCACACGCCGAACGTGAGCAGCATCGGCACATTGGCCCAGGCGACGGCTGCGCGTACCTCCCGGGGTTGCACTTGTCCGCCGAACCAGCGGCCCACCACGCGATAGAGCCAGCCGAATACGTAGAGGCCGACCCAGCCGAAGAGTGCTCCTGCCACTACCATGATCCCCAGCGCAGCGAGCGCTGCGGTCACCCCGCCGGCGCCGAAAATTCCGATGCCCACTCGCCAGACGAGGTGCACGGCACCTCCCACCATCGCCAGCCAGAGCACATGGCGTTTCGGGTTGGCATCCACGACGGCGCGGATGGTCGCGCGTGGATGGAGGCACATGGCGATCAGACGCATGGGAGGCTCCTCAGGGAAGAGTCGTGATGGCTGTTCCATGTCACCCCCACGGCGCGCAGGTGCTCGACCAGCGCCCCATAGCCGGTGAACTGTATTGCCTGCAGCCCCACGCGCGCTCCGCCCTCCACGCACTCTGCTCGGTCGTCTACGTAGATGATCTCCTGCGCCGGCAGCCCCATCTGGGCGATGGCGATTTCGTAGATGCGCGGCTGCGGTTTGCGGGCGCCGATGAGGCACGAGGCGATGCAGCGATCCACGCTGCGCAGAAAGGTACAGCGATCCATGAGACAGCGCAGGTGGATGACGTTGGTGTTGGACAGGATCCCGATGGTGTAACGCTCCTTGAGGGCAGCGATGAGGCTGACCATCTGAGGCTGCTCGCTCACCCAACTGTTCCAGAGCCGGCAGAATGCTTCATAGTCGCCGTCGAACTGGAGCGAGCGCTGAAGGTCTGTGAAGTAGGCGCGCGGTGTCAGGTGACCTTGTTCAAAGGCCAGCGTCGCAGGCGCAGTCCACAAGAACGCCTCGATGCTCGGGCGCGGCACACGACACCGTTGCAGGAACTCCTGCACCGCCTGCTCAAAACCGAGTTGGACCACGACGCCGCCGAGGTCGAAGAGGAAGGCGCGGACCGACCCCACAGCTTTAGCCGAACATGGGATAGTGGCTCGCCGCGCCCATGAAGAAGAGCATGGGCAGCGACAACCACGTGTTCGTGCGGGAGGCGAGAAACGCCTGGCGCGCCAGCTTGGCCGCCTCGGGTGGTGGGGCGGTACCTTTTTCAGCGGCCTCTCTAGTCCAGGCGATGATTTTTTTCTGATTCGGCCAGATGACGAGCCAGACGTTGAGGAACATGAGGATGCCGATGCCGCCGCCAATGCCGATGGAGAGCGAGCGCGTGCTCGTCATGGGACGCCCGTTGAGGGTGATGAGCAACCCTGTCATGGCGAGGATGAGCGCAGCGACCGCCGCGCCCAGCACCGGCCCTTTGTTGAGGGGCCCTGCCGTGGGCCGCAAGCACACATACAGGATGGCATAGGTGATGCCCACGAGGAGCACCCACGTCCAGAAGGCCGTCCCAAACGCCGGTTCGGCATGCAAGATGATGAGGTAGTACAGAAATCCTGACAGGACCGTGACCACTGCCCCCCACCGGAACCACCACAGCGCCCGCGGCATGAGCTGTGGGACGACTTTGTTTTTCGTCGCGGCATCCAAGGCTTTGAGGAAGTTCACATTCACCAGGTTAAAAAAATACAGGAGACCAATCCACGTGATGCCCGCCAACAGGTGGAGCCATCGCAGAATCATCTGGACGTTCGTCATGGCATCGCTGGGGATGTGAATCGTCATCGGCGTCCTCCGCTGCTCGTAAATGAGGTGGGACACATCAATGTTCGACGGGAAATCCGGCTGCCTGCCACTCGGCGATGCCACCCACGAGCTCGCGCACGCGGTAGCCCTTGCTGGCCAGCAGATGGGCGGCTTTCGTGCACAGCAGACACGTGACGTTCCCGCAGTAGGCCACAATCGTTTTAGCTTTCGGCACTTCTTTGAGACGCAGCGGCAGCTCATCGAGGGGAATGTGGTACGCGCCAGGGATGTGGCCTTCCCGATAGCCCTCCTGCGAGCGCACATCCAACACGAAGTACGCTGGATCATCCAAGCGCGCCTTCAAGTTGTACGGCCCCCACTCGGCCGCGAGCTTCATCGCAAAGTAGCGCGCCAGCTCCCTCGGCGTCGCCCCGCGGTTTCTACTTCCCTGCGCTTGCTTGATTCTGTTCACGGTTCACTGCTCACAGTGACTGGCCTCTTATCTTGTCACGTGCCAGGAATCGGCTGACGTCCCGCATAGCCGTCCTCGACGGCGTGCCAATACCGCAGGCGCTCTTCCCCTTCTTGCCAGCACAGGAGGACCAACTCGCCATCCATCCAGGTGTAAAAATCCACCAGCCCCAGATCCAGATCTTTCAAGTGGCCACCCAGCCGCTCAAAGGCTGCGCAGGCGTGCTGGAACTCCGTCCGCCGCTGCTCCAGCAACGCGAGTTCGTTGACGACACGCACGTCGTCCTGGGGCTCGGCCTGGCCAGAGATTAGCTCCCACGCATCCACGTGGGCTTCTTGGGCGAGGACCTCGCGCACGTGGTGACGCAGGGCCGCGAGCGTTTGCTGCACCTGGGGCAAGAGCGCGTTGGCCTCTTCAAGGGTAAAGATCTTATGCTGTGCTTGCGGTTCTGGCATCACTTAAGGTTAGTGTAGCACGGGGACTTCGCCCCTGTCAACGTTAGGAGACAAAAACCCCACCCGCCTTAGGACGCAGCGAGTGGGGTGATGATCGGCTTAGGCTTGGAACGAGGTGCCGCAACCGCAGGAATGTTTGGCGTTGGGGTTGGTGAAGGAAAATCCACTGCCCCCTAACCCACCCTGGTAATCAATGGTGGTGCCGTCGAGGTACAAGTGGCTCTTGACATCCACGATGACCTTGACGCCATCCTGCTCAAAGGTGTGGTCGTGCTCGCGGACCGCGGCGTCAAACCCCATCATGTAGGTTAGCCCGGAACACCCCCCACCCTTCACACCGATGCGGAGGGCGAGGTTCGGTTGCGTTTCTTGCGTTCTGAGCTGCTTGACTTGTTCCAAGGCAGACGATGTTAACGTGACCATGCGTTGCTCCTTTCCTCTATTATATCACAGGACTACTAGTATAACACTTATGACGAGGTGGCGCAATGCTGCTGTTGCAACTGCTGCACCGAGGCACGGTTGGCTGGCGGAAATTCTTCAGGATGCAATGCGGCGATGGGAATCCATCGTATCTCTTGTGATTCCAATGGGTTAGGTTCTCCATGGAGCAGGCGACACCGAAAGCCCTGCATGGTGACGGTGTGCTCGGCATATGCGTAATCAATCCGCGTCCAGGGCGCGATGATTGCGGCCTCCACGCCTAGTTCCTCTTTCAGTTCTCTCACTAAACACGACTCAAATGATTCTCCTGGCTGTCGCTTCCCTCCAGGAAACTCCCAGCAACCACCGACGTGGACGT
>CAZWYX010000044.1:0-5552 GCA_964638485.1 uncultured Planctomycetales bacterium | reverse complement strand
TCGCGCCAAAATCCATCATCGCTTGGTTGAAGTCATAGCCTTTGCCTCTTGGAATCACGGCCTCGGCTAATCGCCATAGGCGCTTGGTGGCTTTGGCCTTGGCGAGATCACCGTTGACGCCGAACACTCGACTCAGCACGCGTGCGACGTTCGTATCCAGCGTCGGAAAATCCTTGCGATAGGCGAAACTTAAGATCGCGCCTGCGGTGTAGCGGCCGATACCATCCATCGCCAGCAGCGCATCGTAGGCATCGGGAATTTTTCCCTCGTATTTCGCGATGGCCTCGCGCGCAATCGTCCGCAGGCGTGCGGGGCGATAGTTGTAGCCGAGCGGGTACCACGTGCGCTTCAGTTCGCGCAGCGGCGTTTTCGCCAACGTGTGAATCGTAGGATACCGACGGAGAAATTCTTGGTATTTCGGCGCCACGCGATCCACCTGCGTTTGGTGCAGCATGATTTCTGACACGAGAATGTGGTAGGGATTGGTGGTCTTTCGCCACGGCAAATCGCGCTTGTGCCGACGATACCACCGAAGGAGCCGCCGCTGGAAGATGCGGGTTACACGTGTGTCATCGGCCATGGCGTTTGGTCAGGACGGAGGCGACGGCGGTGGCAGACATCGTGTTCAAGACATCACCGCGCTCGAGCCAGCCTTTGCGCGCGATGCCCACGCCGTAGCGCACATCGCTGATACCGTCGGTACGATGGGCGTCGGGATTGATCGAGAGTTTCACGCCCAGTTCCTTGGCGTGTTTGATCATGCGCCAGTCGAGATCCAAGCGATGGGGATTGGCGTTGATCTCGACGATCACCCCTCGCTTGGCCGCCTCGCGCAACACGGCTTCGAGATTCACCGCATACGGTTCGCGCGATAAGAGGAGCCGCCCCGTGGGATGCGCGAGGAACGTGACCTGCGGATGCTGGAGTGCGGTGAGAATCCGTTTCGTCATCGCCGCTTCTGTCATCTGAAATCCCGAGTGGATGGCCGCAATGACAAAATCAAACGTTCGCAAGATGTCCTCAGAATAATCGAGTCGCCCATCGGGCAGGATATCCACTTCAGCGCCCTTAAAGATGCGGATCGTGGGATAGTGTTTCGCGATCTCATCAATCTCGCGGTGTTGTCGTCTGACGGCCTCCGGCTTCATGCCGTGGGCGTAGTGCGCCGCCTGACTGTGATCGGAAAGGCCAATGTAATCCAATCCCTCCGCAATCGCGGCCTTGACCATCTGTTCGATCGTGGCAACGCCATCGCTGTAGGTCGTATGCGTGTGAAAGACGCCGCGGATGTCGTCTTCCGTGATGAGCGTCGGCAGTTTGTCCTCCTCCGCCGCCTCGATCTCCCCCATGTTTTCGCGCAGCTCCGGCGGAATGTAGCTCAGGCCCAACTTCTTAAAGAGCTCTGCTTCATCCTGGCATGCAAGAAGCCGCTCGCCCCTGAACAGGCCGTATTCACTGAGTTTCATCCCACGCCGCTTGGCGCGTGCACGCACCGCGGTGTTGTGTTCCTGCGAGCCGGTGAAGTAGTGGAGCGCGTAGGGAAACTCGCGCTCGGTCACCACACGCAGATCGCACTGGATGCCCGACGCCAGGAGCACGCTGGATTTGGTCTCGCCGTGTGCCAAGACGCGTTCCACCGCTTTGAGCGAGGTGAACTGCTCCATCACCGGTTGCGGTGTAAGGCTGGCTACCAAGAGGTCCACATCGCGAATCAGCTCTTTTTTCCGTCGGAGACTGCCGCCTAACTCGATGGTGCGCACCGCCCGATTCCGCTTGAGCTCCTCGACAAGCACCATCGCCGCGGCCAGCGCCTCCGGATACAGATGCTGATCCTGATGCCGGCTGAGATAGCTAATGCCCTTGAGGATGTTCTCCTGCATCTTTTCACCAAACCCAGCGAGCTTTAACAGGCGATTGGCCTTGCATGCTACTGCGAGCTCTTGCACATTCGTAATTTTGAGTTTGTCGTACAAGCGCTTCACGCGTTTGGGGCCCAGCCCCTGCACATCGAGGAGTCCCATGAGTCCTGCGGGCAAGCTGGATTTGAGTTGCTCGTAATACTTGAGATGACCTGTCGTCACCAGCTCGGTGATTTTTTCAGCGATGGCCTCGCCGATGCCTTTGATGTCCGTTAGCGTTCCGGCGGCGACCCGTTGCTGCACATCATCCGGCAAGGCATCAATGGCGCGTGAGGCATTGTAGTACGCCAGGCACCGAAAGCGGTTCTCGCCTTTGAGTTCAAGGAGCGTCCCGATGCCTTCTAGGATGTCGGCGACGATTTTCTTATCCACCACGCACGGCCCTCACTGGAACACCAGCGGCCTCCTCCACGACGGTAATCACCGAGGAGTAATCGAGTTCGCTCTTCCCCCGTTGAGCGGCTTGCTGAAATAACCATTCGACCGCGTCGGTCACGTGCAGTGGGACGCCCGCCTCGTGGGCCAACGCCAGCGCTAACTGGATATCCTTGTGCATATGCTTCAACGCGAAGTTGACTGAAAAATCTCTGGCAAGCACTTTCTTCGCTTTCGTTTGGTACCACGGCGATTTTAAACCACCCGTCGCCACGACCTCGAGGAGGTCTTCGACATTCAAACCGAGTCTCGTCGCCAGCACGGCTGCCTCAGAAAGCGCGGCCATCATGTGGGCCAGGATCACGTTGATGACCAACTTCATCGCCATGCCCATCCCCACTGCGCCCGCATACACCGTTTGCTTGCCCAGCACGTTGAAGAGGGGTAGGCACCGTTCGTACGTCGCCCGCGCACCGCCGACGAGGAAAATGAGGGTCCCCTCTCTCGCTGCCTGCCTGCTGCCTGACACCGGCGCATCGAGGAAGGCCGCTCCTTTCGCTTCGACCGCCTGGGCGATTTTGCGCGAGGTGGACGGATCTACCGTGCTCATGTCAATGAGGATCTTGCCGGCGCTTAAGCCCGGCACAACACCGTGCTCGCCAAGGCAGACGGCCTCCACATCTGCCGGCGTGGAGACGGTGGTGATCGTCACCTCAACGGCGTGGGCGAGGTCCTGCGGACTGGTAGCAGCACGCGCGCCGCGCACGACGAGCGGTTCCATCTTACTCGCCGTCCGATTCCAGACGGTGAGCGAAAAACCTGCGTTGAGGAGCCGGCTCGCCATGGGCTCGCCCATCGTGCCCAGACCGATCCAACCGATGGACAGGGGCATGTAGGGCTCGTTATTCGTTGATCGTCGTTCGTGGCTCGTCGTTCGGAAGCGTATGTTGAGCATAGCCGACGCAGCATGAGCTGTCAATGCGTGTGCGTGGGAGGTTGTTCGATGCGAATGGATGGGGCGCGCGGGACGGTCGTGCCCACACCGAATTCGTAGACCAAGCGGCCGCCGAGGTGGGCGCCGTACACGAGGAGCCCCATGACGACGGTGAGCAAGAGCATCTGGCCGAGCTGCTCAATGCCTCGCATGGGCCACATGCGTCTGCGGAGGAGTCGCCATAGCAGGAGGAGCCCACTCCCCCACGCCACGCTGATCCCCAACCGCTCGTGGAGTTCCATGACGTCGTGAATCGCCATGCTGTGCGGCGTGGCTGTCGCTGCGGCGCGTAATCCTGTGAGGACCGCCACGAGCGCGCCCACGCCGCCGAGGAGAAGGTTGACTGTCGCGACGCGATGCCAATTCTCACGTCGCGTCAGCCACCCGCCCAGCGTCAGCAGCCAGGCGGTGAGAAGCAGCGCAATCGGAAAATGCACGATGAGGGGATGGACGTTCTGCATCGGCAGTGTCACCGCGTCACCTCGATAAGTTTGTCCAGCGTCGCACATCCGACGGCAGCGAGGAAGCGCAACGTCCCACGTCAGGCGTCCTACGAAACGCCGTTCGCTGCCGCAAGACGCATGACGAGCAACGCTGAACGGCCTTCGTCGAACGCCGAACGCTGAACTTGCCTTTACTGTGGTGTGATCTGCGAAATCGCGATGAGATGTTGGCCGTCGCGCTCCAGCACCTCGCCCATCACCGTAACCATCTGACCGACGAACGGCGCGAGGGTGGCATTGGCGGTCTCGTGCTTGCTCCCGACGGCGAGGTACAACTGGTCACCCACTTTGATGGCCACGGGCAGCCCGCCGAGGACGCACTTCTTCCCGCAGTCTGCATGTCCTGCGCCGAGGCCGCTCGCGCCGTGTGAGAGGTAACACATCACATCCACCACTTCACCCGTCAAGGTCTGCGCCCCGCCGGCATGTTCTTCGTGGGCCGTCAGCGCACTACCTGCGAGGAGCAGCGTTCCTGCGATGACTCCAACGACGTATCGTGCTTGCATCACGTCCTCCTTGGTTGTGTCTTGGTATTCTACACCGCGTTGGTATTCTACACCGCGGTGGACGGTTGTCCACTCGTCGTTGCGTTGCCGTGGAACGCCCTCTGCTCGCGTCGCAGGACGCGCCCTTTCCACATCGCGTACACCGCAGGATAGACCAGCAGTTCAAGGATGAAGGAGGTGAAGAGCCCACCCACCATCGGCGCGGCAATCCGTTTCATCAGGTCTGCGCCGGCCCCCGTGGACCACATGATGGGCAGGAGCCCCATGAACGCGGCCATCACCGTCATCAGTTTCGGTCGCACGCGCTTCACCGCTCCGTGCACAATGGCTTCTTCCAAATCCTGTCGTGTGCGCATCTGATTGCGACGCACCGCCTCCTGATACGAGAGGTCGAGGAACAACAGCATGAATACTCCTGTTTCCGCGTCCAGTCCCATCAGCGCAATCATGCCTACCCACACCGCAATCGAGATGTTGTAGTCCAACACGTAGAGCAACCACACAGCGCCAATGAGTGAAAACGGCACAGCCAGCAGGACAATGCCCGTTTTGACCGCGGACTTCGTGTTCATGTAGAGGAGGAGGCAGATGATGAAGAGCGTCAGCGGCAAGACGATCTTGAGCCGTTCTTTGACGCGCATCATGTTTTCGTATTGCCCGCTCCACAAGAGCGCGTAGCCTTCGGGAAGCATGAGTTTCTCGGCTACAATCTGCTTGGCTTCGGTGACGTAGCCCCCGATATCCCGCTGGGCCGAATCCACGTCCACGTAGACATAGCCGGCCAGCAGCCCGTTCTCGTTGCGGATCATGGCCGGGCCGGTTACGAGACGGATGTCGGCGAGCTGGGCCAAGGGAATGTGTTGCCCCGAGGACGTCGTCACCAGAACGCGCTTCAACGCTTCGAGATCATCGCGAAACTCGCGGGCGTAGCGCACGTTCACCGGATAACGCTCGCGGCCTTCCACGGTGGTGGTAATATTTTCGCCGCCGATGGCGGTCATGATGACCATCTGGACATCGGCCACGGAGAGCCCATAGCGGGCGATCGCCTCGCGGTTCAGCGTGAAGTCCACAAAATAGCCGCCCGCCACCCGCTCGGCGTAGATGCTCCGCGTGCCGCGCACGTCTTTCAAGATCATCTCCAGGTGCGTACCAATTGCTTCAATTTTCTTGAGATCCGCACCCAAGACCTTGATGCCGACCGGCGTGCGCACGCCGGTGGTGAGCATGTCAATGCGGTTCTTGATGGGCATCG
>CAZWYX010000043.1:0-9878 GCA_964638485.1 uncultured Planctomycetales bacterium | reverse complement strand
GGGTTGTTGTTACGTGCCAGATTCCCTCGACGGGTCGTCGGCCTTCAAACGTCGTACGGCCATCTCAATCGTCGCTCCATGGCGGACAGGGTGGTGCCCAAGACTCGGCACGGATGAGGACCTCACACGGGGCGGTTTGCATCGTGCGGGGATGATTCGACAGCGACAATTCCACCGCGTCACACCGCCCTACTGCGCGCGGTAGGTGCGCATCTTGATCGCTTGGAGGTCTTGTTGGACACTGTCAAACCGCTCCAAGAGCACTGCCTGGTTCGCCAGGAGTTGATCTACTTTCATCTCGAGTCGTGTCACGGTGGCCGTCAGCTCGCTGGGCGCCTCGGCACCCTTTGGTGGCGTCGTCGGACGCACCTCGCCCCACGCCACCGCGACCCCCAGGAGGATGCCGAGGGCCACGAGGAGTCCCACTCCCTGTTTCACGCTGACCTCCTTTCCGATGTTACGTCCGTTGTGCGACGGCACGACGCGTCTGCAGCGCCCGGCGGTAGACGTCCACATACGCCCGCGCCGATCGTGTCCACGAGAAATCCTGCTGCATCCCACGTCGCATGAGCTGTTGCCACTGCGCCCGATCACGAAACAGCGCCACCGCCTGGCGCAGCGCACGCACGAACGCACTGGCCGTCGCCGCTTCGAAGAGAAACCCGTTGGCCGTCCCCGCGCGCAAGGTCGCCTCCGTGGCGGCGACAATCGTATCCGCGAGTCCCCCGGTCTTGCGCGCGACGGGGATCGTGCCGTACCGCAAACTGTACATCTGGTTTAACCCGCACGGCTCGTAACGCGACGGCATCACGAACCCATCAGCCCCCGCCTCGATGAGGTGCGCGAAGCGATTGTCAAACGTCAAGGCCACATGCACGCGATCCGGATACTGGCGCTGCAAGGCCTCTAACTGCTGGTGATATGTGGGATCGCCCGTCCCCAACACCACGCACTGCGCCGCCCCCTGGCGGAAGAGCGGGGGGAGCGCTGCGACGAGGAGATCCGCGCCCTTCTGCTCGACCAGCCGCGAGATCATGCCAAACAGGGGGACCTGGGCGTCCACCGGCAGATGGCACTCGCGTTGGAGGGTGGTTTTGCACGTCGCTTTACCCGTCAGATCGTCGGCCGTAAAGCGCGCGGGTAAGAGCGGATCGCTCGCCGGATTCCACGTCTCGATGTCCAGACCATTGAGGATGCCTGACAACACCTCCCGCCGTTTGCGCAGGAGGCCGTCGAGCCCACACCCCAACGCCGGGGTCTGAATTTCCTGGGCATAGGTCGGGCTGACCGTGGTCAGGCACTCACTGTCCAGCAGGCCCGCCTTGAGCAGATTCAGCCGACCATAGAACTCCAGCCGTTCAGCGGACCACTGGTCGTCGCCCAACCCCATCGTCTGCAGGCCCGCCTGGGGAAACAATCCTTGATAGGCCAAGTTGTGGATGGTAAAGACGACCGCGGTGTCGCGCCAGGCAGGATCGTCACGATACACCGTCTTGAGGTAGGTCGCCAGCAGCGCGGTTTGCCAGTCGTTGGCATGGATCACGTCAGGTCGCCAGTCCAAGCGCTGGATGCCGTCGAGGACGGCGCGACAGAATAGCGTAAATCGCTCGAGGTTGTCGGGATGATCTTGGCCCTGCACTTGGTACAACCCGTCGCGATCGAACGACGGCGCGTGCTCCACCGCATAGACAATCATCTCGGTACCGGGGAACGTGGTGCGCACGAGCTGGACAGTCTGGGGTGGATTCCCGACGGGTACGACGAACGCCGGCGTGGCTGGTTGCACCGCAAAACGTTTCGCATCCATCTCGCGATACCGCGGCAGGATGGCTCGCACATCATGCCCGAGCGCGCGCAGTGCCTGGGGTAATGCTCCCGCGACATCCGCCAGCCCACCGGTTTTCGCGAAGGGGACCATTTCCGACGAGACGATCAGAATTTTCACCGCCGCGAACCTCTTGGCGCCTGCCGCAGGCGGAGCGAGTTACCCACGACCGCCAAGGAACTACCGGCCATCGCGGCAGCGGCGATCACCGGCGGCAACGTGACACCCCACCAGGGGTAGAACACCCCCGCAGCCCACGGAATCATCAGGACGTTGTAGCTGAACGCCCACGCGAGATTCTGCTGAATGATCCGCATCATGCGTCGTGACAGCTCGATGGCCTGCAGCACTCCCCGCAGTTCGTTGCGCAGTAAGACGATGTCGCCTGTCTCGGCCGCCAGATCGGTCGCGCGCCCCATCGCGATGGAGAGATCCGCGTGCACTAACGCCGGCGCGTCGTTGATGCCATCCCCCACCATCGCGACGACTTTCCCCTGCTGACGCAGGGCCTGGATGTAGGCGGCCTTCTGGTGCGGCAGACACTCCGCGTGGATCTGCGTCACGCCCAACGTCTGGGCAATGGCCAGGGCGGTGGGCCGTTGATCGCCTGTCACCAGATGGATCGTCACACGGCGGCGCGCCAGGGCTTTGATGGTGGCTGCGGCATCAGGTCTCACGGTATCGGCCACACCCACGACGCCACGCACCTGGCCATCCACTGCGACAACGACCGGTGTGGCACCCTGCTGCGTAATGACGTCCACCTCGTCGCGCAACCCGCCCCAGTCGGCCTGCGCCTGGGTGATCAACTGCGGATTACCGATGAGCACCTGATGCCCTTGCACAACGGCTTTGAGTCCTGCGCCGGGCACGGCCTCAAAGTGATTCACCGGTTGCAGTGCGATCTGTCGCGCTGCAGCCGCACGGACAATCGCCTCCCCCAGCGGATGCTCTGAGGCGCGTTCCGCAGAGGCCGCCAGGGCTAACCAGTTTGTCACATCGGCTTCCTCCCGACTCTTCAGACTGGTCACTTGGGGGCGTCCCCACGTGACGGTGCCCGTTTTATCCAAGACGACGTCGGTCAGTCGTGATGCGAGTTCCAACGCGGCGGGATTGCGGAGGAGCATCCCCTCGTGAGCGCCGCGACCCACGCCGATCATGAGGGCGAGCGGCGTGGCTAATCCCAAGGCACAGGGACACGCCACAATCAACACCGCGATCATCCGCGCGATCGCCCACACACTCTGCGGTGCTGGTCCCCAGAGCCACCACGCCGCACCAGTGAGGACTGCGATCCCGATCACGATCGGGACGAACAGCCCCGCGATGCGATCCGCGACGCGTTGGATGGGCACTTTCGCGCTCTGGGCCTCCTCCACCAACTGAAAGACCTGTGCCAGGGTGGTGTTGCGCCCGACGCGCGTGGCCCGGGCCACCAAGCGACCGCGGAGGTTGTGTGTCCCGCTGATGAGCGGGGAACCGACCGTTTTCTCGACAGGCAAACTCTCACCCGTCATCGCGGCCTCGTTGACGAAGGAGTGGCCCTCCTCGATGAGGCCGTCCACGGGGACGCGATCGCCTGGCCGCAGGATGAAGGTATCCCCCACGTGCACCTCGTCGAGCGGCACGCGTCGCTCCCGTCCTCCTCGGAGCACACGGGCCAGCGGTGGTTGCAGGCGGAGCAAGGCCTTGAGCGCATCACCCGCCGTCTGTTTCGCGCGGGTTTCGAACCACCGCCCCACCAAGATGAAGGTGATGATCAGGCTGGAGGTGTCGTAGTGAAACTGCGGCTCGAGCCCTGCGCGCAGCAGCCAGTCGGGCGTGACCGTGCTCACCACGCTCGCGCCGTAGGCCGCACAGCTCCCGAGGGCGATCAGCGTGTTCATATCCATCGCTCCCCGTCGCAAGGAGGCGACCGCGCTGGTATGGAAGGACCACCCACCCCACCATTGGATGACCGAGGCACACCCCAGCACCATCCACTGGAGCACAGCGCTCCAGGGTGGTGGCAACCGCTGCAACAGTCCCGACCACGTGAGCACGACGACAACCGTCGTCAGGATGACCGTGACGACGACGCGGCGTTTGAGCGGCGCACTGTGACGGGCCCAGTAATCGGTCTCCGCCACCATCGTGCCGCGTCGCGGCTCGAGTTGCACCGCGCGATAGGGGCCGGCCTGTTCAATCGCCCGACGGAATGCCATCGGACGCACCTGGTCAGGGACGTAGCGGATGACCGCGGTGGCGGTGCCTGGGTTGACGTGGACGCCCACGACGCCGATGAGGTGACGCAACGTCTCTTCAATCCGCGTCACACACGAGGCGCAGTGCATGCCTTCGATGAAAAATTCGTAGCGTTCGACTGCGGGTTCAGTGAGCGTCGGCATAGAGATGATAATCCAATTCGGGAAACACGCCGTCAGTCGCTTCCAGCCACGTCAGCCACTGCTCGTCTACCTGCTGACGCTGGACTTGCTCTGCGAGCCGCGTAAACCGATCGAGGTGCTCTGTGACGCGTCGTGTCGCGTATGACGCGAACGTCCCCGTCTTCAGCATAAAGGGCCAGTCCGATGACTGGGCGAGGAGGAGTTCCCGCGCCATCTGCGTCAGCGCACGGGCCACGTGTCCGTTGGCGGCGCGATGGGCCGTGGCGCTGGCGATCATGCGCGCCGTCGCGTGGTGGAGATGTCGGTAGATCCACGCGTTCTCTGCGCACAACCACATCTCGCTGTAGCCTTGGTACCCCCAGCTCGACAGGGCGGGGGTGAGAACTTGTGGCTGCGTATGCTGCGTCAGAAATTCGTGGGGGGTGATCAACTGGATCGTCTCTGGTGCGCGAGCGATTTTCCGCAGCAGCACCTCGAGCCACTCCGGTCCCTCGAACCACCAGTGGCCGAAGAGCTCCGCATCGTAGGGGCTCACAATGATTGGGGGTTTCCCCATCACGCGGGACAGATAATCGGCTTGGCGCTGACGACTGAACAGAAAGTTGCCCGCATGGACCGCGGCCCGTTCTGTGGCGCGCTCGGGAACGTAAGGCTCTTTGTGCGGCGTGGGGCCGGTGATGCGGTAGTACTTCACCCCGGTGCTGACACGCTGGCCATCACCGTCGAGATACGGCCGCACGTAGTCGTACTCGAGATCAAATCCCACATCGCGGTAAAAGTCCCGATAGACCGGATCGCCGGGATAGCCTTCCGTGGCACTCCAGACGCTCTTGGAGGACTCGGGGTCCCGCCCAAACGCCACGACACCACTCGGACAGGCCACCGGCGCATAGACGCCGTACTGCGGGCGCGGGGTCCCAAAGAGGAGCGCGTGGGCGTCGGTGATGACGTACTGAATATCGTACTCGCGCAGCAGCGCATCTTGCTCCGGGTGATACCCGCACTCTGGCAGCCACAGGCCGTGGGGCGAGTCGCCAAACAGCCGACGGTGCGTCATCACCCCGACGGCAATCTGGGCGCGGATGGCCGGCGGATAGAGCGCGAAGAGTGGCAGATACGCGTGGGTGGCTCCACAGGCGATGAGCTCGAGGTACCCAGCATCCTTGAGCGCTCGAAAGGCGCGCGTGAGATCCCGCTGACACCGCGTCTCGAAAAAGTGGAGGGCGGCGGTGAACTGCTCGTGGTAGAGCTGGGCCAACCGGTGGAACACCGGCTCGTGCTGTGTCCGGGCGAGCTCGCGCTCACTGAGCTCGATGAGCCGCTGGAGGTGCGCGAGGTAGCGCGTCTGGAGGAGTTCATCGGTCAACATGGACAGCAGCGTCGGCGAGAGCGAACACGTCAGACGAAACGGGATGCCTTCCTCGGCGAGCCGCTCCCAGCGGAGGAGCAGAGGAATGTAGCACTCGGTGAGCGCCTCGAACAGCCAGCGCTCCTCGAGGAACTGGGCGTGTTCCGGATGGCGCACAAAGGGCAGGTGCGCGTGGAGGATCAGAGCGAGGTAGCCTTGGGTCATGCTGGTGTTCGTTGTGCGACGGCTGCTGGTGGAGGACAGCGGTCACCCACTACGTGTGGGTGGTGGTGTGGGCCGGAGCGGTGGGATCACCAAAGCTGCCGCGCGCTGACGAGACGAACTCGCGAAACCGTTGTTCGAGCAGCTGTCGAATCTCCAAGGAGCTCGTCCCAAAGCCCAACCCGTAGCTCACGCCCACGAGCTTCCAGTAGGCTTCGTCGGTGACTGGCCACGCAGCGTCGCGGGTCTCCGAGGGACCTGCGCGAGGCGTGGTGACCACGTTCGAACGCACGATCGCGACCCACCGTCCAGATGTTGTCCGATAGCCCAGCTCCGCCACCCACGTGCGATGGGCCACACCGGTATCCACGAACCAGTTGTCCGCCTCGGGCGGGAGTTCCACATCCAGCCAGCGACTCGCGTGGGCGATGGCTGCCGTGATCCCCTGCGGCCGTTCCCCCGCGAGGGGCTGCCCGGTGACGTCGTAGAGACGTAAGACCAACGGGGCGCGTGGCTCCGCAGGACCGAGTTGCTTGCTCACCGCTGCCAACTGCGTTGGTGTGACTTCCCAGTAGGCGTAGAGCCACCACGGATCGCGCACGAGCAGGACCAACGTCGTGAGGCCATACCGCTGCGGTAAGACTGCAGGCGCTGCGGGTGCCCATGACGAGGGGACCTTCGGTGCTCGTGCGGACCGCTGGGCAAAGGGGGTGATGGGTTCCAGACGTTTTGATCGCGAGACGGGTCGAGCCGTCCCGAGGAACCGCGTGGAACGACGGGGCGGTCGCTGACTGGGTGCTAAGCGGACGCGCCGTACTGTCGGTGACTTGGCGCTCGCTGTTACGCGACGCTTGGCTGGTGCAGGCGGCGGTGGTAGCACGGCAGGCGATGGTGGTAGGGCACGACGCGCCCGACGGGCTTGGACGTACCGCTTCGTGGTCTCCACCGCTGCTTGGAGTTGTTGCTTCATCGCCAGACGGGTTTTCCTGCGTGGTGACATCGTCGCTCCTTCGTACAGGTCGCTGTCAGGGATGAGGGATCATCCGCTGATCACATCACCGGTGACCGGCTGAACTTTGACGCCTTTGGCTTCGAGGAACTGAATGCCTTTGGTCAATTGCTCCTCGGACCCTTCCAGCTCCAACGTGACTTCGCCCACGGTCTCGGTCACCTTCGCCCGACGAATGTTGGGGATGACCCCGTATTCCTTCGCCATGGTGTAGATCACAGGTTCCTTGATGAGGTGCTGGGGAAATACCAGTGTGACTTGTTTCCTGGCCATCATTGTCCTCCGGCAATTGCAGGGATGATCGAGACATCGTCGCCGTCTTTGAGTGGCGTCTGATCCATCTGGAGAAATCGAATATCCTCTTCATTGACGAACACATTCACAAACCGACGCAACTTGCCACGCTCATCGCAGAGTCGTTCTTTGATTCCGGGATACTGTTGATTGAGATTCACCAGAAGCTCCGTTACCGTCGCGCCGTGCGAGGCCACTTCGGCCTGTCCCTGCGTGAGCGACTGGAGCGGGGTGGGAATACGGACGTTCACCCTCATGCGAGTTTTGCCTCCTTGTGTTGTCGGAAGGTGTGCTCAAAGGATGCCAACGTGGGTTGGATCTTGAGCGGCGTACCCAATTGCTGGAGGAGCGGTTCTTGCGTTTTGAGGCCGTTGCCCGTAATGGAGATCACCACGGACTCATCCCGTGGAATGCGCCCTTCCTCGATGAGTTTCTTGGCGGCAGCGACGGTAACGCCGCCAGCGGTTTCGGTAAAAATCCCTTCGGTCTCGGCGAGGAGTTTCATGCCCGCCACAATCTCCTCATCCGTGGCTACCTCGGCCCAGCCACCGCTCGCTTCGATGGCTTTCACCGCGTAGTAGCCGTCCGCTGGATTGCCGATCGCGAGTGATTTGGCAATCGTCTTGGGTTTGACGGGCTTGATGATGTCGGTGCGTTCCTTGATGGCCGTCACAATCGGCGCACAGCCTGTCGCTTGCGCGGCATAGAGGCGTGTCGGGATCTCCCGCACGAACCCGAGGAGCTGCAACTCTTTGAACGCCTTCCAGATTTTGGTGATGAGTGAGCCGCCCGCGGCGGGGACAACGATGTGCTGCGGCAATTGCCAGTCGAGCTGTTCGGCAATTTCAAAGCCGTACGTCTTCGAACCCTCAGCGTAGTAGGGACGGATGTTGATGTTGACGAAGGCCCAGTGGTACTTCGCGGCGATTTCGGTACACAGACGGTTCACCTCGTCGTAGTTGCCTTCGACGGCCACGAGCGTCGGTTTGTAAATCAAGGAGGCGACCACTTTGCCGAGTTCGAGATCCGCCGGTGTAAAAATGTACCGGTCGAACCCGGCCCATGCCGCCAACGCTGAGACCGCGTTCGCGAGGTTCCCCGTCGAGGCGCAGGCGACGGTGTCAAAGTGCAGTTCGCGGGCTCTGGAGAGCGCAATCGAGACCACACGATCTTTAAA
Organism: uncultured Planctomycetales bacterium; assembly: GCA_964638485.1. Lineage (GTDB taxonomy): Bacteria > Omnitrophota > Gorgyraeia > Aquiviventales > CAZWYX01 > CAZWYX01. The sequence goes on along the minus strand of CAZWYX010000043.1, from coordinate 1,616 downwards.
GGAGAGCGTCGGATGGCAGACGGAGTCATCTTTGATGTAGAGGGTCTTCACGTCCAATGCGGCGGCCAGGCGATCTGCTTTGATGAACGGGGTGCACCCTGAGAAAAACCCGACGGTGGGCTCGCCTTCGATGGGCAGCAGCTCGCGATACCGCCAGAGATTCTTCGGTCGCGCCGCCAGGCTCATCTTGGTGAAACTCCGTCGAATGGCGTCGTAGTCGTAGTCCACCTCGAGGGAGCCGAAGCAGTACTCGCAGACGAAGAGGGCTTCCTTGGGATAGAGCCGGCCGCACTCACGACATTTCAGGCCAATCATGTAGCTCATGGGGATGTTAGTCTACCACGTTTTAGACGTCACTAAAATAAGGTTCCGCCGTCGCATATCGCTCCCCACTATCAGGAAATATGACGACCAGCCGCTTGCTCTGTCCGAGCTCTTGAGCGATCTGGAGCGCAGCCCAACATGCCGCTCCAGCCGAGAGGCCAACAAATAGGCCTTCGCGATGGGCCAGTTCACGCGCCGTGCGGTACGCATCTTCATCCTTCACCTTGATGATGCGGTTGATCAGCTCCCGCTTCAGCACCGGCGGCACAAACCCCGCACCGATGCCCTGAATGAGGTGCGGACCCGGCACATCCCCTGAGAGGACGGCAGAGGTGGCCGGCTCGACCGCCACGACGAGGAGCTGGGGCAGTCGTTTCTTCAAGACCTCGCTCACGCCGGTGATGGTCCCGCCAGTCCCCACGCCAGCAACAAACGCATCCACCTGGCCGTCGGTGGCACGCACAATTTCCTGGGCGGTGGTGCGTTGGTGGACACGCGGATTGGCCGGGTTCATGAACTGCTGGGGCATGAAGGCCTGGGGTGTGTGCGCCAACAGCGCCTCCGCTTTCTTGACCGCCCCGATCATCCCTTCGCTGCCTGATGTGAGCACCACCTCGGCGCCATAACTTTTCAAGATGTAGAGCCGCTCGGCACTCATGGTGTCCGGCATGGTGAGAATGAGTTTGTAGCCTTTCACCGCGCAGACCATCGCCAGGCCAATGCCGGTGTTCCCGCTCGTCGGCTCAATGACGGTCGCACCAGGCGTGAGCAACCCGTGTTCTTCTGCCTCCTCAATCATCGCCAGACTGATGCGGTCTTTCACGCTGCCCCCAGGATTCAACGACTCGAGCTTTGCATACACCGTCGCTGCGCCAGCAGGCACGATGCGCTGTAGTTCCACCAGCGGCGTTTCGCCAATGAGTTCGAGCACCGTGCGGACGATCTTACGCATCACGAGGACTCCTCAACTAAGACTTCCGGGGTAATGGCCCCTGCCGCGATACGGTAGCCTTGCACGATGGGACGCGTGCGTTCTTTGAGGGAGAGGAGGACATAGGTGGTGTCCGGGTACGTCGCGAGTCGCACATCTGTCGGCGAGGGGTACGCCTCCGTCGCTGTATGGGAGTGGTAAATGGCCTGCATCTCCAATCCGGCTGCGCGCATGTCCTTCATGACGCGGAGTTGTTCCGTCGGGTCCATCGTGTAGCTGATCGGGCTCTGATCCACGTTGCGCATACGAAACACCCGCGAGCCGACGCCCTGCGTCCCTGCCACCATGCCGCACGCCTCCT
>CAZWYX010000042.1:0-10612 GCA_964638485.1 uncultured Planctomycetales bacterium | reverse complement strand
GTCGCGCATAGTCCGGATCCGGACGATGCGTTTATGTGCTATGCGCTGGTGGAGGGCAAGATCGCCGTCAAGGGTGTCACTTTCCAACAGCATCTCGAGGACATCCAATCCCTGAATCGGCGAGCGCTCCACGGCGAGTTTGAGATGACGGCGATCTCTGCTGCGGCGTATCCTGCCGTCGCTGACCGCTACTGGATCTTGTCGAGCGGGGCAAGTGTGGGACGCGGGTACGGGCCGCTCCTCGTTGCCACACAGCCGCTCTCGCTGGCCTCGCTCTGCGGCGCACCGGTCGCTGTGCCTGGCCTCCAAACCACCGCGGCACTCGTCCTCCGTCTAGCCGCAGAGAACTGCCAGCCGGTCGTCTACCCATTCGATCAGATTCCCGCAGCGGTTCTGCGGGGAGACGTTGCTGCCGGTGTCGTGATTCACGAGAGCCAACTCACCTACCAGCACGATGGCTTGCACAAGATTGTTGATCTCGGGGCTTGGTGGCAAGACGAGACGGGACTGCCGTTACCGTTGGGGCTCGATGTGGTGCGGCAGGACCTCGGTCGAGACATGGCTGGTCGGTTGGCGGAAGGTCTGCGGAAGAGTATTCGCTATGCCTACGAGCATTCCGAGGACGCGTTGACCTACGCGTTACAGTTTAGTCGAGGACTCGAGCGCTCGCTGGGTGATCGGTTCGTCAAAATGTATGTGAACGACGACACGGTAGAACTCCGCAGCGATGCGATCGAGGCGCTCAATACGCTCTATGCCCAGGCCCACGCCCGTGGGCTGATTCCCGTCAATCCGCCACTGACCATTCTGTAGACGCTCAGCGTGTCGCGTTATTTCTTCCGCCACATGGCATCGAGCGAAAAATGGCCGCCCCCACGAATCACCAACGCGAGATTGACGACGAGCAGTGTCAGCGGATACTCAAACCCGCCATTCTGTGCAAAGAGACCGTGCGCCCAGTGGACCTTGAACACCGCGACCGCCATGACGATGGCGAGTCCCAAGGCCGCCAGCGGGGTCAGGAATCCCACGACGAGGCCCAGGCCGCCGAGTAACTCCGTGCCGCCGGCGAGCGTCGCCCAGAGGATCCCCGGCACAAATCCCATTTGCTCAAATCCCGCTGCGGTCCCTTGGAGGCCGTGACCGCCGAAGGCGCCAAGCAGTTTCTGCGCGCCGTGCGCCACGAAGATGCCACCGACAACCAGGCGCACGAGCAGTGTGGCCAAATGCCCTAACGAGTCACGCGTGTCGTTTCCCATCCGTTAGCTCCCTCCGTTCACTTCGACTTCAAACCCCAACGATTCGATCATCTGACGCGCGGCTGCCGCCGCCTGTCCTGGCGTGGTGAGATACCCTTCCACGAACACCGAATTGGCCGGATACAACGCCCGGCCTTGCTGCTCTCGCAAATTCAGTTCACGTCCCCCTGCGGCGCGCACGTCGCTCGACGGATTGAGCAAGCGCACGAGACACAGGACTTTCAGCCCTCGCTCAGGTGTCAGCACGTGAACGTCCTGCATCGGGGTCCCGGGAATCGGATGAAGAAAATTGACAGGGATCGAGTCAATGTGGAGTTCGCGGACCGCGAAGGCCAGGTCCACGATATCCTCATCGCATTCCCCCATGCCCACGATGCCGCCGCTGCACGTGGCCAGGCCGGCTGCGCGCACGTTCTTGACTGTCTGCACACGATCCGCGTAGGTGTGGGTGGTGCAAATCTGCGGATAAAAACGCTGACTCGTGTTCAGGTTGTGATTCACCCAGCCGACACCCGCGGCTTTGAGGCGCTGCGCCTGTGTGACCGTCAGCAGGCCCAGACACACGCAGATCTCCAGATGCGGAAATTGCGCTTTGATGGCGCGCGTTGCTTCTACAAAATGGGCGATGTCATCATCGCTGGGTCCGCGGCCACTGGTCACCATGCAGTAGCGCTTCGCTTGGGCATGGACCGCCAGACGCGCCCCATCGAGCAGTTGCTCGACGGGCAGCAGGCCGTATTTTTCAATGTCCGCGGTGGAGAGGCGCGACTGCGAGCAGTAGTGGCAATCTTCCGGACACCAGCCACTGCGCGCGTTCTGCAGCACGCACAACTTGACGCGCTTGCCAAAAAAGTGCTGCCGCACCTGAAAGGCGGCGTCCAGTAACGCGGGCAGATGCTCGTCAGGGAGGCGGAGGATTGCGAGCGCTTCTTCACGCGTCAGCGGCTCTCCGCGTAATGACCGCTGCGAGAGGTCAGCGTAGTTCATCCGACCGCCTGCCTGAATGCGTCAGGGCTGGCCTGCCAGAGCGCGGGATCTTGCGCCGCAAGCAAGGCCTGCACCTGGGCGCGCTCTGCCGATGTCAACACCGCAGTAATCATTTCGCCTTTGACCGCTGCGTACATGCGATTGACGTGCTCCGCGAACGGTTTGTGCCCTGTGCCTTGGGATCGATCCACCGTCATCGTGCACGCCGTCAGGCCTTTATAGCGCACCGGCTTGCCCTCGGCGCTGAGTTCGACGCTGACCCACACCACGGCGTATCGCACGCCGCGCGAGAGAGGCTCAGGCGTATTCACGAACTGGATGCCCGTCTCGGCGGCACTCCGTCCATGGATGGCGCCGGGATCCACACGCGCCCCCTCAGGACCGACGATGATCGCGGTGAGCAGCGTATCGTCGGTAATCCGCTCACCGTCACCGCCACCATGCAAGGCAAACTCTTTCATCGCGCGCTACCATTCCTTGAGAATTTCGTAGAGGGTCGTGCGCTGCGCCGGACGAAAGCCGGCCTCACGGATCAACGTCACGACATCCTCAGTGGTCGTCTGATTCACAAAGTCGGTAGCCTTGTGCACGTTTTCTTCAAACAGCGTCCCACCAAAATCATCCGCCCCGCAGTGGAGCGCCACTTGCCCCGCCTTCTTGCCTTCTGAAAACCACGAGGCCTGAATGTGGGGGATGTTGTCCAAGTACAGCCGCGACACCGCGATGATGCGCAGATACTGCATTGGGCCGACGTGATGCGGCCGGCGTTTTTCGAGGGGCGTGTGGCCTGGTTTAAAACTCCACGGTACAAAGGCCGTAAACCCCGGCGCGTCGTCTTGGAGCGCTCTGATGTGCTCTAAATGTTCGACGATGTCATCGTCGCTCTCGATGTGGCCGTACATCATCGTGGCGGTGGACTGGATGCCCAAGTGATGGGCTGCGCGATGGACTTCGAGCCACGATTCCACGCCGCCTTTCTTCGGCGCCAGCCGACGACGAATGCGGTCCGAGAGAATCTCTGCACCTCCTCCTGGGAGTGTACACTGGCCAGCGTCTTTTAGCGCCGCAAGGACCTGCGGCACGGGCTGTCCTGAGACGCGCGCCATCGTCTGAACTTCAGAGGCAGTGAAAAAGTGTGGGGTCACGTGAGGAAACCGACGGCGCGTCTCGCGCACAAGGACAAGATAGTAGTCGAAGGGAATCTCGGGATTGTGACCACCTTGCAGTAAGACGGTCGTGGCACCACGGGCCACCGCGCGCGCGATCTTCTCCATCACTTGCTCGACGGTGAGCCAATAGCCGTCGCTGGCTCCGGGTTTACGGTAGAAGGCGCAGAAGACGCAGTCCGTCTCGCAAACATTGGTATAGTTGGGATTCGAGTCAATGACGAAGGTGACCTGCGGCGCAGGGTTGTGGCGGAATCGCACGCGTTGAGCGAGACGACCGATCGCTAAGAGGTCATCGTCACGAAGGAGCCACAGGCCTTCCTCCCGCGTCAAACGCTCACCGACCTCCACTTTGGCAGCGATGCTCTCGAGGGTGATGGGCTCGAGTGTCGTCGTCACAAGAGTTCCCGCTCCACGAGTAACGCGCGGAATCGTGATAAGCCGGCGTGCTCCTGCGGTCCTAAGGTGTAGGTGAAATTACTCACGTAGGATTCGAGTTGCGACGGTGCCAACCCCATTGATGCCGCCGAACGCGCCGCGATGGCTGACGACGTGCGCAGTCCTTCAGCGAGGGACGCTTGCATGAGGCGCATGAAGGGCTCCTTCTCGTGAGAGGGAAGATCACGGCGTATCACCCACACCGCAAATACGAAGGGCAACAGCATCCACTGCCACCATTCCGTCCCCAAATCGGTAACGAATGGCAGCCACGTTGTTACGGTCGTCTGTTGCTGCAAGGCCTTGTCACCGATGAGGAGGAGTGCATCGCCGCCATTGAAGTGCTCGGTGTGTAGGTATTTGTCGGGCTGGAGTTGGTAACGCGCTTCCAAAATAAGACGCAGCAGCAGAAACGAGGTCGAGGTTTCTTCCGTCGAGCACACCACGCGGCCATGGAGGTTGAGCCGTGGCACCTTAGAAAACAAGAGCACGCTCTGCGCGGCCGTCCGGACAGCAATCCCGAAGTCACCGACGGGCTCAAAACGTTCGTGGAGCCGCAAGTAATCGGTCACGGCCATCGGTCCGGCATCGAGCTCACCCTGCTGCGCCAACCGTCCCAGTTGACGAGGCGTGACCTGACGGAGGGTGACGTCGTCGGCCGTAGCAAGTGTTGCATAAAACGGTGCGGCATTCAGGTAGGGGATGTGGCCAACACGCAACACGGTCAGGACTCCTCGTAGACGTGAATCGCGTTGTAGAGTGCATCGCGTTCCACGGGCAGACATCCCGCTTCACGAATGAGTTGAATCAACCGCTGCCGACTGAGTGTAATCGGCGAGTGGGCATCCGCGGCATGCATGATGCGCTCTTCGCCAATCGTGCCGTCAACGTCATCAGCGCCAAAGCGCAACGCCATCGCCGCCGTCTCCTCGCCCAACGTGACCCAGTAGGCTTTGATGTGCGGGATGTTGTCGAGGACTAAGCGTGCGATGGCGACCGTCTTCAAATCTTCAATCGCCGAGGCCTGACGTGCCACGACGTTCGACGCCGGTCCTACTTGATACGCCAAGGGGATAAAGGAAAGGAATCCGCCGGTCTCGTCTTGGAGTGCGCGGAGTTTGAGCAAGTGGTCCGCCCGTTCTTCGTAGGTCTCAATATGGCCGTAGAGTAGCGTGGCATTGGAGGGGATCCCCAAGCGATGCGCGATCCGATGAATCTCTAGCCATCGCGGTGCGCCCATTTTGAACGGAAATAACTGCTTCCTGACACGTTCAGAGAAGACCTCCGCCCCACCACCAGGCAGTGCCGACAGGCCGACCGCTTGCAATCGCAGGAGCGCATCCTCGACGGTGAGTCGCGATTTTTTGGCGAGGTAATCAATTTCAACCGCGGTGAAGGCTTTGATCTGGACCTCGGGATAGCGCGTATGAATCTGACGGAGCATCTCCTCAAAATACGCGAACGTCCAGTCAGGGTGCAGCCCACCGACGATGTGGACTTCGCGCACCCCCTCGCACTTGGCGAGGATGTCCTCCATGGTCATCTCGTAGGCGTTTGGACGTCCGCGCTTCGTGGCGAAATCGCAAAACCGACAGGACAGCACGCAGATGTTCGTCGGATTAATTTGACGGTTGAGGACGAAGTGGGCGCGGTTGCCCCACCGTCGCTGTTTGACCTTGTGGGCGAGCTGTCCCAGCGTCAAGAGATCCTCAGTCTCAAACAACGCGACCGCCTCTGTTCGTGTGAGGCGTTCTCCGTTGGTTATTTTGTGAGCGACGGTTGCCAGCAGCTCGTCTGTGAGCGTCATCACTGTCACGACCAATACTCCTGCCAGCGACGATCCACTAATCGTGTGATGTCCTCGCGCATCACAATCGGTGTGGGATAGCCGGCCTTAAACGTCGCATCAATGCCGAGGACGCCACGATACACTGGCCAACTGCCGTTGAGCTCCGTCTGCGAAAAGAGGACATCGCGTGCCGGATCAAATCGAGTAAAGAGTCCCCACATCCAACTCTCGCGATCGTCGAGATCCACATCCATGCTCACCGCAGCCACGAGTTTCATCGGTTGGAGCCTTGGATGCTTGACGAGCGTTGCAATGACGGCGTGCCCCTCGCGCTCCACCTGGACCAAGAGCAGCACCTGCTCAACGAGCCTCGCCTGACGAATCCGCTGATCCAGAGCGGTGACCTCTGAGGCCGCCATCTCAGGAGGAACCTGGGAGGGTGCGTGGCCATTGCGCGTGGCATCCAAGACCATCTTGCTCCCTACGTTGAGCGTCAAGGAGGTGAAATCTAATGTATCAAACGGAACCCCGGGAAGCAAGAGGAAGTCCTCCGCGGGATCGAAGTGTGCGCGGATGGCACGCAGCACCGCTCGCACATCACGGACGTTGACATCGGCATCAACGATCACTAGACACTTGGTGAGGCTCATTTGGCCGGTACCCAGCAGTCCGAGCGCGGTCTTCATCCCCTCCTTCGCGTAACGTTCCTCAACAGCCACCGCCACCAAACTGTGAAATCCGGCCTCGTAATGCGCCCAGAGATCGCACACTTCCGGATGGATGAGTTTAATGAACGGGAGCATCATCTCTTGCACCGCGTTGCCGAGGAATTTGTCTTCCTGTGGCGGTTTCCCGACGATCGTCGAGAGATAGATCGGTGCCGCGCGCCGGGTGATGGTTTTCAGATGACACACGGGAAACGGCGCTGGATGCGAATAGTGCCCGAAGTGATCGCCGAACGGCCCCTCGTCAGCGCGCTCCGTGGGCGGGACGCTGCCCTCGAGGATGATCTCGGCGTCGGCTGGCACCAAGAGCGGCACCGATGCTCCGTGGATGAGTGGCACTGGCTTGCCACGTAAAAAACCAGCGAAGGCAATTTCATCAATGCCTTCGGGAAGCGGTGCCGCCGCAGCCAGTACCAGTGTCGGATCAGCGCCGATGATGATGGCGACGTCCAGCGGCTGTCCTAACTGTTCCGCGCGATGGTAGTGGAACCCCCCACCTTTTTGAATCTGCCAGTGCATGAGGAGACGATCTGGCCCCACCACTTGTAAGCGGTAGATACCGACGTTGCGCTGCTGCGTGGTGGGATCACAGGTGAACACGAGTCCACACGTGATGAACCGCCCCGCGTCCTCCGGCCAACACTGCATGATGGGGTAGCGTCCCAGATTGGGTGACTCGGTGGTGACCCGGTGCGAGCGATGCGAGACACGACGAGGCGCCATGCTGAGGACGCGCTTGGCGGCCGCTCGCGCTTGCCAGAGTTTCTGCAGGCTGGGAGGCGCGGTGGCCTCGATGAGTCGCCGAAACTCCTCCCCCACTTGCTGCGGATGACGCCCGAGCGCCAGCTCGATGCGCCGTTCACTCGCCAGGACATTGATGGCGAGCGGGATCGTTGATCCTTTCACGCGCTCAAAGAGCACTGCGGGTTCCCCGTTGCGCACCAGGCGACTGGCGATCTCGGTAATTTCGAACACCGAATCCACTTCCACCTGCACGCGGCGCAATTCGCCGCGACGCTCAAGGGCGACTACGAAACGCTGGAGGCTGGAAAATGGCACGTGACGCTGGGTTGTCGGAGATGGTGAAGCCGTCGTGCTAGTCAAGCGCCTCAGGCTTCCACGCCAAGGCGGTGTCATACCCGAGGAGACTCAAGACCCTGTTGGTGAACTGCTCGACCATGGCCTCGATGGTCTGGGGACGATGGTAGAACGGTGGTGTGATGGGCATGATGATCGCGCCCACGTGTGAGAGCGTGGTGGCTTGTTCGAGGCTGATCGTCGAGAGCGGCGTTTCGCGCAACCCGAGGATGAGTGTTCGCCGCTCTTTCAGGGCGACTTGCGCGGTGCGCGTCAAGAGCGTGTCGCCCAGGCCGCACGCAATCTTGCCCAGCGTCGAAATCGAACAGGGCAGAATGACCAGCGCATCGAAGGGTGTTGAGCCCGACGCAAACGGCGCCGAGAGATCTTCGTCGGCAAAACTCCGTTTCACGTGCTCAGCCAGGTGATGCTCGGTCAATCCCGTCTCTTCTTTGAGGACGTAGCGTCCCCATTTCGTGAGGATCAGAAACTTGTCCCCTGGACAGCGCCTGACGAAATCCACACCAAACAGTGCCCCGGACGCGCCCGTCATGCCAATCACAATTCTCACGTGTTGGCGACTCCTGCGATGACCAATCCCAAGACGACAAAACCCAGAACTGTATTCACCTCAAAGAAGGCGAATTCCACTTCGTCGCGTTTCAAGTGCTCAATCAGCAGGAGCAGTCCCGCAAAGAGGAGCAGGCCAAAGGACAATCCCCCCCGGAGTTCCAGGCGATACAGGAACGTCAGCGCTAGGAAGGAGGCCAGATGCAATCCCAACGCCACATTGAGGGCGCGCTGATGACCGATGGCCACCGGTAAGGAATGTAAGCCCTGCGCTTTGTCGGACGCCTCGTCCAACGTGGCGTAGATGATGTCGAAGCCTGTCACCCACAAACAGGCAAACAGGGCCAGCATCCAGACGGGCGATGACTGCTGAAAATTCTGCGCCACCGCCAGCCAGCCACCGAGGGGGGCGATGGCCCACGTGATGCCCAAGCCGAGATGGGCCAAGAAGGTCACGCGTTTGAGATAGGGATAGATCACGAAGAGGATCAGGGGAATCGGTGCGTAGTACACACAGATGCGTCCTAAGAGCACGGCACTCCCTACATAGATGAGGGTGGCAATACCGACGAGGCGCCGCGCACCCAGCACACTCAGGCGGCCTGCGGGCAGCTCTCGATCGTGCGTCCGTGGGTTCTGCGCATCAATCCGACGGTCAATGATGCGATTCAGGCCCAACGCGACCGTGCGAGCCGCCGTCGCCGCGATGAGGATCAGGCTGACGACGCGCCACGTGGGCCAGCCATCCGCCGCCAGAATCGAACCGGCATAGATCAAGGGCAGTGAAAAGAGCGTATGTTCGAGCTTCACGAACTGCGCATACACTTTCAGGGAGTGGACGATCTGCTCTCTACGCATGACGATTCGCGCTGCACGCCTTACCCACCGTAATGCCACCCGGTATCGCGGAGGGTCAACGCCTCAACATCCTGACGCACACCAGCCTCTACGACTTCGCCAATCACGACCGCGTGATCGCCGCTGTGATTGGTGATCTCGCGGACCTCGCACTCGAAGAAGGCAATTGCCTCCTTGAGAATCGGAGCGCCGGTTTTACCGAGGGTGTAGGGAATGCCGGCGAGCTTCACATCCGCCTGGCCCTGGGCTGGCTTCACGAAATGTTCGGCCAACGCTTTCTGCTCCTTCCCCACCATGTTCACCGAGAAGACGCGACCCTGCTGCACCATGTCATGCGAGAGAGTCCCCTTCTTGACGCCTACAGCGACGAGCGGTGGCGTAAACGAACACTGCGTCATCCACGTCGCGGTGAAGGCGTTGACATGCTGCTGGTGTTTGACACCAACGATGTAGATCCCATGCGGCATCTTGCGCAGGACGGTCTTCTTCACCTGCGGATCCACTAGAGCGCCCCCAACGAACGCAGCAGGTCCGGCAACTCCTGGCGGACACACGTGAACACCGGCGTGTCGCGCAGGGTGTAACGGCTGGCTTTCGTCTCGCGGAGTTCCATCACCAGATCCAGAAAAACTGATGGCTTGTCGGTCTCAAACGCGACCACAAATTCCTGATCGTCCAATCCAAAGGAGTAGGTGGTGTGGAGCTTGACCGATTTGTATTTGTTCCCGACGACAATGTGCGCATCCATGAGCTGTTGCCGTTCCTCGTGCGACAAGCCGTACCACTCGCGCGTTTTGACGAAGGGGTAGACGAAGAGGTACTTCGCTTGCGCCGGCACGATGCGCAGCCGCTGATCTTGATGTTCGGGATCGAGTTTGTCCACGTAGGTGGAACGCTTCGTCATCGAGAGCAACGAGTGCGTGACGGTCGCATGGGCACCAAAGCTCGTCGCTAAACACTCCGCACTCATCGCGGTGAACTGTTCTGGCCGCTCGCCAATGCGCCACAGGAGAAAATCGCTCTGCGTTTTGAGGCCCAGCGTCGAGTAGGTAAAAATCATGAGCTCCTTCTGCCACCGCTCCACGACGTGCAAGAAGGCCTCGCCCCCGCGACGGCGTTCGGCACGCGGCAGACGGTACCACGCCGCATCCATCTTGTAAAAGAGGAAGTTGACCAGTTGGCGCGTGGTCTGGTTGCTGGTTGCTCGTCGCTGGTCGCTCGTCGCTGGCTGCTGGCTGCTCAGAACGGCCTGCTTGCTCATCAGATGAGCCTCGCGTAGTCTTCCACGTTGAGTTTCCAGACAGCGACGCCACAGAAGCGATCCCCTTCCGGACAGTACGGCTTCTCCCTGGCCCCCTGCCGCAGGGTGCAGGGAGCGGCGATGTGCTCGACGAGCTGCGGAGCTACGGCGTGCACTTGCAGCACTTCTTCACGGCAGGCGTTCCAAATTTCCTCCTGTGCCGTGTAACAGAGTCGCTTCGTCCACTTGTGATGCAAGCTCAACAGGTCGCCGGACTCCTCGAACCGAATCGGAAAGGCATTCGGCAGGAGGTACATCACGTACTCCTCGGCAACTCCTGCGTGCAACAACCGTGTGATCCCCTGCCAGACGACGTGCATGACCTCCTCGTAGTAGGCCTGAACCGCGGGATCGGATTTGATCAAGACCGGTGTCACGTAATCGGGACGATCCGCGAGGAGATGCCGCGCCAAAACTGGGCGCGACGCGGGGGTGGTGCGATG
>CAZWYX010000041.1:0-10789 GCA_964638485.1 uncultured Planctomycetales bacterium | reverse complement strand
TCGGGTTCTCGCCCAGGCGGCTCGCTTTCCAAAGAAATATGAGCCGCCCGGGGCTGCGCCCCCATCCTCGGAGGGGGAACCCAGGTTCCCCCTTCCGACGGCGCATCCTATGGAGGAAAGCGTAGGCCATGTCCTTCTATATGCGCCTGCCTCCCCCTCCTTGATGTCAGCGATGTCTTTTTGAGGGGAACTAGAGTTCCCCTCAAACTCCCTTCGGGTTCTCGCCCAGGCGGCTCGCTTTCCAAAGAAATATGAGCCGCCCGGGGCTCGAACCCGGCACACCCGGCTTAAACATGTGTGTTAGCTGCCTGTCGCCAGGCAGATCAGACTATCCCATCACCCAGCATGGACACGTCAGTGCTGGGTGTCCTGATTATAGTCGTTGAACCTTTCCGCCACTGCGGTGTGGCGGACTTGGCTGCGGATTGTCTGCACCCTCGGCTTGTGACCCCGACACGCAGTACGTCGCGTCGGGGTACCTCGGGATCCACAGAGGTCCCCGCACGTTACAGGATTTGCACCCGCTGGTTACCCAACGGTGGCCCCAATCAAGGCCGGTGCTCTACCAGATGAGCTAGCGGCTCACAAATTCTCAAAGAGCCGTCTGATAACTGTTCACAGCATACTGAAGGATGCGACGCTTTTCCATCGGTTGGTGCCAGCGTCCATTCCGACGCTGCGGATTAATGCGGATACCTCTCGCAAAACCGATCACTTGTTGAAAACGTCGGAGTTGCTCCCGACCACTGATCTCAATGGCCTGAGCTCTTCGATCAAGTCTACTCTTGATGTCCTCTCTGGCCAATAGGTTTTTGATGGTCTTCAAGACGGCGACGTCCTTTTGAGTTCCGCGAACACGACGCTTCGAACCGTTGAAGTAGATGTGTCCTTCATCATCAAAGAACGCTTGGAGAAAACACCGTCTCCAATGGCGAGGAAACGCGCCGAGGTTCCTCTTCAGCTCAGTGACCTTAGATTCGAGGTTCTGGGCGAGTTCCACATGATGGCACATCACCGTGCCCACGCCGGAGGAGCGCTATTTGATGCGCGAGGTAACTCCATACAAACGCTTCAGCAATCGAACCACGTGTTGTAACTGGGACGGGCTTCGATTGTAGTAGTAACCGCCCCACCGATCAATACGTCCATCGAACATCAGATGGCTGACCAGATGGACCAGATGTTCAGACCATCGCGGCCTTGACGGCAAGGGGCCTGAGCGCGCTATGCCGCGTCGCTTGGCATTCACATGTGCCATCGTTACTTGCCAACGCCGATGCAGTACTGCCTGCTGATCAAGTGTCAACGGTAGGTCTTTAATGTGCCAATAGACCGTTGATCTACTGAGACCTAGCTGATGCGCGATATCATCTAGGGAACGGCCTGCTCGACGCAACGATTTAATTTGTTGTTTCCTCTGCATGCTCATGAAGGCCGGTGCTCTACCAGATGAGCTAGCGGCTCAACATCAACTCAGACGACTTGGAGTTCCTGCTCTTTGGCCTTGAGGAGGGCGTCCACGCGATGGATAGAATCGTCGGTCATGTGCTGAATGCGTTCCTGCGCTTTGAAAGCGTCGTCCTCGCTGATGGTCTTCTCCACCTTGAGCTGTTTGAGTGCCTCGTTCGCATCGCGCCGCACGGTGCGCACCGACACGCGCCCGTCCTCCGCCATCTTGCGAATGAGTTTATCCAGCTCGGCCCGACGCTCCTGCGTGAGTTGCGGGATGGGGAGACGCACGACCTTACCATCCTGCTGCGGCGTCACCCCCAGGCCCGCTTGGAGAATGGCTTTGTCAATCGCACCGATGACCGAGCGATCCCACGGTTGGATGAGGAGGAGCCGCGGTTCAGGTGTCGTAATGGTCGCGAGTTGCTTGAGCGGCGTGGGGGTCCCATAGTACTCGACCATGACCCCTTCAATCATCATCGGCGAGGCCCGTCCGCCGCGGACGGTGGCAAACTCCCGCTCCATGCTGGCCAACGCTTTCTTCATCTTCTCTTCCGCTTCGTGCAGGACGCTCGGTAACGTTACCGTCGGCATCGTGAGGATTCCTCCTGTTGGCTACGACGAGGGCCCACCCGCGTGCCAATCGCTTCGCCGCAGACCGCACGCTGGATGTTGCCTGGTTGCGTCACGTTGAAGACGACAATGGGCACCTGGTGATCCATACACAAACTGATGGCGGTGGCATCCATCACCTTCAAGCCCCGTTGGAGGACCTCGAGAAATTCGAGCTGGTCGAACTTGACCGCCCGACGATTCGTGGCGGGATCATCCGAGTAGACGCCGTCCACATTCGTGGCTTTGAGGATGACCTCCGCCCCAATTTCCATCGCCCGGAGCGCGGCGGCTGTATCCGTCGTAAAGTAGGGGTTGCCCGTGCCGGCGACGAAGATGACGATGCGCCCTTTCTCGAGGTGGCGCATGGCGCGCCGCCGGATGTAGGGCTCGGCGAGTTCGTGCATCGCAATCGCGGTCATGACGCGGGTGTGGACGCCGAGGCGCTCGAGCGCATCCTGGAGGGCGAGGCCGTTTAAGACCGTCGCCATCATCCCCATGTAGTCGGCGGTGGCGCGGTCAATGCGATGTTCGGATTGCCTGGCGACGCCGCGAAAGATGTTGCCGCCGCCGAGGACCAGGGCGATTTCGACCCCCAACGCATGGAGGGCTTGCAGTTCTCGTGCTAACGCATCGGTCACTTGCGCGTCAATGCCGCCGTGCGCGTCGCGTTGGAAAGCCGTGCCGCTGAGTTTGAGGACAATGCGCCGGTAGCGCGGCTGCCGGGCGGTGGTCGCCGAGGGCGCCGTCTGCTGGCGCGCGTCAGTCGCCGAGCGCGTCCCCGAGCTGGAAGCGCGCAAAGCGCCGGATGAGGATTTTCTCGCCCGTCTTGGCGACGAGGCTGTCGAGGTGGTCACGGATGGTGAGGCTCTCATTCTTGATGAACGGTTGGCTCAGCAACTGCTCCACCGATGTCGGCGGACAGGCAGCCACTTGCAGCGCGACGTCTGTACAGAACGCCCGGAACTCCTCCGTCTTGGCCACAAAGTCGGTTTCGCAGTTGATTTCGACGAGGACGCCGATTTTGCCCAGATGGGCGTACGCCTCGACGCAGCCCTCGGCGGTGGTCTTGTCAGCGCGCTTCGCGGCCAGCGTCCGGCCACGCACACGCAGGATCGCGGTGGCTTGCGCGAGGTCACCGTGGGCGGCTGCGAGGGCGCTGCGGCACTCATGGAGCGGTGCTTGGGTCTGTTCCCGCAACGCCTTGAGCTGCGTGAGTGAGACGGCCTTACTCACGTGCGGAAGGTGTCGTGCGTTTGGTCGCCCGCATGCGCGTCCGTTTCACCTTGGGTGGCTGGATCTTGGTGCCACGGTCCAGCGTGTCCACGAGCGGAGGGATCGGGACAACGGCCTCTAGCGTCTCGAGGGTCACCACGCTGGCCGGCGTGTCCACGACGGGGGTGTCCTCCGAGGTGTCCGCTGACGGCGGCACCGGCTGCACGGCGCGCAGGCGGTCGCGGCCGGCCACACACGCATCGGCGATTTTGGTCGTCAGGAGTTTGATGGCGCGCGTCGCGTCGTCGTTACCGGGAATCACGTAGGTGATGAGGTCGGGATCGCAGTTGGTGTCGCAGATGGCGACCGTCGGAATCCCAAGGCGATTGGCCTCGTGCACCGCAATCGCCTCCCGGTGCGGATCCACGATGAAGAGGGCCTGGGGCAAGCGCTCCATCTCGACGATCCCTTCCAAGTTGTATTCGAGGCGTGCGAGTGCCTTGGCCAGTTGGGCGGCTTCTTGCTTGGAGCGCCGCTCGAGCGCGCCGCTGTCGCGTAGGCCGCGCAGTTCACGCAGCCGACCGACGCTGGCCCGAATGGTCTGGAAGTTGGTGAGCGTGCCCCCCAGCCAGCGATTGACGACGTAGAACATCTCCGCGCGGGTCGCTTCGCTGCGCATCGTCTCTTGGGCTTGGCGCTTGGTCCCGAGGAAGAGGATGCGTTCACCCCGGCTGGTCAGCTCGGTGAGAAACGTGGTGGCGTTCAGGAGCGCGCGCTCTGTCTGTTCGAGATCAATGATGTACATGTCGCTCCGCTCACCGAAAATGAAGCGGCGCATCTTGGGATTCCAGCGTTTCGTCTGGTGGCCGAAGTGCACCCCGGCCTCCAGTAACTCCTTCACTAACTCAGACGTCATCTGTGCTGTGCTCACCTCCGTTAGCTGACCGTCGCTTGCGTGGAGAGACTGTGCCCGTCAATAAACTGGAGTGATGCCAGGCGGCGATACAGCGCGCTGCGCTCCACGAGCTCCTCATGTGTGCCGTGGTCCACGATCCGCCCCTCGTGCATCACGATGATCCGATGCGCGTGGCGCGCCGTCGAGAGCCGGTGCGCAATCATCAGGACCGTGCGACCGCGCAGGAGCCGGGCCATCGAGTCGCTGATGAATTGTTCGGACTCCGCATCGAGTTGGCTGGTGGCCTCATCGAGGAGCAGAATCGGCGCATCGCGCAGAAACGCGCGGGCCAGGGCCAAGCGTTGCCGCTGACCGCCTGAGAGCAGCCCACCGGATTCCCCGATCACCGTGTCATATCCGTGTGGCAACCCGCAGATGAAATCGTGCGCATGCGCGGCCTGCGCCGCGCGCACGACCTCCTCGACGCTCGCGTCCGGACGTCCGAGGGCGATGTTGCTGCGCACGGTGTCGTTGAACAGCATGGTCTCCTGGGTGACCAGGGCAAACTGGCGCCGCAGCGAGGCGATCGTGACGTCGCGAATGTCCATGTCATCGAGGGTGATGCGCCCCGCCGTCACATCGTAGAACCGCGGCAGCAGCGTCACGAGCGTGGTCTTCCCCACGCCGCTGAGGCCCACGAAGGCCGCCACCTCGCCAGCGGCCATCGTGAGGTCAATGTCTTGGAGCACCGGTGTGGAGGGATTGTACTCGAAGGAGACGCGCTCGTAGCGAAGCACGCGACGAAACGGCGGGAGGATCCGCGCGGTCGGCGATTCCTGGATCGTCGGTTCCTGATCCAGAATCTCAAAGGTCCGATCCGCCGACGCCGCCGCCTGCTGGTTGACGCTGTGGATGTGGCTCAAGCGTTTAAACGGGTGAATCAGGCTGAGGAGCGCGCCCATCGAGACGATGAGCATCCCGAGCGAGAGGCGCTGCGCCAACACCTCGCCCCCGATGTACCACAGCGCCACGGCCCCGCCGGTGGCGCCGATGAGCTCGGTTAAGGGCGACAGCATCGTCATGCGCTTGTTGGCTTTCATCGTCAGGCGGTAGACCCATTGACTCTGGGCCGCAAATTTTTCCTGCGCGCGCTGCTCGACGCCGTAGGCCTGAATGATGGGAATGCCGCCGAAGGTTTCATGGAGTGTGGTCGTCAGCTCGCCCATCGTCTGCTGCGTGCGGTGGGAGAGCTTGCGCAGGAGCGTGCCAATCCGCACGATGGGCCACGCAATCAACGGTAACAGCACGACCGCCACCACCGCCAGTTTCCAGTTCAGCGTCACGACGATGGCGGCGAAGACGCCGATCCGCAACAGTTGGTAGATGAATTCCGCCAGCCCTTCGGTGATGGAGTTCTGCAAGATGCCTACGTCGTAGGTGACACGCGACATCAACTGGCCGGAGGCTTGGTGGCTCAAGTAGCTGGCCGATAGACCTGTCAGTTTGGTAAACAGCGCCTGCCGCAGGTCGCGGATCACGCGCTGCGAGACATCGTTCATGAGGTACTGCTTGAAGAAGAGCGTCAGGCCCTTGGCGAAAAACAGCCCCGGAATGGCGCACACGATGTAAGCCAGCAACCGCTGCGGTGGCAGGGCGTTCAGCCACTGGAGCAGTCCTTGCAACCACACGGGGAGCTGCGGAGGGATGACAATCCGTTGCGCCGCGGTAAACACCCGGTCAGCCGAGAGGAACATCCCGAGCGAGACGCCCTCAAAGACGGCCGAGGCGGCCATGGCCAGCGTGGCCAGGCCGAGCACCGCGAGGTGCGGTCGGAGGTAGGGGAGCAATCGCCAGTAGTGACGCATCAAGCTGTACAGTGTAACATGTCCATTGACTTCCCACAAGGACTTTGTTACACTGTAGTAACTGCTTGGTTTACTTAAGGTTACTGCATCCATGGCACCTGAGCGACTGAAGGTTGGTGTGGTCGGCGTAGGGCATGTGGGGTCCCTCCATGCCAAGATCTACGCGAGCCTCCCGACGGCGGAGCTTGTGGGGATCTGCGACATCCATCCCACCACCGCCCAGCGGGTGGGGACGCTCTTCCGCTGCCGCAGTGTGACCGACTACCGCGAACTCCTCCCGCACGTGCAGGCGGTGAGCCTCGCGGCTCCGACGTCCCTCCACTACGCGATTGGCCGCGACTGCCTCCAGCACGGCCGTCACCTCCTGATTGAAAAACCGGTCGCGACGTCCCTCGCGGAGGCCGATGAGCTGGTGCAGTTGGCGGACGCACGGCGGCTCACCCTCCAAGTCGGACACGTCGAGCGCTTCAACGCCGCCATCCAGCAGGCCTCGCGTCTCTTGACCCGCCCGCGCTTCATCGAAAGTCATCGGCTGAGCCCGTACACCGTGCGCGGGACCGACGTGAGCGTGGTCCTGGATCTCATGATTCACGATCTCGATGTCGTCCTCGCGTTCGTCCGCTCCGAGGTGACGCGCGTCGAAGCGGTGGGCGTGAGTGTCCTCTCCGCGAGCGCCGACCTGGCGAGTGCGCGCCTGACGTTTGCCGAAGGGGCCGTCGCGAACCTCACGGCCAGTCGCGTGAGTGAAGAGGCGCTGCGGAAGATTCGCATCTTTCAAGACGACGCGTATCTCTCCATTGATTATCTGGCGCAGGAAATCCGCTCCGCGCGAAAAGTCAACAGTCAGATCACGCGCGAGACGTTGCCCATCACGCGGGTGCAACCGCTGGAGGAAGAACTCAAGGCGTTTGTCGAGGCGATCCAGACCGGACGTCCGCCGATGGTCTCCGGCCGCGCCGGCCGTGAGGCCCTGGCCCTCGCCCTCCAGATCGAGTCGGCCATGCGACGACGATGAGACGTTCAGCGTCTAGCGTTCAGCGTTGGGCGAAAGCCGTTCAGCGTCAATTCGTCAAGCGTCCTGAGGCATTACGCTTCACGGTATGGCGCTTGACGGCACTCGCTGAACGCCGAACGCTTGACGCTGAACTTGACCTATGACCTGGCGGCTGTTCTTCGTGGCGGGTGAAGAGTCCGGTGATCTGCATGGGGCAGCACTCATCACGGCGCTGCGCCAGCAGGAGCCGACCGTCGCGTGTGTCGGCTACGGCGGCTCTCGCATGCGTGACGCCGGCCTGCAGCTGCGGGAAGATCTCGTGCGCTTGGCAGGTGTGGGGCTCGACTTCCTCACGTCACTGCCCCGCTTCGCCGCCCTCTACCGACAGGCCCTGCAGGCGTGGGAACGGGAGCGACCCTCGGCGGTCGTCCTCATTGACTACCCCGGCTTCAACTTGCACCTCGCCCAGGCCGCGAAGGCTCGCAAGATTCCCGTCATCTACTTCATTTCGCCCCAAGTGTGGGCCTGGGGTGAGCAGCGGGTGCAACTCATCCGCCGCGTCGTGGACTTAATGCTCGTCGTGTTTCGCTTTGAGGAGGTGTTCTACCGCGAGCGCGGGGTGCCGGTGACGTTCGTCGGCCATCCGCTCCTCGATGCCGCAGCGCCCACCGTGCCGCGCGACACGTTCCTGACCTCGTTGGGCCTCTCACCGCAGCAGCCCACCCTCGCGCTGTTGCCGGGCTCACGACGCACCGAAGTCCTGCGGCACCTCCCAACGCTCCTCGCGACCTTCCGTGCCCTCGCGCAGCAGCTGCCCTTGCTCCAGGGGTTGTTGGTGCGGTCATCGAGTGTGTCGCAGGAATACGTGCAGCCGGCGATCGCGCGCGCCGGATTGCGCATCGTTGTCGTCGAGCATCACGTCGCGGAGTGCCTGGCCAGTGCGCGAGCAGCGCTCGTGGCCTCCGGGACCGCGACGCTGCAAGCCGCGCTCCTGCAATGCCCGATGGTCATTGTCTACCAGACATCGTGGCTGACGTACCTGCTGGCGCGCCGGATGGTGAAGCTCCCCTACATTGGACTCGTCAACGTCGTCGCGGGACGACCCATTGTGCCGGAATACATCCAACACCAGGCCCAGCCGCAACGCTTGGTGCCAGTCCTTCATCAACTCCTCACCGACCCCGCCCAACGGGAAGTGCAAAAGCAATCGTTCCTGCACCTCAGGACGCAGCTCGGCAAACCTGGCGCGTGTGCCCGCGCCGCTCACGAAATCCTCAGCTATCTCGCCCACCGATAGTTCAGCGTCAAGCGTCTGACGGTAACGAGAAAGCGTTTCGTCCGACGTCTGACGTCAGGCGAAACGCTCTTCGTTGCCGCCAGACGCTGAACGAACAGTGTCCTTGTTGAGGGAATTGAGTTACAGGCGGGGCAGGTACTGCTCGCGCTCGTAGTCGGTCACACGTGCGCGAAAGCGTGACCACTCGAGCCGTTTGTTGTCGAGGAAGGAGTGGAACACATGGTCACCGAGGGCTTTCTTGAGGAAGGTGCTGCTTTCGGCGAGTTCAATCGCCTCATGCAAATCCACGGGGAGCTGCTGAATGCCGCGCTTGTGGCGTTCGGCGTCACTGAGGGCGAGCACGTTTTCCTCCGTCGGTGGTGGCGGCTCCAGCGCCTGCTCGATGCCCTCGAGGCCGGCCGCGAGGATCACGCTGAACGCGAGGTACGGATTGCAGGCGGGATCCGGTGAGCGGAGTTCAATCCGCGTCGAGACCTCATGGCCCGGCTTGTAGGCAGGGATCCGAATGAGATCCGAGCGATTGCGCAGCGCCCACGTCAGATACACCGGCGCCTCAAAGCCGGGGACGAGCCGCTTATAGGAGTTGACCCACTGGTTCGTCACCAGTGTAAACTCGCGCACGTGCCGGAGGATCCCCGCGAGAAAGTGTTTGGCGGCCTTGGAGAGGTGGGAGGCGTCCTTCGCGTCGAAGAACACGTTGCGGTCGCCGTCGCCAGTCGAATAGAGCGACATGTTGACATGCATGCCGCTGCCGTTCTGGTCGTTGAAGGGTTTGGGCATGAACGTCGCGTAGACGCCGAATTTCAGGGCCACTTCTTTCACGACGAGCCGATGCGTCATGACGTTGTCCGCCATCGTGAGCGCGTCGGTGTAGCGCACATCAATTTCATGTTGTGAGGGTGCGGCTTCGTGATGGCTGTACTCGACGGCGATCCCCATCTCCTCGAGGGCGAGGATCGTTTCCCGTCGGAGATCAGAGGCCGCATCGTGCGGGGTCAAATCAAAGTAGCCGCCTTGATCCAGCGGCCGCGGATCGTCGAGACTTTTGAGGTAGAAATACTCCAGCTCCGGCCCGACGTAGAACGTGTAGCCGAGTTTGGCCGCGCGCTCGAGGTTACGCGTGAGGACGTAGCGAGGGTCTCCCTCGAACGGCCGGCCGCCGGGCTTTTTGATGTCGCAGAACATCCGCGCCACCGCATTCTCGCGCGGCCGCCACGGCAGCAGACAGAACGTATTGGGATCCGGCACCGCGACCATGTCCGACTCATCAATGCGGACGAACCCCTCGATCGCCGAGCCATCAAAGCCAACGCCTTCCGTCAACGCCTCCTCGAGCTCATCAATGGTAATCGCCACACTCTTGAGCTGCCCGAGGATATCCGAGAACCACAGGCGAATGAAGCGCACATCGTGCTCCTTCGCCATGTGGAGGACGTACTCCGTCGTCTTCGGCGCTTTCGTTTTCCGTGGGGTCTCCATGATCATCGTCATGCGGGGAAGTAGAAACGGCCTGCGGAAGTGTCCTCTCCACAGGCCGCTCTCATGGACGCTGCGAACGCCGCCTTACGCGTCGAAATACAAGTAGAATTCGTACGGGTGCGGGCGGAGCTTGACCTTCGGAATCTCCTGCCGCTTGTACTCGAGCCACACCTCGATCACATCCTTCGTGAACACGTCGCCCTTGAGGAGAAACGCATGGTCGCGCTCGAGCGCGTTGAGCGATTCCTCCAGCGAGCCGGGCACCGTCGGGACCTTCGCGGCCTCTTCCGGCGAGAGCTCGTAGGTGTTTTTCTCGAGCGGCTTGCCAGGGTCCACCCGGTTCTGGATCCCGTCCAAGCCCGCCATCAGCATGGCGGAGAACGCCAGGTACGGGTTGCAGGAGGGGTCCGGCGGCCGGAACTCCACGCGCTTGCTCTTCGGGTGATCCACGTACATCGGGATGCGGCAGGCCGCTGACCGGTTGCGCGCGGAGTACGCCAAGTTGACCGGCGCCTCGTAGCCCGGCACCAACCGTTTGTAGGAGTTGGTCGTCGGCGCCGCAAAGGCGAGAATCGCGGCCGCATGCTTGATCAACCCACCGATGTACCAGCGGCACATCTGGCTGGTCAAGGCGTAGCCGCTCTTGTCGAAGAACAGGTTCGACTCGTCCTTGAACAGCGACTGGTGGGTGTGCATGCCGGAACCGTTGTCGCCGAAGAGCGGCTTCGGCATGAAGGTCGCGACCTTGCCGTGCTTGCGGCAGACGTTCTTGATGATGTACTTGAGCGTCATCAAGTTGTCCGCCATCTTGGTCAGCGAGTCATAGCGCATGTCAATCTCGGCTTGACCGGCGGTGGCTACCTCGTGGTGCTGTTTCTCGACGGGGACACCGACGGCGCGCGCCTTGTTCATGATCTCGCTGCGCAGGTCCTGCAGCGTGTCGTGCGGCGGGACCGGGAAGTAGCCTTCCTTGTAGCGCGGCT
>CAZWYX010000040.1:0-11229 GCA_964638485.1 uncultured Planctomycetales bacterium | reverse complement strand
GGACGCAACGCCGCTCGCTGCCGCCCTACGGCCCGACGATTGACGGTGTGAACCCCGATCGCCGAAAACGACCCTCACCGCGGCGGTTCACGCCCACAGGTTGCGGTCCAGCGAGCGGTACTGCAGGGCTTCGCTGAGGTGCTCCCGGGAAATCTCCGCCGCGCCGGCGAGGTCGGCAATGGTCCGGGCGACTTTGAACATTTTGTCGTGGGCACGCGCACTCCAGCGGAGCTGCTGACTCGCTTGCTTGAGGAGCGCTACGGCTTCTGACGAGAGGTGGCAGTCTCGCTTCAGCTGCCGCGAGCGCATCTGGGCGTTGCACGTCAGCCGATCTTTCGCCAGTCGTCGTCGCTGCCGCGCGCGGGCCGCCTCCACGCGCGCCTGGATGGTCGCGGACGACTCGCTCGGCTGCTCCTCGAAGAGCTGCGTCACCGAGAGTGCCGGCACCTCCACGTGCAAGTCCACGCGATCCCACAGCGGCCCGGAGAGTTTGGTGAGGTAGCGACGGATTTGGTAGGGTGTGCAGTGGCAGGCCTGCTTGGGGTCAGTGGCGTAGCCGCAGGGGCAGGGATTCATCGCACCGACGAACAGGAACCGCGCAGGAAACGCCACCGCACGACTGGCCCGCGCCACGACGACCCGGCCCTCCTCCAGTGGCTGCCGGAGCGCTTCCAACACGTCGCGGTGAAATTCCGGTAGCTCGTCGAGGAACAGGACCCCGCGATGGGCGAGCGAAATTTCTCCCGGGCGCGGGTGCGTGCCGCCGCCGATGATGGCGACAGCGGAGGCCGTGTGGTGGGGCGCGCGGATGGGGCGCGCGGTCAGCAAAGGTCGCTCAGGTGACAGGAGTCCCGCGAGACTGTGGAGGCTCGAGGCCTCGAGCGATTCGTGCAACGTGAGCCGCGGCAGGATCATCGGTAAGCGCTGGGCGAGCATGGTCTTGCCACTGCCGGGTGGACCGACGAGCAACACGTGATGCCCGCCGGCGGCCGCGATTTCGAGCGCGCGTTTGGCGTGGGCCTGCCCCTTGACCTCAGCAAAATCAACGTTCGTCATCGCTGCAGCCTCCCACCGGATGGCTGTTGAGGGCTGCGGCGCGTGCCCGTTGGGTTGCTGTAGGAGTGCTGCCAATGCGCGCAGATGCGGCGCAGCGTAAATGGTAAGCTCCGGCACGACCGCGGCTTCGTGCGCGTTCTCCGGCGAGAGGATCAGGGGAGCGGTGTTCCGACGGGCGAGGGCGAGTGCCAGGGGGAGGATCCCGTGGATCGGACGCACCGCGCCATCCAGTCCCAACTCGCCGAGGTAGACCGCCTCCTCCAGCCACGCCGGGCGGAGCTGACCGCTAGCGATGAGGAGCCCGATGGCGATGGGGAGGTCAAATGCCGGCCCCTCTTTCCTGAGGTGCGCCGGGGCGAGGTTGACGGTGACGCGGCTTAAGGGGAACTCGAAACCGCTGTGGCGGATGGCGCTGCGGATGCGTTCGCGCGCTTCCTTGACGACGGGATCAGGCAGGCCAACAATGGAGATGGCTGGAAGGCCTTGTGCGATATCCACTTCCAGCGTGATGCGGTGGGCATCTAACCCCACCAGCGCGAGGCTCGCAACCCGAGCGAGGGCCATGGCACACTCCTGGCTCCTCCTCTCGGTGTGCACTCCTAATAAAGCGTTGACCGTATCTTACCGAACGGTAGGCGTCATGTCAAGCTCATCCCGTGTCCATCCTTCCAATTGCAGTTGCGCCGTGGTCGGTTCACGGGGTATAATAAACCCCTAACCACAGGGAGGGGACGATGAATCGCTGGGTGGGGCTACTCGTAGTCGCCTGTTGGGGGTTGGTCGTCTTCTGGTCCTGGCAGGCCTGGGGGGAGCGGCGCTACCTCACAGAAGAGCGGCATCTGCTGCAGCGAGCGGTCGCCCAATTGCGCACGGACAAAGACCGCTTGACCGCTGAGCTGGCAGCCGCGCAGGCCGCACTGGCTCAGGTGCAGACGACGCATGCGGAACTGATAGACACGCTCCAGAGTCTGGAAGCGAGTCTCAAGCAAGCCGAGGTCTCGCGCACGCAAATCGCTGCCCATCTCGATGCGCTCCTGGCGCAGGAGGCGTTGTGGAGTTTGGAGAAGGAGGCCCTCAACGAGCGTATGGCCCGGTTGGAGCAGGAGAAGCGCCAGTTGGAACGTCAGTTGAGTGCGCTGGAAGAGGCGCCAACGGCACCCGCCACCGAGACCAAGCGGGCGCGTTCCCTGCCAGCGACAGCCGGTGCGCCACCGGACCTCGGGAATCGCGGGTTTCTCCTCCGGGGTGGGCGCGCCGTCCGCCCGACACCTCCGGTCCGCGTCGAGGTGCGGCCGACCGTGCCTCTCCCCGCCCCGCGCGACGACAACGAATAGGATGGGCGCGTGCTCGCTGAACTGAGTCGCAACCGCGTCCTCTGGACCGTGCTGCTGGCGTGGATCACAGCGCAGTCGCTGAAGATCCTCGCCGGTGTGATTCGCGAGCGGCGATTTGACTTTCGGTGGCTGATCGTGACCGGTGGCATGCCGAGCAGCCACGTGGCAGGGGTCACCGCCCTGTCGGTCAGCGTCGGGCGCCATGTGGGATTTGACTCTCTGCTCTTTACGGTGGCGACGGTGTTCGCCCTCATCGTCCTCTTCGATGCCCAGGGCGTGCGACGAGTCACCGGCCTCTTAGCCAAAACGGCCAATCGCATGATCGAGGATCTCTACGCCAATCGTGGCTGGCGCCAGGAAGACATTCAGGTCGAGCGCATCAAGGAACTCTCCGGTCACACGCTGCGTGAAGTCGTGGGCGGCGTGGTCGTGGGGACGGCAGTGGCCTTAAGCGTTGGAGGGCCGTAGGGGGATGACGCCGAGACGTCTCGCCCTCAGCATCGCTGCGGTCCTCGTGGTGAGCGGGCTGGCCCTCGGTGGTTGGTACGTCCACGTGAGTGGCGGGCTGCCCTGGACGGCGGACTCGAAGGCCTACCAGCTCTTGCGCCAGGCACGCCAGGCAGCCCTCCGCGAGCAGCGCGAGACGGCGCGCGGACATCTGACCACACTGTTCGCGCGCTATCCTGCGACCACCTGGACAGCAGAAGCGCTCTGGCTCAACGGGGAACTGTTGGAACGTGACGGTGAGCTGCTCCGGGCCCGCGAGGCCTACCAGCGGATCGTCACCGATTTTCCTCACCGGCCCTTCGCCCCCCAGGCCCAGACCGCCGTGGAACGCGTGAACGTCGCCGTCTTCTGTTCACCGACGATCACGGAGGAAGATCAGTCCTACTTCGTCCAACCCGGTGATTCCCTCGGCGCGATTGCTCGGCGGTTTGGGACCACCGTCGAATTGCTCAAGTGCGCCAACCACTTGACGTCGAATCTCATCCGTCCGCAGCAGCAGCTCAAGGTCGTTGGTGGGCGCTTCAGCATTCTCGTGGACAAATCGGAGAACACATTGGTCCTCAAGCAAAACGAGGTGGTAATCAAACAGTACGTGGTCGCCACAGGGGATCGCAACTCCACCCCTGTCGGGACGTTTACCATCGTGAATCGCCTGGTGGATCCCCCGTGGTACACGGCGAAAGGCCTCATCCCCGCGGGCAGTCCTGAGAACATCTTGGGCTCGCGCTGGCTGGGCCTTGACAAGCCCGGCTACGGCATCCACGGCACAACCGATCCCATGAGTCTCGGCAAGCAGAGCACGGCCGGCTGTGTCCGGATGCTCAACGCGGACGTCGAGGAACTCTTCGTCATCGTCCCGGCCGGTACGCCGGTCACCATCAACGACTAAGCTAACTCTCCCCGTGGTCACGGAAGGCTACCACCTCGAATTTGAGCGACCCATCGTCGAGCTGGAGCGGCGACTAGCGGAGCTGCGTCGCGTCAGCCGCGACAATAAAAAAGTCAACTTCTCCGCGGAACTGTTGGCGATGGAGCACAAACTCACGCAACTGAAGAGCGCGACCTACGCGAGCCTGACCGCCTGGCAGCGCGTCCAGCTGGCGCGGCATCCGCAACGCCCCTTTACCCTCGACTACATCCAGCTCCTCTTCGAGGGCTTTGTCGAGCTCCACGGCGATCGGCTCTTCGGGGATGACAAGGCCATCGTCGGCGGGCTCGCAACCTTTGAGGGGCAACCGCTGCTCGTCCTCGGGCACCAGAAAGGGCGCGACACGAAGGAAAATCTTCGGCGCAACTTCGGCTCCGCGCACCCCGAGGGCTACCGCAAGGCGCTGCGGTTGATGCAGCTCGCCGCCAAGCGCCGACTGCCCATCCTCATCTTCATTGACACGCCGGGCGCCTACCCCGGCATTGGCGCGGAGGAGCGCGGCCAGGCGCATTCGATCGCCTGCAACCTCCGCGAGATGATGCGGCTGGAGAGTCCCATCCTCATCATCGTGATTGGAGAAGGCGGCTCGGGCGGCGCGCTGGGCATTGGCGTTGGGGATCGCGTCTGCATCCTCGAACACGCGT
Organism: uncultured Planctomycetales bacterium; assembly: GCA_964638485.1. Lineage (GTDB taxonomy): Bacteria > Omnitrophota > Gorgyraeia > Aquiviventales > CAZWYX01 > CAZWYX01. Next base: position 6,760 of record CAZWYX010000040.1, on the reverse strand, counting down.
ACTACTCGGTCATCTCGCCCGAGGGCTGTGCCGCGATTCTCTGGAAAGATCGCAAACGCGCCCCGGAGGCGGCCGAGGCCCTGAAACTCACGGCGCAGGATCTCGTGAAAGCCGGATTCGTGGATGAGAGTATTTCCGAACCGCTCGGCGGGGCGCATCGCGATCCATCAGCGACGGCGGCGGCCCTCAAGCCAGTGATTCGCGCGTTCCTCGAGGCCACGCGCGACGTGCCACCAGACATCCTCCTGCAGCGCCGCTACCAGCGGTTCCGTCGTCTGGGCGTTTACGAAGACTCCGTCGAGCACTCCCTCCAGACGCCTCGTGGTGAACCGTCCTCCCACTCGTAGCGTGTGGGTCGTCCAGCATGTGCCGACCGAAGGGCCAGGACTGTTCGGGCCGTGGCTCGCCGACGATGGCATTCCCCTCCGCATCCTCCGGCCCTTCGCCGGTGAGACGTTGCCTCACACGGTCACAGACTGCCGTGGCCTCCTGGTCATGGGCGGGCCGATGAACGTGGATGAGACGCCGCGTTACCCGTGGCTGCGTGAGGAAGTCTCCTTGCTCGAACGCGCGATCACCGCGCGCGTCCCGACGGTGGGCATGTGTTTGGGGGCGCAGCTCCTGGCGAAAACGCTAGGTGCTCGCGTGTGGCATGGGCCACAGCCTGAGGTGGGATGGTGCGACGTCGAAGGGACGCAGGCGAGTCGGCAGGATCCGGTGTTCGCGGCGTTTCCGCCGCGCTACACGGTGTTCCAGTGGCATGGCGATGCGTTTGAGTTACCGAAGGACGCCGTGCATCTCGCGCAGTCAACGCGCTATCCCCACCAAGCCTTTCGGTATGGCGAGAACGTCTACGCGCTGCAGTACCACCTGGAAGTGACACCAGCCATCATCGAAGCGTGGCTCAGCCATGAGGATCCGCTGCTCAACGGAGTTGATGTCTCGCGCGTCAAGCAACACACTCCGCAGTACGCACCCCTCCTCGCAGTCCTCGCCCGCCAGTTCTACAGTGGCTGGAGGACCTCGCTCGCCTAGCCGCTCGGGGCTGGGGGCACGCAAGGACGCGGTCGGTTGCCCCAGCGTGGCAACCGCCGCTCCTCACTCGGCCTCGCTCGTCCGCCACAGAACGTTGGCGGACACCATGCCCGCTCGGCCTCCGTGAGGCCTTGCTTAGCCCCCACCCCTCGCGGCCGGCTCGCCACGCAACGTCCAGCAGACAGGCTTGACAGGCGCCCCAAGCGGAGTTATGATAATTGATGACAGCCGAACTTCGTGCTACGTTTGGAGGGGGAATCTGGCACGTTAAAACAACGCAAACCTCCGCTCGCCAGGGCGGAGGATTTTTGTTAAGCTGAGTAAATTATATGACAGCAGCTACCCAGTTACTCGAGAACGTAGAAATTCAGCCCACGGTTCACGTGAAGGACAAATGCGGCTTGCAACGAGATGCCATTAAACTGCGGGACGTGCCGCTGTTCTCCAGAATCTTGGAATCAGGCCTCAAAGATGGCTGTGACCTAACGGAGAAACTACGTCAGCGAGAACTCCTCATTCAAGGAGATAACTTGTTGGCATTATCTCTCCTCCAGAAGATACCGGACATTCAAGGAAAAGTACGGCTCGTCTATATCGACCCGCCGTTTGGAACGCGTCAATCGTTTAACGTAACGCCTCGAAGAATCGCAACGATCAGCCGCAGCAATGGTGGGATTGTTGCCTACGATGATAGTTTGACAGGTAGGGCCTACTTGGACTTCCTAAGGCCTCGTCTGCAGGCCATCAGAGATCTGATGGCAGAAGATGGCTCCATTTACGTGCACATCGATTACAAAATTGGTCATTATGTGAAATGTCTAATGGATGAGATATTTGGGAAGCACAACTTCATCAATGACATCACGAGAATCAAGTGCAATCCCAAGAATTTCGCCAGGCACGGCTATGGCAACATCAAGGATATGATCCTCTTCTATGGAAAGACAAAAAAGTGTGTGTGGAACAACTTGAAGCAGTCCATCACAATTAATGGCGACGACAAACGGTTCCGTTCCATTGATGCTGACGGCCGACGCTATACCACGACACCTTTACACGCTCCGGGTGAGACAGCGAACGGTCCAACGGGCAAACCATGGCGAGGCATGTTACCACCTCCAGGTAGACACTGGAGGTATTCACCACGCGTGTTAGATGAGCTGGATAAAAAGGGACTAGTCGAATGGTCATCGACTGGGAACCCCAGGAAGAAGATTTATGCAGACGAAGTGGTGCGTTCAGGTATCAAAATCCAGGACGTGTGGACGTTTAAAGACCCACAAAATCCAAAATATCCCACCGAAAAGAACCTCGCGCTGTTAAAACTCATTATCGGGAATTCGTCTCAACCAGATGACCTAGTCTTGGATGCCTTCTGTGGATCAGGAACAACGCTGATCGCGGCTCGGGAGTTGCAAAGACGATGGGTAGGCATAGATTCCTCTCATTATGCCATTTCCATCTCTAGAGAACGGTTAAAGAAATGTACCTTCGTCTCGTTGACGAAATATTATCAGGAAGCTCTCCATGAACACCTGGGCTAGGAAAACGGCGGAGTTAGCGCAGAAAGGGGACTACCTAGATCGTATTTATACTGTCTATCCATCCGAACCAAAACCTAGATCGGTGTCACCGAAGATTCTAGAGGAAATAACAGCAGCGTATAAAAAGGGTAACAGAGTTATGCTTCTGAATACGCTATTGGATCAGGAGCGCTTCCCATTTGATGATTCGTATGTCGCGTTTCTTCGTGCTGATCGGCAGGCGATCGGGCGGAATCCGGAGACCATGGGACGACTTTGTAAGACGTTGTTCAAGATGGGCCTCCCGAAGATCCTCAAGGGCGTTAAGGCGCCGATTGTTGCCAATCGAAGAAGAGGGGCTCAGTTTAAACAATGGGCGCAGTCCCATTTTAAATACGTGAAGAGCGGTAAGTTCGAGGTCTCGAAGAGCGGAATCGTTTTTCTCCACGCTTCTGATAAGGACTTAAGAGACTACGCCAATGCTCGGTTTGGGGCGGGGTTGAAGAAGCGACCAGATTTTGTCGCGAAAGTTGGCAACAAGTTTATCGTTGGCGAAGCGAAATTTTTAAGTGAGACTGGAGGAGAACAGGGTGGAGGATTTGAGGATGCCGTTACGGTCGCCGCCCATCCCGCCAGTGGGGCAGTTAAAGTTTCGGTGTTGGATGGCATTGTGTGGCTCGAGAAGGGCTCTGGCTTCTATCAGTTTATCGAAAACTCCAGCCTCAACATTTTCAGTGCCCTCCTCTTGAAAGAATTCCTCGCGTCTCTCTAAAAACTGTTTTTAGTGACGAAGTATCTGAAAGAGGCCACAGTGCCATTCTAATCTGCGGGCCACAGCTCACACTGCTAGGTGAGTGGCTACGACAGCCCCGGCGGCCCGAAGGACTTTATTTCACCGCGTGTTTGATGTAGGAGACGATGGTGGTGAGGGACGTGCCGGGGCCGAAGAGTTGGCCGACGCCTAAGCGAGCCAGGCGTTGCCGATCAGCCTCAGCAATGATGCCGCCACCGGTGAGGAGCACGTGCGTGAGGCCCACATGCCGTAACGCGCGCTGAATCGCCGGAAAGATAGTCAGGTGCGCTCCGGAGAGCACGGAGACCGCCACGACGTCTACGTCTTCTTGCAGTGCGGCCCGCGCAATGGCCTGCGGGGTTTGGTGCAGGCCGGTGTAGATCACTTCCATCCCGGCATCCCGCAATCCCCGCACGAGGACGACGACACCGCGATCGTGGCCATCCAAGCCGGGCTTGGCAAACAGCACCCTGATTGCGTGGGGACGACTTTTGCTCATGCTATGCTCTTCACGTTCGTTCAGCGTGAGGCGTTCGGCGTTGGGCGGTCGGCGTTTCGTGCGGCGTCCGACGTTTGGCGGAGGCCGCAATACGCTGTACGCCTGACGATACGCCATTCGCCGAACGCTGAACGCTTGACGCCGAACGATCAAAAGACTGTCGGCTCATGGTATTCCCCAAAGATTTCCTTCATCGCGGCGACGATTTCGCCCAGCGTCGCGCGCGCCTTGACGGCGTCAAGGATGGATGGCAGCACGTTGCTCGATCCGCTGGCCGCCCTCCGCACGCGATGCAATGTCTGCTCCACCCGGCGCTGCGAGCGCTGCCGCCGTAAGGCGCGCAGGCGTACCTGCTGGCGCCGCTCGACCACAGGATCCACGCGGAAAATCTCAATCGGCCAGCGCGCGGCCGTCGTCGTGTAGGCATTGACCCCCACCTGAATCCAGCGACGCTCTTCAATCGCGCGTTGGTACTGCTCCGCGGCATTGGCGATCTCTCGCTGGAAAAACCCCTGCTCGAGTCCTGCGAGGACGCCACCGAGGGCGCGAATCTGTGTGAAGTAGCGCTCCACCTCCTCTTCAAACCACGAGGTCAGCGCTTCCACGTAGTACGAGCCGCCCAAGGGATCCGCCGTGTGCGTCACACCCACCTCGTGCAGCAAAATCTGTTGGGTGCGCAGGGCAATCTGCGCGCTCATCTGGGTGGGTAGGCACAGGGGTTCATCCAAGGCGTTGGTGTGCAGGCTCTGGGCGCCACCGAGGGTAGCGGCCAACGCTTCGTAGGCGGTGCGGATGATGTTATTCTCCGGTTGCTGAGCGGTCAAACTCGAGCCGGCCGTCTGCACGTGAAATCGGAGCTGCCAGGACCGTGGGTTCCGCGCGCGGTACTTCGTCCGCAGGTAGCGTGCCCAGAGGCGACGCGCGGCGCGAAATTTCGCCACTTCCTCAAACAGATCCACGTGCGAGTTAAAGAAAAACGAGAGCCGCGGCGCAAAGGCATCCACGGCGAGCCCGCTCTGGATGAGCTCCTCGACGTAGGTGAAGCCGTTGGCTAAGGTAAAGGCGAGTTCCTGCTGGGCGGTGGAACCGGCCTCGCGGATGTGGTAGCCGCTGATCGAAATCGGATGCCACTTCGGCAGATGTCGCGTGCAGTAGGTGACGCTGTCCACCACGAGCCGCAGCGATGGTTTCGGCGGAAAGATCCACTCGCGCTGCGCCATGTACTCCTTCAAGATGTCGTTTTGAATCGTGCCGCGCAGTCGTCGCGGGGAAACGCCTTGCGCCTCGGCGGTGGCGATGTACATGGCGAGGAACACGATGGCCGGTCCGTTAATCGTCATGGAGGTGGAGACGCGATCGAGGGGGATCCCACGAAACAGCGTCTGCATGTCATCCAGCGAAGCGATGGCGACGCCGCCGCGTCCGACTTCACCGAGGGCCAGCGGATGATCGGAGTCGTAGCCCATCAGCGTGGGCATGTCGAACGCCACCGAGAGTCCTGTCTCGCCGTGCGCCAGGAGAAACTTGAAACGCGCGTTCGTCTCCTCTGCCGAGCCAAAGCCGGAGAATTCGCGAATCGTCCAGGGCTTGGTGCGGTACATGGTGGGGTAGATGCCGCGCGTGAAGGGGAACTGTCCCGGGAGGCCGAGGTCGCGACGAGGATTTAGTTGGGCGATGGCGCGAGGGGTGTAGAGCGGCTCAATCGGAATGCCCGACAGCGACCGAGCCGGTGTTAGCGTCGAGTGCCGCGGCGTTGGGTGAGCCATTGCTGGTGGCGGTGGATGGCCGAAGCGACATCGCTGACACCGTGGCCGCGTTCGGCGACAGTCGCGAGGATCGGGATGGGCCAGGCGGTCTGCTCGCGCACGCGACAGACCCGGTGGAGTTCCTGGACCAGTCCCTGCGCGCCGCGGTGGTCTGCTTTGTTCACGACGATGACGTGCGCTAACTCCAGGATCCCTGCTTTGAGGAGCTGCATCGTGTCGCCCACGCCAGGCATCAAGACGAGGACGATGGTGTGGACGAGGCGTGCCACGCCGATCTCGGCTTGCCCTGCGCCGACGGTTTCCAGGAGAATGGGATTCGCGCCTGAGGTGTCGCAGAGATCAGCGACACGTTTGGTCGTCGGTGCCAGGCCGGTCGTTGCGCCGCGCGTCGCCATGCTCCGAATGAAAATACGCGGATGGGTGACGAGCGATTGCATCCGGAGGCGATCGCCGAGGAAGGCGCCTCCTGTGAGGGGGCTGGTGGGATCCACCGCGATGATGGTGAGGCGCTTTCCGCGACGGAGCAGGTGGGGCGCCAGGGAGGCAATCAGCGTGCTTTTGCCCACGCCGGGCGGGCCCGTGATGCCGATGCGATGGGCCTGACCGACGCGCGGGGCCAGGCGTTGGAGGAGCGATCGCGCCACAGGCGAGCGGTCTTCGACCAGTGAGATGGCGTGAGCCAGTGTGCGCTCATCCTGCGCCCGAATCCCACGCAGCAGTTGTCCTAGTGATGGAGATCGCATGGACAGTTTACCATCCCTTGATGAGGTCAGGGGGAGGCCGGCGCCTCGTCTCCCGCTCTGCTTCGCTCAACGCAGATGGCCTCTCGGGTTCTGCGCAACTCCCGCCCCGTCCGCATGAGCGAGAGCAGCGGGGTGTCGGAGCGAAGCAGAATGCCGGGGGTGGGGGTCGAACCCACATGAGCTTGCGCCCACGGGTTTTTGAGACCCGCGTGTCTACCAGTTCCACCACCCCGGCCTTGTCGTCCCGCCCCAACACGGTTGAGAGAGGACTCCTCAGACGTTACGTGCGTGCCGTATGGTCCAGAATTTGTCACTCCAGGCCTCCCGTCGTAGGAAGGGGAGGCAGTCCGCCAAGTTCGTTGGCGGACGTCGGAAGGGGAAACCTGGGTTTCCCCTCCGAG
>CAZWYX010000039.1:0-11554 GCA_964638485.1 uncultured Planctomycetales bacterium | reverse complement strand
AAGGGGATCTCAGAAGCGGATGCGGTTACACTCGCCACCTGCCTCCGGGAAGTCGCCCAGGCCAACAAGATCCCGCTCCCGTGTGAGGCGCAGGCCGCGGTCCAGGAGGCCCACCGCCTGACCGACTGTCCCACGTGTCCCTCCCCGCGCCGCCCGCGGCGGTGAGGAGGTTGTGAACCCGTAAACGCAACAGCAATTCAAGGCGTGAGTTACATCACCAGAGTGCTCTCCTGGCTCTGGTGTTTTTGTTGGACCTTGGCGCTCGCCAGAAAGCATGGTATCCTTACTTCTGGAAGTAAGGATACGCTTGCCGAGAGGAGAAACAGGATGTTAGCGAAGATGACGAGCAAGCACCAGATTACCATTCCGAAGCGCGTGCTCCAGCAGGCAGGGTTGGACCATGAGACCAAACTCCACTTCGATGTGCGGGTGGAGCGCAACGCGATTCTGCTGAAGCCTGTGACGGTAACCATCGAGGAACACATCCCGCCGGCGCACATGGCCAAGTGTGAGCGATGGGCGACGACGCCAGCACCTGGGGACGCGCGCGTCGAGACTCCTGCAGCAGCGCCGCCGTTCCTCACACGGCGGCGAAAGGCCTCATGAAATCCCGCAAACCCATCGGCCAACTGTTACTGGAAGGCGGGCTCATCACGAGCGAGCAGCTCGAGCAGGCGCTCGTCGAGCGCAAGTCCGGCGAATTCCTGGGCGAGGCCTTGGTGCGCTTAGGCTTCCTGCCGGAGACCCAGCTCATCCCGATCCTGGCCGAGCAGCTCCACGTCCCCGCCGTCTCACTCAAGGCGCAGGCGGTGGATCCGGAGGCGGTGCGCAAAGTCTCCGCGCGGCTGGCGACCCGCTACCACTGCGTCCCGCTGACGCTGACGAACGGCACACTGCACTTGGCCATGGCAGACCCCTTTAACGTGGGAGCCCTCGATGAACTGCGCCTGCTCCTTAAGTGCGAGCTGAAACCCTTCCTCGCGGGTTCGCGCGAGATTGAGGAGGCGATTCAGCGTTACTACGGCGTGGGCGCCTCGACCATCGAGACCATCGCGGCAGAGGCGATCCCTGAGTATCGTCTCCCGACGACGGCTGCGCCGGTGGAGGAGTTGGAAGTGCCGCACGACGAGGCCTCGCTCGCCCAGTTCGTCAACCAACTGCTGCTGCGCGCCTATCGCGAGCGGGCCACCGACGTCCACATCGAGCCGTTCGAACACGACCTGCGCGTGCGGTTCCGCGTGGATGGATTTTTGCGCAACGTCGCGGTGCCGGCGAATCTCCACCAGTTTCAGGCCGGGGTCATCTCGCGGATCAAGATCATGGCGCAGCTCAACATCGCCGAGCGACGGCTCCCGCAGGATGGGCGCGTCAAAGTGCGCGTGGGCCAGGACGAGCTCGATTTACGCGTCTCGATCGTGCCGACCCCGTATGGGGAGAGTGCGATGCTGCGAATCCTCACCGCCAGCCTCCTCTACAGCCTGGAGCAGTTGGGCTTAGCGTCGAAAGATTTACTGCTCCTCCAAGAACTCATTCAGCGACCGCACGGCATTCTGTTCGTCACCGGCCCGACGGGGAGCGGAAAGACCACGTCCCTCTACGCCTGCCTCCATCACATCAACACCACGGACCGCAAAATTGTGACCATCGAGGATCCCATCGAATATCAACTCAATGGGATCACCCAGATTCAGGTGCATCCGAAAATTGGGCTGACCTTCGCCCACGGGTTACGCTCGGTCCTGCGGCACGATCCCGACGTCCTGATGGTGGGCGAGGTGCGCGATTCAGAGACGGCGGAAATCACGATCCGCTGCGCCTTGACCGGTCACCTGGTCTTTTCCACCTTGCACACCAACGATGCCGCGGGAGGTGTGGCACGGCTCCTCGACATGAGCATTGAGCCGTTCCTCGTCGCCTCATCGGTCGAGTGCTTCATCGCGCAGCGACTCGTCCGCGTCCTGTGCGAGCGCTGCAAAGCGCCCATGCCGCGCACCAGTGAACACCTGGGCTTGGTGCGTGCGGTGGGACTGGCCGATGCCGACGTGGAGCGACTGGCGATCAGCAAGGGCTGTGAGGCGTGTCAGGGGACCGGTTTCCATGGTCGGACCGCCATCTACGAATTTCTCGTCGTGGATGAGCCCATCCGTGAACGGATTATGCGCCGCGCGCCCTCGACCGAGCTGGCCCACCTGGCGATGGAGCGCGGCATGCGCACCCTGCGCCAAGACGGACGCGAGAAGATCCTGCGGGGCCTCACCACGCCAGCGGAAGTGTTGCGCGTCAGCGCCAACGACGATCGCGCGGCCGTCGTGTAACCGATGCCAGCGTTCATCTACCAGGCCCGTGATCAGTCCAACCGATTAGTGGAGGGCCGCGTTGAGGCCGAAAGCGATCGCATCGCCATCGCGACCCTGGGCGCGCGCGGCGTCTTTCCCGTCAGCCTGCGCGAAGCGAGCACCGTCACTGCGCCACCCCAGCGCTTCCGACTCACGCGTCGGAAGATCCGCCGTCGGGATGTCACCTTGCTGACGCGCCAACTGGCCGATCTCCTCGGCGCAGGGCTACCCCTGCTGAATGCCTTGTCGCTCCTAGAGCATCAACTGACGCACCACGCCTTATGCAACGTCGTCGCTGACGTGGCCGAGCAAATTCGTGCCGGTCGGAGTTTGTCGGAGGCGATCAGTCAGCATCCCAGCGTCTTTAGTCCGCTGTATCTCAACCTCGTCTCGGCCGGGGAGTTGGGCGGGACGCTGGAGCAAGTGCTCGCGCGCTTAGCCGACGCCGGCGAAGCTGAAGATGAACTAGTGGGGAAAATCACCACCGCGCTCGCGTATCCCCTCCTAATCCTGGCGGTGGGGGTCGCGACGGTGGCGGTGCTGCTGACCTTCGTCATTCCAAAATTGGTCGTGCTCTTCGACGAGATGGGACAACTGCTGCCCTTGCCAACGCGCTTGCTGTTGGCGATCAGTCAGGGCACGGTGCAGTATGGTTGGCTCCTCGTCGTGGGCGGAGTGATCCTGGCCGTCTGGTGGCGTCAGGCGCGGCGCACGGCCCAGGGCCAGCTCCTCCTCGATCGCCTCCTCCAGCGTGTGCCACTCGTGGGGGCGTTGGTCCACCACGTCGAGCTGGCCCGCATGGCGCGGTCACTGGGCATGCTGATCGGTCACGGCGCCCCGCTGTTGGCCTCGCTCGAGGTGGTGAGTCGCGGCACGCGGCGCCTCCTTCAGCGAGCCATCGAGACGGTGCGGGAAGCGGTAGCGCAAGGGAGCAGCCTGGCTAACGCGATGAGTCGCGAGAGCTTGTTTCCACCGTTTGTCGTCAGTATGGTGGCGATTGGCGAGGAGGGCGGGACGCTGGAGCACGCGCTGGACAAAGTCGCCACGACCTACGAGAAAACTGCGGATCGCACCACCCGGCTTTTTACCACGTTGTTAGAACCGGTCTTGATCTTAACCGTCGGACTGATCGTTGGCTTCATCGTCATTGCGATGCTGCTCCCGATCTTCAACATCGGGTTATTAGCTGGATAAAGGGAGGCCTGATGCGCACACGACACGCAGGATTTACGCTGATTGAAATCATGCTCGTCGTCGTCATCATTGCGATTCTTGCGGCGATGGTGGTGCCGCGGTTGACCGGTCGCACGGAGGAAGCCCGTCGGAAACGCGCGGCGGTAGACCTCGCGAGCTTGGAGCAGGCCATTGATCTCTTCGAGCTGGATATCGGCCGTTTCCCGACGAGTCTGACTGACCTCGCCCAACAACCGGCCAGTATCCCGGAAGGCAGTTGGCATGGGCCGTACCTCAAGCGCCGCACGCGACCGGTAGATCCGTGGGGTCACGACTACGTCTATCGCCTGCCAGGCGAACACAATCGCGAAGACTATGATCTCTTCTCTCTTGGCCCCGATGGTCGCCCCGCGACCGACGATGACATCACCAACTGGGGTTCAGCGTTTTAGGTTTCGCGTGTCGTGTGGCGAGTTTCACGTGACCCTGAAACCCGCACCCCGCACCCCCCAACTCCACCCGCGCTCTCACGGCTTCACGTTGATCGAACTCATCATTGTGCTCGCGATCCTCGCGGTCGTCATGGGCACCTTGTGGCCGCGGTTCGATCAGGCCTTTGCGCAGATGACGCTCACGCAAGCGACCGACACCCTGGTGAGCCGCCTGCGCTACGCCCACACGCGCGCGATCGCCGAGCGCCAACTCGTGCAAGTGGCCTTCGATCCCACGGCCACACCGCCGACGCACACGGTGAAGACGTGGGAGCCACGCAGCGGAACCTGGGAGTCGAGGGCGGATCGTTTCAGTCGGACAGGCCCGTTCCCGCGTGGCACGCGACTCTCCCTCCGCAGCGACGCTGGCGCAGAGAACACCACGCCCTTGGGCATCACCTTCTATCCTAACGGCCAAGCCGAAGCGATGACGATTACCCTCCAATCACCGACGGGCCAGATACGCACCGTCATCGTGGAGGCGGCCACCGGAGATGTCCATGCGCCGTAGAGGACGCCACGTGGCTGGACTGCTACTCTTCGAAGTGAGTGTGGCACTGGCGTTGATCAGCGTGGCGGTCATCTGGATGTTGCGTTCGTTTTCGCAGACGGTGCTCACCGCCGAACGGGCGCGCGATCAGCGACAGGCTCTCGCCGTCCTCAACGAGCAGATGGTCCTGGCGACGGTGACCAATGGTGTGCCGTTAGGCACGCAGCAGGGCACGGCGTCAGAGGAACGCTTCACATGGCACGTCTCGACAGTTCCCTTCGCCGATGAAACTTCTGCGCTCCTGAAGGCCGAGATCACCGTGCAGTGGGAACAGCGCGAGCAACCACGCGCCGTCCGCGCTACCACATGGATGCCCTACCGTGACGAGTGACCAGTGAACCGCCGACAGCACACCGTCCAACGAACGCCGAACGACGAACACCGAACGACGAATCACGCGCTGATGCGCACAGGCCTCACCCTCATCGAGCTCATTGTCGCCTTGACGATCTTCGCGGTGCTGGGGACGGCGCTGGTCGTGACGTTGCGGAATGGCATCGCTGCGTGGCAGGCGGTGGAGGCCACGAGCCGACGCCAACAGCGCTGGCAGTTTGCCTGCGATCGCCTGCAACGAGATGTGGCCCATGCGGTGAGGCTGACCAATGATAGCATCCCCCAGAGCTGGACAGCGACAGCGCTGCAGGTGGTCACGGCACAACGAGATCGAGACGACATCCCGCGCTTGGTGCGCGTCGCCCTCGAGGCCAATCGTCAGCAGGATGGGAGTCACGCGTTGCTGCGACGCAGCGCACCGTATCCCGCATCGCTGGAATTACCGTGGCAGCAGGAGCACACCATGTTGACAGGAGCTGCATCGCTGGTGTTTGAGTATCTGTATCTGGATGCGTCAGGAGCACCGGTGTGGCAACCGGTCTGGGATGCTGAGGTGCAAGGAGTAGACGCCATCCCGCGGGCGCTGCGTCTCCGCGTGACGTGGGCGCAACCGCCCCTCGCGAGCGCCTCGTGTGTCGCCGGTATTCCCACTGGCTCCGTCGGCAAACTCGAAGGACCATGAACGATCCACGCCACACGCCCCACGTCCTCCACCGCGGCAGCATTCTCGTCACGACCGTGTGGCTGCTCACCATCCTCGCGCTCTTGGCGTTGGGGGTGAGCTACCGCGCCTCACTCGAACTCCGGCTGGCTCGGTATCAGACGGCACTCACCCAAGCCACGCTGGCGAGTTGGGCTGGGTTCTATCGTGCAGTCGAACTCCTCAGCCTAGACGATGCCTCAAGCGATAGCCTGAGTGATCTCTGGGCCATGGGTCCGCACCTTGTTGAGCAGCCCGTCGGTCACAGCGATGTGACGACACGTGTGCAGATCTCCGATGAGCAAAGCCGTCTGAATTTAAACGTGGCCAGCAGCGATCAAATCGAACTACTCCCCCTCATGAATGCGGACGTCGCGGCCGCAATTGTGGCGTTTCTTCAACCCTCTCCATCGCCAGAAGACGCCTACTACTCAACACTGGATCCGCCATACACCACCAAGGGCGTGCCGTTCGAATCGCTGGCAGAGCTTCATCTCGTGCGCGGCATGACGCCGGAGCGATGGGACATCATCGCGCGCTTCTGTACTATCTATCCCACCGAGGGGGCACCGGTCAACCTCAACACCGCGCCGCCGGAAGTCTTACTCGCGGTAGGATTGTCTTCCCAGTTAGTCGAACAAGTGTTAACCTACCGGCAGGGCAACGATGGCGAGGTCGGGACCGCGGATGACGGCGTCATCGAGGACATCGTCGGTTTCCTGCCGCCGGAAGAATATGCGGCGCTCCTGTCTACGCTCGGTGTCAGTTCAGCGACGTTTCGCGTGCGCAGCGAAGGGCGGGCCGATGAGGGACGTGTGGTGAAAATCATCGAAGCGGTGCTCGAGCGGCCCACCGAGGTCGGACAACCGGTCCGCCTGTTCGCGTGGAGCGAACCATGAAGCCCTCCCTCCAGCGCACCCTGGCTATCACCCTCGGCCCTCACGTCGTCAAATTCCTGGAGCTGACCAACGCGCAGGGACGCCCCACCGTGATCCGCGCGGTCGTCGAGCCGCTCACCGCTCCTGAGCAGTTGAGTGCTGTCCTCCAGCGCCTTGTACCGACGGTGCCGCGACCACCTGTGCGCTGTATTGCAGCGCTGCCGCGCGAGCTGGCGATCACGCGGCTCGTGCAGTTACCGACACTGAATCCCGCGGAGCTCTCCTCGATGGTCGCCTTGCAAGCGAAAACGCTCTTACCGTATGACGTAGACAATGCCATCATCGAGCACGTGCCCCTGTGGCGCAAAGAGCAAACGACCACGGTCCTGGTAGTCGCCGTGCAACGCGCGCTCGTCGAGCAGACGCTACGCGCGTTTAGCAGCGTCGGGCTGACGGAGGTGGAGCTCACGTTGACGACGAGCGGACTCCTCCACTGGAGCGCTGCCGTCCGCCAGTCCACGCGCGAGGGCACCGTCGCGGTCGTGGAGCTTGAGGCCACCACCACGGAAGTCGTGATCGTGACCGATGGGGCGTTGCGGTTCAGTCGGAGTGTGCCGCTGGCCATCGGCGAGTCAGCGACGGAAGCGGTGCTACCGCGGCGCTGGTTCGAGGAGGTGGATCGGACGCTGGAGAGTTACCGTCAGGAAGGCGGCGACCAAGCGCCAACCCGCTTCCTCCTCACCGGTGATCCGAGCTGCATCGAGCGGGCCCGCCAGCCGCTGGAGGCTTGGTTTCATCTGCCGGTCGAGGTTCTGGAGACGTGGCAAGTGCTGGCGGCGCCGCCGACGTTACCGCCTGGCGCGTGGAGTAGCGTTGTCGGCCTGGCCTTGCCAGCGCGCGGGCTACCCACCATCAATTTGCTACCGCTGTCGGTTCGGACATCGCAGGCGCGTCAGCACCGTCAGCGACAGTGGGTCATCTCAGCGTGGCTGGGCCTCGCGTGCGCTCTCATCCTGGTGGTGCTCCTGCGCGTGGAAGTGCAGCGGGTCGCCCGCGTGCAGCAGCACCTGGAGCAGGCGCTCGCCACGTTGGGGCCTGAGGCGCACGCTCTCAGTCGGCAGGCCCATCGCATCAGACAAGTCGAAAGCTTGCTCCACGAACGACCGGACATGCTATGGCTGCTGCGCGAGCTCGATCAGCACACACCGACGACGATCGGCTTAACCCAGTTCCTCTACGACCGCTCGCAGGGCCTGGCCATCCGTGGCTCAGCGCCCGCCGTCGGCGAGGTCTTGACGTACCTCACGACGCTGGAACAATCACCGGCGTTTCGTGATCTACGCTTGCGTTACTCAACGCAGCGCACCACGCAGGCCGGTTTGCAAGTAGATTTCGAAGTGGGAGGGGCGGTCGAGGCAGGGCGAGGGGAAGGGACGCCATGAAGCCGCGCCGTCGTCGCCCCATGGCCCCGGCGTGGCAACTAGGAGTGCTCGGGGGAGCAACGCTTCTCCTCGTCGGTGGTGGGGTGCTCCCGGCCATGCATGAGTGGCGCGACCTCCAGCAAGACGTCGCTGACCAGACGGCCGTGTGGCGGGAATACCAACGCATCGCCCATCGGCAAGCCGACATCGCCGAGGCGTTGCGGATCTACGCAACGTATCTGACGACGAGCGACGCCGCCGACGTGAGTACGCATCAGCTGTTGGCCGCCGTGGAGCAAGCCGCCCTGGCTGCGCGTGTGCAGATCACGGCGCTGACACCGCGCCCCCCGTCGCTGGAGGCGACCGAGCTGTATGCCGTCGTAGATGTCGAGTGTCTCGGGACGCTCCCGATGGTGAGCGATTTCCTGGAGCGGCTGGCGCATGCGCCGGTACTGTTACGCGTGGATCAACTGCGCATGAATCCGCTGCCTGGCGCGCCGCAGCAACTGACGACGCACGTGACCGTCAGCGCGTTGCGACCGGAGTGACACCGCTCGGCCCGACCGGGGCGGGCGAATGCTTGACGCGCAACGCTCAACGGCTGTCGCCGAATCCTCCTTCGCTGAAGCTACGGAGGACCAGCGCTCAACGCTTGACGCTCAACGACCCACGGGCTGGGGCGATCAATGTGTCTAACCCCACCGAGACCTACGTAGGTAGGTACGATCGTTTACCCTGCCTGGCTTTGGCCGGTGAAGGCGAGACCACCGAGGAGGAGCGACGGGCACACGATGCCACCGTCGTCTTGCGCGGGATCGGCGACGAGTTGGCGATCGCGTGAGATGAGCTCGGTCCGCGCGAAGGCCTCAAGAATCCGATCGGTAAAACGCAGGGTTTTCACTGGCGCAACGAGTCGTCCGTCCTCGATGAGGAACGTCCCATCCCGCGTGAGCCCTGTCATCATGGTGTTGCGCGGATCGAGGAACCCGTTGACGTAGTGGAAGCGCGTGATGAGGAGGCCGCGATCGAGGGCGCGCAGCATTGTCTCGTGGGTCGCCTCCCCGGGGGCTAAGAAGAGGTGTGACGGGAGCGGGCCTTCCGTGGCATCCGGCGAGGGCGCATGGCCTGTCGAGTGCGTGTCGTAGAGGTGCGCATAGTGCGTATCGTACACCAAGCCGCGCGCCACCCCCTGCTCAATGAGCATCACGCGCTGCTTGGGCACACCTTCAAAATCAAACGGCATCGCTAAGTTCGTCGGATCGGTGCCATCATCGCTGAGCGTGATGGCGCTGCCGGTGATGCGCTCGCCCATCCGGCCACAGAGGAAACTTGTCCGCTCCGCAAACTGCTTCGCCCCCAACCCTAAGTACCCCAGCCATGTGAGGAGCTCCGCCACCGCTTCGGGTGCGAGTAGCACGCGGTAGCGGCCGAGGCGGATGGCGCGCGGCTGCTGTCGCGTGAGACATTTTTTGAGCGCTCGCTCTAGCATGCCTTCCCAATCCATCGCGTCGGCGTTGCGCACCACGTGACTCGCGTAACCAGAACACGTGGGTCCCACAGCGACGAGCTTCAGCGCCATCACCGTCGCTGGCTGAACGCACGCGACCCCAGTGGAATTGACGACACTGCGAGTTTCTGTCCCGAGCAGGAGCGATCCCGCCAGATGCGCGCCACAGCCGGAGGCCAACTGCATGAGGTGCTGTACCCGTTCGAGGTACTGCGGCGGTGTGAACGCTGCCGTCTGAGGAAAATAGGTCATGGCGTGTGGGATCGGTTGAGCCGTGGGGAAGCGGAGGCTGCCACGATGTTTGGGCGCGAGACGGGCCAGCGCGCACGCTTGCGTGAGTGCCGTGCGCCACAGCGCCATGTCACCGGTGTGCATGACGGTCACCCCGATGCGCCCGTTGAGTGCCACCTTCACGTAGAGAGTGGCGGTGTCCTGGAAGAGATCTTGGTGGACGCGTTCGAACGCAAACCGGACCGTGTGCTGAGTAGATGTCACCAGCGCCAACGAGGTGGCGTCAGCAGGAGACTGCTTGAGCAATCGCTCGAGCGTTGCGAGTGTGGCGTCGCGTCCAGGCAGCAGGCGCTTCACCCCACCACCTGCCGGTCGCACACCTGGTCCAGCGTCAATCGTCTGACGGCAACGAACAGGTGTTTCGTCCAACGTCTGATGTCTAACGTCAGACGCAACGCTTCCCTGACAGGCCGTAGGCTCGTGGCCGCTGGCCGCATGACGTTCATGTGCCACGTCCTACGCGGACGTTCGCGAATCGTGCTGGGCTGGCGCCATGACCGACGTGCATGGACTGTCCCGGTTCGCCCTTCCCGCAGTTCGGCAAGCCCCAGAGTTTCCACTCGGTCGGTCCCGCCACCGCCGTGCACTGCCGCCAGAACAGCGGCGTGATGCCAGTGTAAATTGGATTTTTAATCATCGCGCCCAATTTACCCTTGCGAATCTCCCAGCCGATTTCCGTCGAGAACTGGAAGTTCAGTCGCTGGTCATCAATGGACCAGCTCTTGTTCGTGCCGAGGTAGACGCCGCGTTTCGTGTCCTTGAGCAGTTGTGCAAGGCTGCCGTCGCCCGGTTCGAGATTGATGTTGGTCATACGGATGAGCGGGGGGACATCCCAGTCTTCCGCGCGCATCGCCCCTGAACTTTCCGCGAGCCCCACGCGCGGCGCTGTTTCCCGCGAGGAGAGGTACCCAACAAAGGTGCCGTTTCGAATGATGTCATGTTGTTGTGCGGAAACGCCTTCATCGTCAAAGAACATCGTGCCTAAACCGCCGGGGACCGTCGCATCGGCGACGATGGAGACGAGCGGAGAGCCGTACTGGAAATGACCACGCTTGTCTGGCGTCAGGAAACTGCCTCCGGCAAAACTCAACTCCGTCCCCAACACGCGATCCAGTTCCACCGGATGGCCACAGGATTCGTGAATTTGCAGCGCCATCTGCGAGCTGTCGAGGATGACGGTGAGCTCACCCCCACGCAGTTCCTTCGCCGAGAGGAGCGCCACCGCTTCGTGCCGTGTGCGTTCAGCGCCACCGACGAGGTCAATCGCCTTGACGTACTCGTAACCGGCTTGCGCGAGGGCACTCCGATGCGAGGCAGGATACGAGCGCACTTGCACTTCATCGTGGGCACTGGCGATCGCTTCGAGGTGGCCGCCACTTTCGATGAACTCCTGTGCGATGTCCGAGCCTTCCGTCGAGACGAAGCGTTTCCGGATGCGGTAGAAATCCAAGGTGGCGATCGCGGTCTTGATGAGACGGTGACGATGCAGCACGTCGCAGGCCCACAGGAGATACTCGAGCTTACTGCTGAGGGGCACGGTGAACGGATCAATCACGCACGGCCCGCGAAACTGTCCTCGTGCCGGTGCGACGGGTGCGAGGGTCACCGGTGTGCGGTTGATGCGGCTTGAGGCCTTGGCCGCGGCGAGCGCGACTTGCGCTGCGCGCTGCAGGGCGGCGGGCGTAAGCAAGGCACTCGCCGCAAACCCCCAGGAGCCATCCACGATGACGCGCAAGCCCATGCCCGCGCTGGTGGTGACGGCGCAGACATCCACCGCCCCATTTTCCACGATGAGCTGCTCGTGCGTCGTCTCCTGGAACCGCGCATCCGCGTAGCTGGCGCCACGCCGCTTGCAGAAACGCAGCAGCTCGTTG
>CAZWYX010000038.1:0-11691 GCA_964638485.1 uncultured Planctomycetales bacterium | reverse complement strand
TCCTGCAGCGTGTCGTGCGGCGGGACCGGGAAGTAGCCTTCCTTGTAGCGCGGCTTGTAGCCGAGGTTCGGCCGCTCGTCACGACCGGTGTTCCATTCGCCTTCGGCGGAATCCACGTAGTAGTAGCTGGCGTTCTGCGTCGAATCGAATCGGATGTCGTCGAAAATGAAAAACTCCGGCTCCGGCCCCCAGTAGCTCACCGTCGCGATCCCGGTCTTCTTCAAGTACGCCTCCGCCTTCTTGGCAATGTAGCGCGGATCGCGGGAATACGGCCCGCGCGTCAGGGGGTCGCCGATGTCGCAGATGATCGAGAGCGTCGGGATCTCGCAGACCGGATCCACGATGGCCGTCGAGGTGTCGAGGTAGAGGTTCATATCGGATTCCTGGATTTTCTGGAATCCGCGGATCGAGGAGCCGTCGAAGCCAATCCCATCCACCCAGATGCCCTTGTTGAGATCTTGGTCCAACTCAGCCGTCGGGATGGAGAAGTGCTGCCATAATCCCGGCAGGTCGTTGAACTTCAGATCCACGACCTGGATGTTGTGATCCTTGATGAGTTTCCACACGCGCCGCACGCCTTCTTCCGAGGCGCGGAACATGTGGTTCGTCCCCTCCGCACGTCCAGCGCTTTTGCTGGGGCGCGAGCTGGGGGCGATCGAACGGCGGCGCTCTAAGGCAGCCGCAGAACTCCGTGCAGCCATCGGTTGATTCCTCCTTCAATGAGCCCGCGACTTACGGAGCGAAGCGACGCTCAGTCGCTGGGCGAATTGAACCCCGCCCCCAGCGCCTCACGGCTCAATCGCGACAATGGAGCTCGTGCGTGCGCTGGGCAAAACCCAGCAACCCACCACCCTCGTAACCTGGGGGCGGGGTGACGTTCGGCCTGCCGAGTTGCCTCGCTAGCGCTCCGCAACGCGGGGCCTCACGTCATTATACCGCAGCGTCACCGCGTTCGCCAGTGCGAATGCGCACGGCTTCTTTGATCTCGGAGACGAAAATTTTGCCATCCCCCACGGCGCCGGTCTTGGCGGTCTTCAGAATCGCCTGGAGGATCCGTTCCACATCCCCATCAGGGGCCACGATTTCCAACTTCACCTTCGGGAGCAAATCCATGCGGTACTCCTCCCCCCGCCACTGCTGGGTGATCCCCTTCTGCTTGCCGTGGCCCTCGATTTCCTGCACCATGAGCCCGGGATAGCCGGCGCTCATGATGGCCTTGCGCACCTCATCGAGCTTCTCGGGACGAATGATCGCTTCAATCTTTTTCATCTGCGCCTCACTCCGCGATGCGTTCGGCGATACTCACGTAGGAGTACGCCGGTTTGCGCGTGACAAATTCAGGATACGTGGTCTGTCCGTGCTCCCCGATATCCAGCCCTTCGATCTCTTCCTGAATGCTCACGCGAATCCCCATGGTGGCTTTGATCAAGCTCCACGCCAGGAGCGCCATCCCAAAGACCGACGCACCGGCGGCCATGATCCCGAGCATTTGCGTGGTGAGCTGGCCGAGTCCGCCGCCGAAGAAGAGACCGGCGGTGTGGGCCGGGGTCCACTGGGATTCGGCAAAGAGTCCCACCGCAAAGGTGCCCCACACCCCATTGACGAGGTGGACGGCCAACGCTCCGACCGGATCATCCACGCGGACTTTGTCAAAGCCGATGACCGCCAGGACCACCAGGATCCCAGCAATCGCGCCAATAATGGCGGAACTCATGACGCTGACAAAGGCACACGGCGCGGTGATGGCGACCAATCCAGCCAGACAGCCGTTGATCGTCATGCCCAAATCCGGCTTGCCCAACATCACGGTGGAGACGAGCGTTGCCGCGAGCATGGCGGCTGCGGCGGCGGTGTTGGTGGTCACACAGATGCGGGCGATCGCGTCCACATCCGCGGCCATCGTCGAGCCGGGGTTGAATCCGAACCACCCCAACCAGAGGACGAAGCAGCCGATGAGCCCCAAGGACAAGTTGTGGCCGGGAATCGGGTTCGCGGTTCCATCCTTATTGTACTTCCCGTAGCGTGGACCGAGCACCAAAATGCCCGCCAGGCCGGCCCAGCCGCCGATGGAGTGCACCTGCGTGGAACCGGCGAAATCCAAGAAGCCTTTCGCCGCCAACCAACCGCCGCCCCAAATCCAGTGGCCGACGATGGGGTAGATGATCCCGACGATGATGAAGCTAAAGGCAATAAAGGCGAAGTATTTGATCCGCTCCGCCACGCAGCCGGAGACGATGGTCGCGGCGGTCCCGGCAAACACCAGTTGGAAGAAGAACTTCGCCAGCAGTGGCACGCCGGTCCAGTTGATGGACGTGTAGACGCCTTCGTACGCCTCACCCGTCGCGGGGCTGTTGTCGGTGCCGCCCAGGAAGAGCAAGCCCTTTAACCCCATGAGGCCGTTGCCATCGCCGAACATCAAACCCCACCCCAACACCCAGAACGCGATGGAGGAGGCGGCGAAGACGATAAAGTTCTTGGAGAGAATATTCGTGGAGTTCTTCACCCGACAGAACCCGGTCTCCACGCAGGCAAACCCCAGGTTCATGAAAAAAACCAGCATGGCCGTCACCAGCGTCCACATCGTGTCAGCCGCGACCTTCAATTGTGCAGGATCCATCGCCTTCGCCTCCTGATGATGTGCGTAGAGGAACTGGGCTTTATTCTAGCGGGATGCGTGACGGCGACATTACGCGGATGTTAAATCAGTGTAACACGGAGGGCGTACGTAGCGCGTGCAGCGTGCAGCGCTCGGCGAAAGCCGTAACGCGTTGTGCGTCAAGTGCTAAACGCCTCACACTGAATGCTTGCCGGCAATCGCTGAACGCCGAACGACTGCCTACTCCTCCGGCGGGAGGAACTTGTAGCCGACGTGGCGGACGGTGTCGAGGAAGGTGTGGTGGGCGTCTTCGAGTTTGCTGCGCAAGCGGCGGATGTGGACATCCACGGTGCGCGTGCCGCCGTAGAAGTCGTAGCCCCAGACTTTGTTGAGGAGCACTTCGCGGGTAAAGACCTTCGCCGGATGACTGGCCAGGAAGCGCAGGAGCTCATATTCCTTGTAGGTCAAGTCCACGACGCGGCCTTTGACCGCGACGGTGAACTGCTCGAAGTCAATGGTCAGATCCCCCACCTTCAGGCCATTCTTGACATCCACGCGATTGAGCCGCCACAGCAAAAACTGCAGCCGCGAGAGGAGCTGCTCGTGCGTCGTCGGCAGCAGCACAAACTCATCAAACCCCCATTTCCAGTCGAGCGACTTGACGAGCGGCTCCGGCACGAGGAGCACGAGGGGCACGTCTTTGAACGCCGGCCGTCGCTTGAGGATGTGGCAGAAGTGGCCGGCGTCAGCGAGGCCGTGCGCGATGTCCACGAGCACCATGTCACTGCGCTTGCTGGGCGTCTCCTCCGCCTGCACCTGTTTGGGTGTGACGGTGGTGAGCTGGTAGCCCGTGTCGCTGAAGGGGCCTTTGAGCTGTTTGGTCAGCTTCGCCTCGTCCGTGATGAGGAGGAGTCTATACATTGTCGTTCGGCGTTCGGCGTTCGGCGTTCGGCGCATGGCGTATCGTTCGGCGTCGGGCGTTTGCGTGCAAGAGCGGTGACGCGAGACGCTGCACGCCAGACGAAACGCCGTTCGCCTGACGCTGAACGCTGGACGCTGAACTCACCAGTCCTTCCCGGTAGCGATTCGTAATGGGCATGCGGCGATCTTTGCCGAAGGCGCGCGGGGTGATTTTGATTCCCGGCGGACCCTGCCGGCGTTTGTACTCGGAGCGGTCCACCATCGAGATGACGCGTCGGACGGTATCGTCGGCAAATCGGCGTCGCGTGATGGCGCGGCGTGAGAGCGCCTCTTCGATGTACGCCTTCAAGATCGGATCCAGCACCTCGTACGGCGGCAGGATTTCTTGATCGGTTTGATGGGGTGCCAACTCCGCCGTCGGTGTGCGCGTGAAGATGCTCTCAGGGATGAGCGGCCGCGAGGCGCGCTGGTTGCGCTGGCGTGCGAGGTGGTAGACGAGCGTCTTCGGCACATCCTTCAGGACCGCAAATCCGCCAGCCATGTCGCCGTAGAGCGTGCAGTAGCCGGTCGCCACTTCACTCTTGTTCCCCGTCGAGAGGACCAGCCAGCCAAACTTGTTGGAGCAGGCCATGAGGACGTTGCCGCGGATGCGGGCTTGAAGATTTTGCTCTGTGACGTCCGCTGGACGATGCGGGACGACCGGTGCCAGCGTTTCGAGATAGGTATGCAGCATCGCATCAATCGGAATCCGCCAGAACCGGATGCCCAGGCGTTCCGCCAACCGCGCCGCATCCGCTTGCGTCTCGGCCGAGGAATACTGCGACGGCATCGAGAGCGCCACCACCTGCGCGCATCCTAAGGCATCGGCAGCGATGAGCGCGGTCACGGCCGAATCAATCCCGCCACTGAGGCCGAGGACGACGGTCTCGAAGCCGTTTTTCCTGACGTAGTCGCGCGTGCCGAGGACGAGCGCCTGGTAGATTTCCTCGATGGGATCGAGCGCGCGGGCCAGTGGCGACGTGAGCGGCGCACGCGGCGGAGGAGCGCTCCGCTGCTGCGGCAGGCGGAGCACGGACACGGGCGCACGACGCACGCGAAGCGACGACCGATGAGATGGCCGCGTCCCGAGCGGCAGATCCACCACAAGCAGCTCTTCTTCAAAGGAGCGCGCCTGCGCGAGCACGCGCCCGCGCGGATCCATGATGAGACTCCCGCCGTCGAAGACGAGCTCATCTTGCCCGCCGACCAAGTTGACGTAGGCCAGGTGGACGTGGGCGCGTTTCGTCCAACGCTGAATGAGCTGCCGCCGTTCGTGCAGTTTGCCGGCATGATACGGACTGGAGGAAATATTCACAATGAGGCGCGCCCCGGCGTTGGCCTGCGCGAGCAGCGGGCCGTCCTCATGCCAAATGTCTTCGCAGATGTTCACGCCGAAGCGGACGCTCCCCCACTGCGCCACGAGCGGCCGTGTGCCCGGTGTAAAGTAGCGCTGCTCATCAAAAACGCCATAGTTCGGGAGACGCATCTTGTGGTACATCCCACGCAGTCGGCCGTCCGCAAAGACCGCGGCGGCGTTGAACAATGCCCCCCTAGGCCCGCGGTCCACACACCCGACCACCGCGAGGAGCCCGTGCGTGTGCGTGGCTAGGTGTTGGAGCGCGTGCGCGGCTTCCTGGACAAATTGCGGACTGAGGAGGAGATCTTCCGGGGGGTAGCCGGTCAGGGCCAGCTCAGGGAAAGCCACCAGATCGCAGCCGGCAGTCCTAGCCTCGTCCAGACTCCGGCGAATGAGCTGGAGGTTCCCTGCCAGATCCCCAACCGTGGTATTGAGTTGCGCTAATCCAATACGACGTGTCTTCGCCGCGCTGGCTTGCCCTGAGCGCAGTCGAAGGGCCCGTCCTGCCATCGTGC
This sequence comes from uncultured Planctomycetales bacterium, assembly GCA_964638485.1. GTDB lineage: Bacteria > Omnitrophota > Gorgyraeia > Aquiviventales > CAZWYX01 > CAZWYX01. Next base: position 6,263 of record CAZWYX010000038.1, on the reverse strand, counting down.
GGAACCCCTCCTTGAAAGGGAGATAGTGTAGCAAGGAAGGACGGGCGTGTCTAGGGCTTCTGTCGTCTGGCGTGGAGGAACTGCCGAGCCTCAGCCCACAGCAGCCAGCCCATGCACACGATCACCGTGGCCAGGGAAAACCATTTGCCATAGCGCCCGTCGGGCGACCACGGCTCGGTGGTGGCGTGCCAGGCCTCACTCTGGGGCAAGACGCCGGCCTCGCTGAATTCATGGAAGGCGTAGATCGCAATTTGCGCGAGGAACAGCAGCAGGAAAATGCTCGTGACCTGAAAAAATAACTTCAAGTTGATGAGATGGCTGCAGCGCACCCACAGCACAGCGAGCGCCACCGTGCTGAGCAGCCCGACGCCGGCACCGAGCAGGAAGGCGGGGTCACGCACCTGCGTCAGCATCAAGGCCGTCTCGATCCCTTCGCGGGCGACCATCACGACGGTAAAGAGAAACACTCCGACGAGCGCCCACCGCGAGGGGCGCGCCGTCAACGTCCCCAGCCGCGTTTCCGTTTCCTGCTTGAGGTACCTGGCATGGCGCCACATCTGCACGACCAGCGTCGAGACAAAGGCCACCGCGATCAGGCCGAGGATCCCTTCCCAGAGGGGATCGTAACCCCGTTGCGAGAGGCCGACGCCTAAGGCGGAGCTGACGGCTACCGCGACGCCAATGCCCCAGGAGACAGCGGGCAGCAACGCCCGCTGGCCGACCCGCTGGAGATAGGCCACGATGACCGAGACGATCAAAAACGCCTCGAACCCCTCCCGCAAGACGATCACGAATGCTTGAAACATCGGCTAAAACTCCACGGCGATGAGGCTACGAAATTCCAACTCCGGCGCGGCGGAACTGAGGCCAAATGCTGGCCCGATGAGGATCTTGCTCTTCGGTGTCGGGCTCCAGCCAATCGTCGGCATCAGTTGCACTTTGTAGTTCCGGTGATGGAATCCAAACCCATCAGCCGTCCCCAACGTCTCTTTCCATTCCAGCCCCGTCTTCCAGCGCGGCGTCCAGGCGTAGTTCACCCCGGCCGTCCAGGAAAATTCCGTCTTGTTCGCATTCTGAATCGTTTTTTCCATAATCCAGTTGGCGGTGACGTTCCACCGACCCCAGTTCTTGCTGGCGATGGCTTTCCATTCCATTTTATCACTGTCATCCGGCCCGCTCCCATTCTGATTAATGTACTCGGTGTAGAGGGCGAGGTCCACGGGCAGCGTCCCGGCATCGAAGAAGCGGTACTTGACTTCAGCTTTCCACTGGTCGTAGACGTACTCCTGCCCTTTGTTCCATTTCCAGACGGTGTAGAGGGCTGCCTGCAGATGATCGGTGACACCGTACTCGAGTTCGAGTTGATGTTTGGTGGAATATTTGTCGCTGTTATCCACCTCATGCATCGTGACATCGTTATACGTCTCAACTTCAATCTCGCCGCGCTTGGCGGTGTAGTAGCTCTGGTTGAACAGGTAATCGCGCAGGTGCGCTTCGCTGGGCGTCGTCCATGAGACGACGCACACGGTAGCAAGGAGACACACCGTCGTTATCTTGCGGAACATGGTAACCATCCTTCGTCAGATGCCGCCTGCCCCGACTTCAGTCGGGGCTCAGCGCACATCACGGTTGCACAGCTCACTCAGCGGTATGAGTAGAGCGATCCAATCGAATTTTTTCGTGGCGCTCGAGCTGCACCACACGCCCTTCGTGGATGATCAGCTCAATCGTGCCAAATCGGACTTCCTCCAGCGCCTGGGCAATGGCTTCACCCACGGCCGGCAATTGCTGACAGATACAGCGGTGACTCATCAGAGGCATGCCTTGACGGTCTTTTTGCAGTTGCACACAGTGCACTCTTGCTCCCATTCGCTGTCGGCGACTTGCATGATGCAGTTGCAGTGCTTGCACAGGTACTCAGCCACGCCGGCGCGCAGCGGCAACGGACACGTGCCCGCCGGCCCTAACCGTGTTGGCCCTGCGCATCCGGCGAACATCCCCGCGGCGAGTAGACCAAGGATGAACTTGAAATTCATTTTCAACTCCTGGCCAAAACAAATTTTTTAATGTTTGGTGGTCCGTTTGGCGACGCAGCCACGGCAGTACCCAAAGATCTCGTGCCGGTGCCACAGGGCTTCAAACCCGTGATCCTTGATCGCCTGGTTTTGATGCAGTTCCATCTGCGGACTCTGAAACTCGATGATCCGCCCGCACATCACACAGACCATGTGGTCATGGTGCGGTCGGTCGTGCTTGAGTTCAAATCGCGGCGTCCCATCGGCCGCTTCCACACGATCCGCGAGCCCACATTGCTCCAACAGCTTCAATGTCCGAAACACCGTCGTGCGGCCCAGGCCCCTCGCGTACCGGCGCGCCTGCTGGAAAATTTCCTCCTCGCGCAAGTGGTGCTTGCCGTTGAGGAGACACTGCAAGACCATCTTGCGCTGGCTCGTCATGCGCAGACGTTGTTCGCCGAGGAAGTGCTCAAACGTCGCGTACACGCCGGCCTCCCACTGTCGTCGGTAGCGGGGATTGCGCACATCTATTGGGAAGAGCACGACTTCGAGATTCGCGGTCCGCATGACTGCCTCCGTCCAGGCGTGTGGGGAGACTTAATGAAATTGGATTTCATTATCAACGATTGGGCGCGGTGTGTCAAGGAAAATTTTACACGCGCTGCGGGGGTGGGCCGCCGGAGGACTCGGCCCTCGACACGTGCTGCCCCGTGCGAAGGGCGGAATCGGTGGGTGGTGTTTGTTGCCCTACGCGCTACCGCTAGACCGATGAGACGGTGACGTGTTTCGTTAACTGCCTTGCGCTGGCTTGGCGGTGATCTTCTTGAGTGGAATCTGGCACATCGGACACGTGCCAGGTTTCTCAGAGGCCATCTTGCACTTGGGACACTGGTAGGTCGCCTTGCCCGTGTCGGTCTGGGGTCGTTTGCCCATCGCATAGACCTGTGCGTTGTCAGGACCAGGCGAGAAGCGATTCCCCGCCAAGGCCAGTGAACTGCCGACGACAAACAGCCCGATGACAAGGCCAACGACCGTCCACAACCCGTGAGCTTTCATCCGTTCCATCGCAACACCTCCTGTTGGTTAGTTGACGACCCGCGAGACAACCTCTCATCACAACGCCCATCAGCCGGCACGTCTGTTGTCTTGTCCACGGCCCACGACCGAGCAAGGCGAGACACCCCCGTGCGTGTGCGCTAGAGGCCGGTGAGGAGCACGAGTGTCGCCGTCACCACGATGAGCAGCCCTGCCAGCGCGTGCGCGTAGCGCGTCATCCACTCGGCGCGCAGGAGTCTGACCCCGGCATAGGCCAGACAGCTCTGCCCCACCACCATCCCGACGGTGACCACCGAGAAGAGGAGACTCACCAGGACGACGGCGGCCACGCCCTCGTGGTAGGCGAGGAACATCAAGGGAATGAGCGGCTCGCACGGCCCGAAGAGGAGAATCGCCATCAGCATCCACACGCGTTTCGTCGCATACGCCTTGACCGCGTCTTGGACAGAGACATGCGGATGGGGATGCTGCGCGTGTTTGAGGCCCCACAGGGCGTAGGCGACGCCGAAGCCGATGAGGAGCCAGATGGCCACGCCGCCCCGCCACGTCTCGACTCTTTCCAACCGGTGCACCGCCCAGCCGGCCCACAGGCCAAGTAATCCTAAGAGGAGCGAGGAGGCGACGTGGCCGATCCCCGCGAGCGTGGTGACGAAGGCCAGGTGCCGCATCCGCCACTGGGACCCCTTGGCCAGCGCCACAAACGGCAGCCAGTGGTCCGGGGCCAGCGCATGGAGAAACGCCAGCGAGACAGCGGAGATGGCGATGAGGGTCATGGCAGGTCTCCAGTATAACATACCTGGTTACCAACTGAGGTGGTAGCCAACCTGACTGAGGAGAGCCCACTCGAATTCGCGGCGGTTGGTCAACGGAAACTGATACCCCACCCCGGCGTGCCAGCCGCCCCAGCTCCACTTAAATCCGGGAAGTAACGTGACCGCATTCTCGCCGCGCTTAGGTCCACTGGCTATCGTCTCCCCTACCAATTCCAATAACGGCGAGAAGCTGCCCTGAGGCCCGAGGAAAAACGAGTACGCCAACGAGACGGCATAACCAAGATCATTCGCGCGGCGATCTTTGTCCAGGGAAACGCCGTATTCGAGATTGGCTTGCAGCGCCACGTGCTCTCCCAGCACGAGATCCGCGAGCAGCGCGGGTTCAAGCACCGTCGAGGATTTGCCGAAGTTGCGATCTCGCTCACCGGTCGGGAGGATGAGATTGGCTTGCGGCGTCACCACAAATTTACTGCTGGGGTGCACAAAACTCCACAGTTTGATGTCGAGTTCGATGTCGCCTATGCCTGACGCCGCTGTGGTCTCACGCGGATCGAAGTGGACGACCGGTACGAATACTTCGACGCCGAACAGATCCGCGAAGGCCCACGCCAGCTCCAGTTCATACTGCTGAGCCGACTCGCCGTCCTCTGGATCCTCTTCATGCCGGAAGTTCCAGGTGAACTCGTCCTCGATGATCGCGTGGTGGGTTTCCAGCGGATCAATGATGGCGCGGTGGTAGCGCTGGTGGTTCTGATGGGCCAGGGCCGAGGGACTGCCCAAGAGCAACGAACCGAAGACCGCGACGACCCATACTCGTAACATGGCCTGCCTCCTGTGTGGCTAAGATGAAAGGACGACGGGGAGTGTGTTAGCCGAGCAGGAGTCGTGCGGGTGGGGCGCGGGTGGAGCAGACAGAGACGTCAGGCGCTTGCGGAGGTGCCGGTGTGAGGAGCAATGGCACTGCCCCGACGATGGCGCGCGCAATTGGCAGTTCTACCGGTAGAATTGGTTGAGCCGGTGAGTGCCTGGCCTGACAGGAGAGGCAGTGGTGAGCGGCGGCCTCCGTGGCGTGGCTGTGGAACAATCCGCCAGCGACCACCAACGCCACCACGGCACCAATTAAGAGGAAGGAGAGAGCGCTTCGCAGATGCCGCATGGCCTCAGCGTAAGCTAGGGAGGAAGGCTTGTCAACAATTTTACCCAAGACGCCAGCAGCGCAAGACGTGAGAGAGGGACCATTTTTGGTCAAGACCCGAGTCACGCAAGGCCGCACGAGGTGAGTTGCCGAGGCATTTTTTGCCCAAGACGCAAGCAGCGCAAGGCGCGAGAGCGGGAGGCGCCTGTGAGGTCTTTTGCCTAAGGGCCAAGCCGGGCAAGGCCGCAGCGGAGCGCTAGGCCGAGGCGTACGTTTTGCTACGCCGCAGGCCGGGCGCGACGCGAGAACGTAGCCCGGCGAAGGCCGTTGGGCAAAAAAACGCCCCTGGCGAAGAGCTGGGTAAGGGTGGGATTACCTTCGAGACACGCCCCTCGCCAGAGGCTGAGTCCAGCCTGGGGGACAGGCCGGAGCTTGCTGTCGCCACACGGTGTGGCGGCTCAATGTCAGAGAACGGCTTCAACTCGTTGAATTTCAGGGACTTCAGACTTAATGGCGCGTTCGAGGCCCATCTGGAGTGTCATACTCGAGGAAGGGCAGCCACTACAACTGCCCGTCAACCGCAGTTTGACGACCCCGTCCCGGACGTCAACAATCTCCACATCCCCCCCATCAGCCTGAATCGCGGGGCGGATGCGGTTAATCACTTGCTCGACGCGCTCGCGCATGTCCACTGACCCTCGTTCTCGTCGAGAAAACTGCTGCTGTCTTAAGTGTACACGAGCGCGCAGAAAAGTCAAGGCCCTCTGGAGCGCAGGCTCAGTGGCGACCTGCCTCCAGGGCAGTCGCGCAGCCTAGCTCTTGGGCTGGCAGGCCCCTCCACCACAGGCCAGCGCAATCCCTAGCAGGAAACAGGCTTGGGAGAACTCCACAATCGCGTGCGATTCCACGCCGCCGATTGGCTGGCGGAGGAGCCGTGAGATGACCCCCACCGCGAGACTGACAACTCCGATTAAAATGGCCGCGTTGGCTCCACCTTTCATCTCTCACCCTCCTTCAACATGAGCGGTCTGATGATGCGCCCCCTAGTGTACTGCTTGGCCGCGAGAAGTCAATCCCTTTTTTGTGCGGCAGGCGGGGCCGGATGTCGCCCCTTTGAACTCTGAACTCTCCATGCCGTCGTCCAGCGTCCTGCGTCTAGCGGCCACGAAGGGCGTTTCGTCCCGCGTGAGGCGTCCCGCGTCGGACCTGCCTTGCCGGCAGGCAGGCGTCAGACGCTAGACGCCCGACGTTACGCGTCCTCGCCGCACGCTGGACGCTGCACGA